>NZ_CP088251.1:1541250-1849500 GCF_021117405.1 Frateuria edaphi
AAGAACTCGATTACCACCGGCAAGATCTACGAGAGCGTGATCCGCAAGGAACGCCGTGGCGACTACCTGGGCGCCACCGTGCAGGTGATCCCGCACATCACCGACGAGATCAAGCACTGCGTGCACGAGGCCACCCGTGGCTTCGACGTGGCGCTGGTGGAGATCGGCGGTACGGTGGGCGACATCGAGTCGCTGCCATTCCTGGAGGCGATCCGCCAGTTGCGCATCGAGCACGGGCCGGAAAAGTGCCTGTTCATGCACCTGACCCTGGTCCCGTTCATCAAGGCCGCCGGCGAGATCAAGACCAAGCCGACCCAGCATTCGGTCAAGGAGCTGCGCTCGATCGGCATCCAGCCTGACATCCTGCTGTGCCGCTGCGAGGAGCCGCTGCCGGATAGCGAACGGCGAAAGATCGCCCTGTTCACCAACGTTCCCGAGAACGCGGTGATCAGCGCGATCGACGTGGACGTGATCTACAAGACCCCGTTGTGGCTGCACAGCCAGGGGCTGGACGACATCGTGGTGCGGCGGCTGGGGCTCGACGCCAAGCCGGCCGACCTTTCCAGCTGGCGCCGCACCGTCGAGGCGGTCGAGCACCCGAAGGACGAGGTCACCATCGCGATCGTCGGCAAGTACGTCGAACATAAGGACGCCTACAAGTCGCTCGGCGAAGCGCTGCGCCATGGCGGCATCAAGCAGCAGACCCGGGTCAACCTGGACTGGATCGATTCGGAACAGGTCGAGGCCGAGGGCGCGCAGAAGGTGCTGGGCAAGGCCGACGCCATCCTGGTGCCGGGCGGCTTCGGCAAACGCGGCTTCGAGGGCAAGGTGCTGTCGGCCAGGTACGCCCGCGAAAACGGCGTGCCGTACTTCGGCATCTGCTACGGCATGCATGCGGCGGTGGTGGACTTCGCTCGCAACGTGGCGGGCCTGAAGGATGCCGATTCGAGCGAGAACGATCGCAACACCGCCAACCCGGTGATCGCGCTGATTACCGAATGGACCACCGCCGCCGGCGAGACCGAGCAGCGCAGCGAACACTCGGACCTGGGCGGCACGATGCGCCTGGGCTCGCAGGAGGCGCGCCTGAAGACCGGCACGCTCGCGCGCGAGACCTACGGCCAGGAAGTGGTGCGCGAGCGCCATCGCCACCGCTACGAATTCAACAACCGCTACCGGCAGGATTTCGAGGATCTGGGCCTGGTGGTGTCCGGCAAGTCCATGGACGACCTGCTGGTCGAGATCGTCGAACTCCCCCAGCAGAAGCACCCGTGGTTCCTGGCCTGCCAGGCGCATCCGGAGTTCACCTCCACGCCGCGCGACGGCCATCCGCTGTTCATCGGCTTCGTCGAGGCGGCGCGCGAGTACAAGGCGATGCGCGAGGGAGAGAAGCTGGCGAGCGCGCAGGCGAGGGCATGATGGCCTTGTCCCACGTGCCTCGTTCCAGATGAACGGTGTGGCGCCCGACAGAGCGCGGGCGTCATTCCCGCGAAAGCGGGAACCCACTTTGCTCTTGGTTATTCCTTTGGAGATGGACTCCCGCTTTCGCGGGAATGACGTCCCGAGGGGTAGCGGCTCGCCGGCCAGGCGATGCACCGACAGGAAATACCTATGAAGCTCTGCGGTTTCGAAATCGGTCTCAACCAGCCCCTGTTCCTAATCGCCGGCCCCTGCGTGGTCGAGTCCGAGCAACTGCAGGTGGACACCGCCGGCAAGCTCAAGGAAATCACCGGCCGGCTGGGCGTGAACTTCATCTTCAAGTCCAGTTTCGACAAGGCCAATCGTTCTTCGGGCCAGAGCTTCCGCGGCCCGGGGCTTGAGGAAGGCCTGCGTGTACTGTCCGAGGTCAAGCGCCAGCTCGGCGTGCCGCTTCTCACCGACGTGCACGAGTACACGCCGATGAACGAAGTGGCCGCGGTGGTCGACGTCCTGCAGACCCCCGCCTTCCTGTGCCGCCAGACCGACTTCATCCAGAACGTGGCGCGCGCCGGCAAGCCGGTGAACATCAAGAAGGGCCAGTTCCTGGCGCCGTGGGACATGAAGCACGTGGTCGCCAAGGCCAAGGCCGTGGGCAACGACGACATCATGGTGTGCGAGCGCGGCGCGAGCTTCGGCTACAACAACCTGGTCTCGGACATGCGTTCGCTGAGCGTGATGCGTGAGACGGATTGCCCGGTGGTCTTCGACGCCACGCATTCGGTGCAGTTGCCCGGCGGCCAGGGCGCGAGCTCGGGTGGCCAGCGCGAGTTCGTGCCGGTACTGGCGCGCGCGGCGGTCGCGGTCGGCGTGGCCGGCCTGTTCGCCGAGACGCATCCGGACCCGAGCAAGGCGCTCTCCGACGGCCCCAATGCCTGGCCGCTGGACAAGATGGAGGCGTTGCTGGAAACCCTTATGGAACTGGACGCCGCGACCAAGCGTCACGGCTTTCTCGAAAACACACTCTGACCGGGGGACGAGCATGTCCACGGAAGACTCGCTGGTCCGGCTGTTGACGGAAATCCGCGACGTCCAGCGCGAGCACCTGGAGCTTTACCGGAAGAACAGCGAGACGGCGATCGCCAAGCAGAACCAGGCACTGGACGTGACCCGGCGCTTCCAGAGGTTCTACCGGTTGGTGGTCGCTGTGCTGTTCGCTGGTATCACGGCTTTGCTGTTTTGGTTTTCCAAGTACATCGATTAGGGACATCACCCAATGACGACTCAGATCACCCGCATCCACGCCCGTGAAATCCTCGACTCGCGCGGCAACCCCACGCTGGAAGCCGAAGTCACCCTGGACGGGGGCGCGTTCGGCCGGGCCGCGGTGCCCAGCGGCGCCTCGACCGGTTCGCGCGAGGCGGTCGAGCTGCGCGACGGCGACAAGGCGCGCTACGGCGGCAAGGGCGTGACCAAGGCGGTCGCCAACGTCAATGGCGCGATCGCCACTGCGCTGAAGGGTTTCGACGCGGCCGACCAGAAGGGCCTCGACGACAAGCTGATCGCACTGGACGGTACGCCGAACAAGGGCAAGCTGGGTGCCAACGCGCTGCTGGGCGTCTCCATGGCTGCGGCGCACGCGGTGGCCGCCTCCCGCGGCGAACCGTTGTGGAAGTACCTCTCGCATGGCAAGCCTGGCAGCCTGCCGGTGCCGATGATGAACATCATCAACGGCGGCGCACATGCGGACAACAATGTCGACGTGCAGGAGTTCATGGTGCTGCCGGTGGGCGTGCCGAACTTCGCCGAGGCGCTGCGCGCCGGCGCGGAAATCTTCCACGCGCTCAAGGCCGTGCTCAAGGGCAAGGGCCTCAACACCGCGGTCGGCGACGAGGGCGGCTTCGCGCCGAACCTGCGCTCCAACATCGAGGCGCTGGACACCATCCTGGAGGCGGTCGGCAAGGCCGGCTACAAGGTCGGCAGCGAGATCCTGCTGGGCCTGGACGTGGCCAGCTCCGAGTTCTTCAAGAACGGCAAGTACGACCTGGAAGGCGAGGGCAAGGCCTACGCGCCGGAGCAGTTCGTCGATCTGCTGGCCGGGTGGGCGAAGCAGTATCCCATCGTCACCATCGAGGACGGCATGGCCGAGGGCGACTGGGACGGCTGGAAGCTGCTCACCGACAGGATCGGCAAGGAAGTGCAGCTGGTCGGCGACGACCTGTTCGTCACCAACCCGTCGATCTTCCGCGAGGGCATCGAGAAGCACATCGCCAATGCGATCCTGATCAAGGTCAACCAGATCGGCACGCTGTCCGAGACGCTCGAAGCCATCGCCATGGCCGACGCGGCGAAGTATGCCGCCGTGGTCTCCCATCGTTCGGGCGAGACCGAGGACACGACCATCTCGGACATCGCCGTCGCGACCACCGCGACCCAGATCAAGACCGGCTCGCTATGCCGCACCGACCGCGTGGCCAAGTACAACCAGCTGCTGCGCATCGAGGAGGCTCTGGGCAGTGCTGCCCGCTACGCCGGTCGCGACGCATTCCCCAACCTCGCCCGCCTGCCGGGCTGACGCGGAGTCTGCAACGTCCATGCTGCGCTGGATCGCCCTGGTCTTGCTCGTGATCCTGATCGGTCTGCAGCTCAAACTGTGGACCGGCAGCGGCGGCATGCACGAAGTACAGACGCTGCGCGCCGCCGTGCAGAAGCAGACCGGCGAGAACGACAAGCTGCTCCAGCGCAACCAGGCGCTGGCGGCCGACGTCAGCGACCTCAAGCATGGCGAGCAGGCGGTCGAGGCGCGCGCCCGCGCGGAGCTGGGCCTGATCAAGCCCGGCGAGACCTTCTACCAGGTGGTCGAACGACCGGCCGGCAGCGCCAGTGCGCCACCGGCCAGCGACGGCGGCGGGCACTGACATGGCCCCGCTGTGGTGCGTGATACCGGCCGCCGGACGCGGCACCCGGGTCGGCGGCGATTGCCCCAAGCAGTACCTGCCGTTGGCGGGGCGCGCACTGATCCTGCACACGCTGGAGCGGTTGGCGGCGCACCCGTGCATCGCCGGTTTGATGATCTCCTTGGCGGCCGACGACGGGCACTGGCCCGGCATCGACAACCTGGGTGGCAAGCCGGTACTCACGACGATCGGTGGTGGCGAGCGCGCCGACTCGGTACTGGCAGGCTTGCGCGCGCTGCCAACCGAAGTCGCCCAGCAGGATTTCGTGCTGGTGCATGACGCGGCGCGTCCCTGCATTCGCGCCGCCGACATCGAACGCTTGGTCGACCACGCCTCCGCGGGCGACGGTGGCCTGCTCGGTGCGCCGCTGAGGGATACCCTCAAGCGCGCGGACGAGAGCCAGCGCAGCATCTCTACCGAGCCACGAGAACAGCGCTGGCGCGCCTTCACGCCGCAGATGTTCCGACGCGGGCAGCTTGTGGCGGCACTGGAAGCGGCCACCCGCGCGGGCGTTGTGGTGAGCGACGAGGCGATGGCGATGGAGCGGGCAGGCTACGCGCCGCGGCTGGTGGAAGGCGCGGAGGACAACATCAAGGTGACCACGGCCGCGGATTTCGCGCTGGCCGAGTTCCTGCTGACGAGGACGGCGCGATGCGGATAGGGCAGGGTTTCGACGTGCACGCATTCGGCGATGGCGATGTCGTCGTGCTCGGCGGCGTGCGCGTCCCGCACCGTCGGGGCGTGGTCGCCCATTCGGATGGGGACGTGGTGATCCACGCTTTGTGCGATGCCATTTTCGGCGCCCTGGCGCTGGGCGACATCGGCAGGCATTTCCCGCCCTCGGACGATCGCTGGCGCGATGCGGACAGTCGCCAGTTCCTGCGGCACGCAGCCCTCCTGATGTCGCAGCACAACTACAGGCTCGGCAATGCCGACATCACGGTGATCTGCGAAACGCCAAAGGTCGGGCCACACGCCGAGGCGATGCGCGCCAACCTTGCCGAAGACCTCGCCTGCGAGGTCGCCCGCATCAGTATCAAGGCCACTACCACTGAAAGGCTCGGTTTCACGGGCCGTGGCGAAGGCATCGCGGCGCAAGCCTGCGTGCTGCTGGAGCGCGCGTGAGCGAGGCCGAAGCCCGCGGCGCCAACCGGCTGCACGAGCAGCTGGAAGCCATCACCGAGCTGCTGGCGCGGCTGGTCGAGGATCCGACGCCCGAGCACCAGGCCGAATTGCAGCAGCGGCTCGATGAACTGCACCCGGCGGACATCGCCTTCGTGCTGGAATCGCTGCCGCTGGATGAGCGCCTGGCCGTCTGGCAGCGGGTGAAAGCCGACCGCGACGGCGAAATCCTGCTGGAAGTCTCCGATGCGGTTCGCGAATCGCTGATCGCGGACATGGACCAACGCGAGATCCTCGCCGCGGTGGAGCCGCTGGATGCGGATGAACTGGCCGACCTGGTCGAGGATCTGCCGACCGAGGTGCTGCCCGAGCTGATGGCCAGCCTCGACGCGCAGCAGCGCGAGCGGGTGCAGTCGGCGCTGTCCTGGGAAGAGGACCAGATCGGCTCGCTGATGGACTTCGAGATGGTCACGATCCGCGAGGATGTGAGCCTGGAGACCGTGCTGCGCTACCTGCGCCGGTTCGACGAGCTGCCCGCGCAGACCGACAAGCTGTTCGTGATCAATCACGACAACCTGCTCACCGGCGTGCTGCCTGTGCATTGGCTGCTGGTCAATCCGCCCGAGAAGATGGTCAGCGAGGTGATGGCGCCGGACGTCAACACCTTCCACCCCGCCGACGACGCTTACGAGGTGGCGCAGGCATTCGAGCGCTACGACCTGGTGACTGCGCCGGTCGTGGACGACGGTGGCCGGCTGATCGGGCGCATCACCGTCGACGCGATGGTCGACGTGATCCGCGAGGAAAGCGAGAGCGACGCCCTGAACCGCGTCGGTCTGCGCGAGGAGGAGGATATCTTCGCCTCGGTGTGGGCCAGCTTGCGCAACCGCTGGTCGTGGCTGGCGATCAATCTGGTCACCGCCTTCATCGCCTCGCGCGTGATCGGGCTGTTCGAAGGCGCGATCGAGAAGCTGGTGGCACTGGCCACGCTGATGCCGATCGTGGCCGGCATCGGCGGCAACTCGGGCAACCAGACCATCACCATGATCGTGCGCGCGCTGGCGCTCAACCAGATCACGCCCGACAGCGCCAAGCGGCTGTGGCGCAAGGAACTGGCCGTGTCGCTTTTCAACGGCCTGGTCTGGGGCGGGGTGATCGGCGTGGTGGCCTGGCTGCTCTACGAGAACATCGCCCTTGGCGTGGTGATGACCGCGGCCATGACGCTCAATCTGCTGCTTGCCGCGTTCTGCGGCGTCGGCATCCCGATGCTGATGATGAAGTTCGGTCGCGACCCGGCGCTGGGATCGAGCGTGCTGATCACGGCGATGACCGACAGCGGTGGCTTTTTCATCTTCCTCGGGCTCGCTTCGCTCTTTCTCATGTAGCGGCCCTTGCAGCAGCCTATCTGCTGTGGACCCGCAAGCATCGCCCACAAGTGACTCCGGCAGAGCCGGAAGAGCCCATCGATCAAAGGACCGCAGTGCACGAACTTCCCTACGCCCACGGCATGCCACCGCTCACCGCCCGCCTGCGTGCGGCGCCGGAGGATTTCCTCGTCGAGGAAATCCTTGGCTATGACGCGGAGGGTTCCGGCGAGCATGCGCTGCTATGGGTGGAGAAACGCGGCGCAAACACCGATTGGGTGGCCAAGGAATTGGCGCGTTTCGCCGGCGTGCCTCCGGTGGCCGTGGGTTTCGCGGGCCTGAAGGACCGTCATGCGGTGACCCGGCAGGCCTTCACCGTGCAGCTCGCGGGCAAGCCTGACCCCGACTGGTCGGCCTTTCCGCACGCAGAAGTCAAAGTGCTGGCCGCCACCCGGCACAATCGCAAACTCAAGCGCGGCGCGTTGCGCGGCAACCGCTTCGTGCTGGTATTGCGTGAGGTGCAGGGCGATCGCACGGCCGCTGAAAAAGTGCTGGCCGCCATCGCCGCCCGCGGCGTGCCCAACTACTTTGGCGAGCAACGCTTCGGTCGCGAGGGCGGCAACGTGGCGCAGGCGCGGGCGATGTTCGCCGGTCGCCGCGTGGACCGGGACAAGCGCAGCTTCCTGCTTTCGGCGGCACGCTCGCACATTTTCAATGGCGTGCTTGCGGCGCGGGTGGAACAGGGCACGTGGGACACGCCTATCGAGGGCGAGATATGGTCGCTCGCCGGCTCGCGCTCGTGGTTCGGGCCGGAGCCCTTTGATGCCGCGCTGGCAGGGCGCCTGGCCAGCGGCGATATCCACCCGTCAGGCCCGCTCTGGGGCCAGGGCGAACCGCCGACCGCCGCTGACGCCGGCGCCCTGGAGCGCGAGGTTGCCGCGCGCGACAGCGACCTGGCGGAAGGCCTGGCGACGGCCCGCATGGACCAGGAACGGCGCCCCTTGCGCCTGATTCCCCGCCAGCTGTCCTGGCGCTGGCTGGGCGAGGATGCTCTGGAACTGGCTTTCGAGTTGCCTGCCGGCGCCTACGCCACCGTCGTGGTGCGCGAACTGGCGCAGGCCTGAGGCGGAGTGATCCCCGGTCGCGATGCAGGTGCGCCCCTGCGCGCGGCACCGCGGTCGCGCACAGGTGCGCCCCTGCGGGGATCAGGCGTTTCTCAGCAGGACGACGACGGCACCGGTGCCGCCTTGGGCAGGTTTGGCCGAAGCGAACGCCACCACGTCGTCGCGCCGGCGCAGCAGGCGGTCGGTGAGCACCTTGAGCACCGGCCCGGCAGCCTTCGAGCGCAGGCCCTTGCCGTGCACGATGCGCACACAGCGCAGGCCATGCTGGCGGGCTTCGGCAAGGAAGCTGGCGATGCTGGCCTGTGCGGCGGCGGCATTCATGTGGTGCAGGTCCAGTTCGTCCTGGATGCTGAACTGCCCTCGCTTGAGCTGGCGCAGCAGGCGCGGCGGATAGCCCTCGCGCAGGTAGCTGAGCTCCTCACCGATTTCCATCAGTGCGGGATCGAAGGCCAGCTCCAGCAATTCGCCAGGCACGGCGGCCTCGTCCGCTTCGAACATGTGCGCGCGCGGCTCTGGCCGGGGCGCGGGCGGCGGAGGCGCATCCACGCGGATCTCGCGCACCGGCCCGATCGCATCGCGGAACAGGCGGATGTCGTCTTCGTCGGGTTCGGCGGGGACACGGCGCTTCTTCATGAGGTCATGCTAGAGACTTGCACGCGATTCCGGCAAACACTCCCTGTCTGTCGCTGGAGCCACGGGGTGTCATATCGCACGGCCGTGAAAGAGGGGGCCCGCTCCGGTAGACTCCAGAGGATTCGGAGCGCGCCTTCGGGGCCGCGTTCGTGCATCTGTCGACGGAACATCATGCGAGTCCTGGTAAGCAACGACGACGGCGTGGACGCCCCCGGCATCCGCGTATTGGCCGACTGTCTGGCAGCGGTGGGGCAGGTTACGGTGGTGGCGCCTGATCGCGACCGTTCCGGCGCCAGCAACTCGCTCACCCTGGATGCGCCGATCCGTGCGTTGAAGATGGATGATGGACGCTACCGCGTGGCCGGCACGCCGACTGATTGCGTACACCTGGCGCTGGCCGGCCTGCTCGATCACGAGCCGGACATCGTGGTGTCAGGCATCAACAACTCCGCCAACCTTGGTGACGACGTCATCTATTCGGGCACCGTGTCGGCGGCGATGGAAGGCCGTTTCCTCGGCCTGCCTGCGATCGCCGTGTCGCTGGCCAGCCGTGATCACAAGGGCGAGCACTACGACTCGGCCGCGCAGGCCGTGCTTATCCTGATGCGGCGCCTACTGGTCGACCCGTTGCCGGCGGACACCATCCTCAACGTCAACGTGCCTGACCGGCCCTGGCACGAAATCCAGGGTTTCGAGGTCACGCGGCTGGGCAAACGGCACCGCTCCGCACCTTGCATCGCGCAGACCGATCCGCGCGGCAAGCCAATCTGGTGGATCGGTCCTTCCGGTGGCGCCGAAGACGATGGTCCCGGAACCGACTTCGATGCGGTGCGCCGCGGCTACGTTTCGGTGACGCCGATCCACGTGGACCTCACCCGTTACCAGGCGTTGGAGAAGATCAGCGGCTGGATGCAGGCGATGACCGAGGCCATGGACGAGAAGGCGGCCTGACGATGACGATGAACATCCATCCGCTGCCGCCGTCAGCGTTCAAAGGCGAGGGAATGACCTCCCAACGCGCGCGCGACCGCCTCGCCGCCACACTCAAGGAAGGCGGCATTCGCGACCCGCGCGTGATCGAGGTGATCCGCAACACGCCGCGCCATCACTTCATCGACCAGGCGCTGCACTCGCGCGCCTACGAGAACACCGCGTTGCCGATCGGCCACGGCCAGACCATCTCGCAGCCGTGGGTGGTCGCGCGCATGACCGAGGCGTTGCTGGAACATTTCAACGGCGGCGTGCCGCAGAAGGTGCTGGAGATCGGAACCGGCTCGGGTTACCAGGCGGTCGTATTGGCGGCGCTGGTTGGGCAGGTGTTCACCGTCGAACGCATCGAGGAATTGCTGCGCCAGGCGCGCCGGCGCTTCCGTCAGCTGGGCCTGGCCAACGTTCGCTCGCGCCACGACGACGGCAAGCTGGGCTGGCCGGACCAGGCGCCCTTCGACGCGATCATCCTCACTGCCGCAGGGGACGCGATCCCCAGCCAGGTGCTCGACCAGCTTTCGCCCGAAGGCGTGCTGGTCGCTCCGGTCGGTTCGCCCAGCAGCCAGATGCTGTTACGCATCCGCGGCAACGGGCAGGGCGACTTCATCCAAGAAGAACTCGGTGCGGTCAGTTTCGTGCCGCTGCTCGGCGGCATCGGCTGATGCCACTCCTCCGGCGACAAGGAATCCACTAGATGCGTCTGTTTGGAGCGCTCTACTCGCGTGCGCTGACCTGGGCACGCGACCCGCGGGCTGTGTACTACCTCTGCGGGCTGAGCTTCGTCGAAGCTTTCATCTTTCCGATCATGCCGGAGGTGATGCTTGCGCCGATGATGCTGGGCAAGCGGCAGAAGGCATTCTTCTACGCCAACGTCAGCCTGCTGTTTTCGCTGCTCGGCTCGCTGGTGGGCTACGCGCTGGGCCATTGGGCGTTCCAGGCGCTGCAGCCGCTGCTGGCCTCGCTGCACTTGCTCGAGCCGATCGAACAGGGTGTGGCCAACCTGCGCGCGCAGATGAACCAGCATTGGCTGGGCCTGCTGCTGGTGCTGGCATTGGCCGCGCTGCAGCCGGTGGTGCCGATGAAGTTCGTCACCTGGGCGTCGGGCATCGTGGGCGTGCCGGTGATTCCGTTCCTGCTTTGCATGGCGGTCGGGCGCGGCAAGCGCGTGTGGCTGCTGGCGCTCTTGATCCGCCTGTTCGGCGAGCGCGCCGAGCGGGTGTTGCACAAGCACATCGAGCGCATCGGCTGGGCGGCGATCGTCGTGTTGGCGCTGCTGCTGGTGTGGTGGATCTGGCTGCATTGAGCGGCGTGGCGCTTTTCGTGAAATCGGTGTGTCGGCTGGGTATGCTGGCGACATGACGAAATGGACGCGCTTCGCGGCGGCATGCTCGGCCGCGCTTCTCCTTGCCGCCTGTGGCCGGTCGGTGGTGGTCCAGCCCAATCGCGGCGCCACGACCCCGCGCACGCCGGTCGCACCGACTCGGGCGGCCTCGGACAGGGACAGCTACCGGGTGATGCGGGGAGACACGCTTTACTCGATCGCCTTCCGCCATGGGGTGGATTTCCGCGACCTGGCCGGTTGGAACGGGATCGCGTCGCCGTACACGATCTGGCCGGGCCAGGTGCTACGGCTTTCGCCCGCCAGGGATCGAGTTGCGGGCACGCGACGCCCGGTCACCTCCGCTCCCACGCGCATGCCGGCGCCGGTGGCCAAGCCGGTTCCCACACCCTCCCATCCGAGCGCGAGCGTAGCCGCGCCGGCTCCGGCGGCCGCCGTTCCTGCGCCGCCGGTCGTGCCGGCCTCCAAGGGAGCGACCCGCACGGCGAGCGGGGTCAACTGGCGCTGGCCGGCCGATGGCATGCTGATCAAGAAGTTCCAGGGCGGGGATGCCATCCCGGGCATCGAGCTGGCCGGCAAGGCAGGCGATCCGGTGCGCGCCGCCGCCGATGGCGTGGTCGTCTACAGCGGCAACGGGCTAGTTGGTTACGGCGAGCTGATCATCATCAAGCACAACGACGACTTCCTGTCGGCATACGGCCACAACCGCAAGCGGCTGGTGAAGGAAGGCCAACGGGTGAGCGCTGGGCAGCTGATCGCGGAAATGGGTTCGACCGGGGCGTCGCGGGACGAGTTGCAGTTCCAGATTCGGCGGGATGGGAATCCGGTCGACCCGCTTGACTATCTGCCGGCGAGGTAACTGTTGGTGGGCTGAAGCCCACCTGCAATGTGCGGCTTCGCAGGGCGGGCTTCAGCCCGCCGATTTGGTCCCTGGCAGGATGAACGCAGCGACCACGCGCCGCCCCTCGCCAGCCAGCAGGTCGTAGGTGCGTGCCGCCGCGGCGTTGTCCATCACCTCGATGCCGATTCCCTTGCGCAGGAATCCGGCCATGAACGCGGCCGACGGAAATCGCTGCCGATTGCCGGTGCCAAGGAGCACTACCTCAGGCTGGAGATCGCGTACGGCTTCGCCGGCGCTTTCGTCCAGTGACATGACATCGTCTATCGGCCAGGTCTCGACCACCCGATCCGGTGCCAGCAGGAAACTCGCATCCAGCTCCCGGTCCATCACCGTGATCGACCGCTCGCTCACGCGGCGAATGAACAGGTAACCCTCGGGGCGCTCGAGCGAAAGGTCCATCAGCGGGGCAGGGCGAGCTTGGGCTCGTCCTCGTTGCGGCGGAACAAAGTGACGGTATGGCCGATCTGCTGCACGCTTTCGGCGCCGGTGCCTTCGGTGAGGAAGACGATCTGCGCCTCGCGCTCTTCCTTGTCCCCGCCGGAGAGCTTCACCTTGACCAGCTCGTGATGGCTGAGCGCCAGATCCAGTTCCTTGACCACGGCCGGTGTCGCCCCCTTGGCCCCGAGCAGGATCACCGGGTGCAGGTCGTGGGCGAGGCTGCGCAGGTAGCGGCGCTGGGAAGGGGAGATCGGCATGCGGGAAGCGTCCACAGTTCGCGGTCGGGGGGCCGTAAAGGGTATCATGCGGGCGTCTTCCCCCATCGGTGCCCCTGCCGCATGTCCCGCAGCAAAAGCAGCTCCCGATGGCTCCGGGAGCACTTCGACGACGTCTACGTGAAGAAGGCGCAAGCCGAAGGGCTGCGCTCGCGCGCGGTATTCAAGCTGGAGGAGCTGATCGACCGCGACCGCCTGCTCAAGCCGGGCATGCGCGTGGTCGACCTGGGCGCGGCGCCGGGAGGCTGGTCCCAGCTCGTGCGCCAGCGCCTGGGCGACAACGGCACGGTGATTGCGCTGGACATCCTGCCGATGCAAGGCATTGCCGGAGTCGATTTCATCGAGGGCGACTTCCGCGAGGAAACGGTGTTGCGCCAACTGGAAGAACGCCTGGGCGGCCAGCCGCTCGATCTTGTACTGTCGGACATGGCCCCCAATATGAGTGGCGTGGCGCTGGCCGACCAGATCCGCGCGATGGACCTGGCCGAACTGGCGCTGGATTTCTCCCGGCAGTGGCTCAAGCCGGGCGGCGCGTTCCTGATCAAGCTGTTCCAGGGCGCCGGCTTCGATGACTACCTGCGCAACTTGCGCGCGCAGTTCGCGCGCGTAACCATGCGTAAACCCAAGGCTTCGCGCGCGCGTTCGCGCGAGGTTTATGCGCTCGCCACCGGCAAGAAGGCCGTCGGCGGGCAAACGGACGAGACCCGCGCATGAACGAAATGGCGAAAAACCTGTTGCTCTGGCTGATCATAGCGGTGGTCCTGCTGACGGTCTTCCAGAGCTTCAATCCGCACGGCGGCTCCTCTTCCGACCTGCCGTACTCGAGCTTCGTGCAGAGCGTGGACAGCGGCAATGTCGCCAGCGCCACGATCAGCGCCGACAACCCCGCCACCATCACCGGCAAGCTGAAAGACGGCAGCGCCTTCCGCACCGTCGCGCCCGTGCTCGGCTTTTCCACCAATGGGGTGGTCAAGCAGATGCAGGACAAGAACGTGGTTGTGACCCAGGAGCCGTCGAACAACGGCTTCTCGCTGCTGGGCCTGCTGGTCAACTGGCTGCCGATCATCCTGATCGTGGGCGTGTTCATCTGGTTCATGCGCCAGATGCAGGCCGGTGCCGGCGGACGCGGGGCGATGAGCTTCGGTCGTTCGCGCGCCAAGTTGCAGGGCGAGGACCAGGTCAAGGTCAATTTCAGCGACGTAGCCGGTTGCGATGAAGCCAAGGAGGAAGTTGGCGAACTGGTCGAGTTCCTGCGCGATCCGGGCAAGTTCCAGAAGCTGGGCGGCAAGATTCCGCGCGGCGTGCTGATGGTCGGTCCGCCGGGCACCGGCAAGACGCTGCTGGCGAAGGCCATTGCCGGCGAGGCCAAGGTGCCGTTCTTCTCGATTTCCGGTTCGGACTTCGTCGAGATGTTCGTCGGCGTGGGCGCCAGCCGCGTGCGCGACATGTTCGAGCAGGCCAAGAAGCATGCGCCGTGCATCATCTTCATCGACGAGATCGATGCGGTCGGCCGTCATCGTGGCGCGGGCCTGGGCGGCGGCCACGACGAGCGCGAGCAGACCCTGAACCAGTTGCTGGTCGAGATGGACGGCTTCGAGGGCACCGAGGGCATCATCGTCATCGCTGCTACCAACCGCCCCGATGTGCTCGATCCGGCGCTGCTACGCCCGGGTCGCTTCGACCGCCAGGTGGTGGTTGGCCTGCCGGACGTGAAGGGCCGCGAGCAGATCCTGAAGGTGCACCTGCGCAAGGTGCCGACCGCCAGCGACGTCAACCCGATGGTGATCGCGCGCGGCACGCCAGGCTTCTCCGGCGCGGACTTGGCAAATCTGGTCAACGAGGCGGCCCTGTTCGCCGCGCGCGAGAACGCGCGCGAAGTGCGCATGAGCCATCTGGACAAGGCTCGCGACAAGATCCTGATGGGCACCGAGCGCCGCTCGATGGCCATGAGCGAGGACGAGAAGCGCCTGACTGCCTTCCACGAGGCCGGCCACGCCATTGTCGGTCGCCTGGTGCCCGAGCATGACCCGGTCTACAAGGTCACCATCATCCCGCGCGGTCGCGCGTTGGGCGTGACCATGTACCTGCCGGAGGCGGACAAGTACTCGATCAATCGGGTGGCGATCGAATCGCAGCTCTGCTCGCTCTACGGTGGTCGCGTGGCAGAAGAGCTGATCTTCGGCGCCGACAAGGTCACCACCGGCGCTTCCAACGACATCGAGCGGGCCACCAAGATGGCGCGCAACATGGTTACCAAATGGGGTCTTTCCGACGAGCTCGGCCCGGTCACCTACGGCGAGGACGAGGACGAAGTGTTCCTCGGGCGCTCGGTCACGCAACACAAGAACGTTTCCAACGAGACCGCGCGGCGCATCGACGAAGTCGTGCGCGATATCCTCGATCGCGCCTACGCACGCAGCAAGCGGCTGCTGACCGACAACCTGGACAAGCTCCATGTGATGGCTGACGCGCTGCTGCAGTACGAGACCATCGACGCACGCCAGATCGACGACATCATGGCCGGCCGCGAGCCGGGTGAGCCCGCCGATTGGTCCAAGCCGACCTCCGGTGGCCCGGTGCCGCCGAACCTGCCGCCGCGCGGCGACGCCGGCTCGCCCAAGCTCGGTGACCCGGCCACGCAGCCACACGGCTGACGGCAATCGCTTCCTGTCCTGCGTGGCAGGGGCGGGGGTGTTTCTGGCGCGCGAGCCCGCTCAGTTTGGACGTCCAAACACTTGCGGGCTGGCGAGAGGCGAGAAATCCTCGCGTCGATGAACGCGAAGATTTTTTGAAAAAGGTGTTGACGCAACCGCGCCGAATCTGAATAATTCCGCTTCTTGCTTCGGCACCCACCGCTTCGGCGGCAGTGCCACGGCGAACCAGTTTTAATGCGCGCCCGTAGCTCAGTTGGATAGAGTACCAGGCTACGAACTTGGTGGTCGGGAGTTCGAATCTCTCCGGGCGCGCCACTTGTACCGCAGGTCATGTTTCGATATGACCTGTCCATCGGCGCCGAAGGCACGGATGGGACCGGAAAGGAATCTCCGGTGCGCTGGATACGGATTGACGAGGTGAAGCGTCGCCCGTAGCATTCGAGGGCTTCGGTACGCGAAAAGCGTTCCACGGATCTGCTACGGGGTATAGCTCAGTCTGGTAGAGCGCCAGCTTTGGGAGCTGGATGTCGGGGGTTCGAATCCCTCTGCCCCGACCAGCAGGCGTTATGCTTTCGACATGCGCCTGTAGCTCAACCGGATAGAGCATCGGCCTTCTAAGCCGACGGTTGCAGGTTCGATTCCTGTCGGGCGCGCCAGCTTCCTTAGAGTTTTATGGTGGGCGTAGCTCAGCTGGTTAGAGTCCCGGATTGTGATTCCGGATGTCGTGGGTTCGAATCCCATCGCTCACCCCAATTTGAAAGTTTCACGGGCCGTTAGCTCAGCTGGTAGAGCAGTTGACTCTTAATCAATTGGTCGTAGGTTCGAATCCTACACGGCCCACCAATACAAGACAGGCGCTCGGGAAACCGGGCGCCTGTTTTCTTTTGAGCGCTGCTTCGTCTCGCCTGGCGAGAGGACCGGTGGGCTCTCTATCGAACGCTTCGCTATGGCAACAGGCCAGGTCTTGACCCTTGCCCCAACCCTCGCGTCCCGGCGGTGAAGACGGCGGATCTTGCCCTATGGGCGGGCGCCATCATCCAAGGCCGCGCTTGTGCTGCCCCGCCGCGCAACCGTAAAATGCCCCGCTTTGGCGCAAGGGAATCATCGACTTAGCGGGGCGGGGCGCTTGGGCCGATTTCCGTTCGGAATCCGCCGCTCCCAGTCCGCGGGGCGCGACGCGAAAGTGGCGGAACTGGTAGACGCACCAGATTTAGGTTCTGGCGGGTAACCCCCGTGAGGGTTCGAGTCCCTCCTTTCGCACCATTCCCTTTCAATTTATGCAAGGCCGGCCCGCACGCCGGCCCATCACGAGAGTCACCAGGAGTCGTCATGCAGTTTTCGGTTGAGAACGTCGGCAAGCTCGAGCGCAAGCTCACGGTGCGGTTCCCGGCGGACCAGTTGGAGTCGCAGGTCAGTGCGCGCATCGCAGAGATGGGCCGCACGGTGCGCCTGAAGGGTTTCCGCCCGGGCAAGGTGCCGGCGACCGTGATCCAGCAGCGTTTCGGCTCGCAGGTACGTGGCGAAGTGCTGTCCGACCTGATCGGCAGCACGCTGCGCGAGGCCTTCGAGAAGGAGAACCTGCGTCCGGTTGCCAACCCTTCGATCGACACCACGGGCAAGCCGGAGAACGGCGAGATCGCCTACACCGCCACCTTCGAGGTGATGCCGGAATTCCCCGAGATCGATGTTGCCGCGCTGGAAGTCAGCCGCCCGGTCGCCGAAGTGACGGACGGCGACATCGAGAAGATGATCGAAACCCTGCGCCTGCAGCGCCGCAGTTTCGACGAGGTCGAACGCGCCTCGGCCGAGGGCGACTTCGTGATGTTCGAGTATGCCGCCACCGCGGGCGACTACCGCTTCCCGGCCGAGGGCCTGGAGCGCGCCGGCAGCGTGCTCGGTTCGGGCACGCTGTTCAAGGCGCTGGATGAGGCGCTCACCGGCCGCACGGCAGGCGATGAGTTCGAGAGCGAAATCGCCTTCCCGGAAGACTTCGGCAATCCCCAGCTCGCCGGCAAGACCACCCAGGTCAGCTTCAAGATCATCAAGGTGCAGGCGCCGCAGCTGCCCGAGGTGAATGAGGAGTTCGCCCAGTTGTTCGGCATTGCCGACGGCAACCTGGACACCTTCCGCAAGGAAGTCCGCGCCAACCTCGAGCGTGAGCTCAAGGCCACCCTTATGGGCCGCCTGAAGGCCGAGGTGGCCGAAAAGCTGGCCGACGCCCATGGGGGCCTCGACGTCCCGCACCTGATGGTGCAGGCCGAGGCGCGCAACCTCGCCGCCGGTAGCGTGCCGCGCGGTCAGCAGCCGCCGCCGCAGCTCGTCGAGGCGGCCGTGCCGATGGCCCGCAAGCGCGTGATCGCCGGTCTCCTGATGGGTGAGATCGCCCGCAAGCAGGAGCTGAAGATCGATCGCAAGCGCGTGGCCGAGCAGTTGGCCGCCATCGCCTCGACCTACGAGGAACCGGAGAAGGTCGTTGAACTCTACAACGCCGACCCCCAATTGATGTCTGGGCTGCAGAACCGCGTGATGGAAGACCAGGTAGCCGAGTGGGTGGCGGAACATGCCAAGACCACCGAAAAGCACCTGGGCTTCGACGAAGTGATGCGCCCGGCCGGCGCCTGAGCGACACTGCCAGGCACCATCATCAGGCCCGCCTGAAGGCGGGCCTCATCCGGAGAACAAGCACGCATGGCCATGGCCCCGATCCAGAACCTCAACTTGGTGCCGATCGTCGTCGAGCAGACCGCTCGCGGTGAGCGGTCCTATGACATTTACTCGCGCCTGCTGAAGGAACGAGTGATCTTCCTGGTCGGCGAGGTCAACGACCAGGTCGCCAACGTGCTGATCGCGCAGATGCTGTTCCTGGAGTCGGAGAATCCGGACAAGGACATCCACCTGTACATCAACAGCCCCGGTGGCGCGGTCACTGCGGGCCTGGCGATCTATGACACCATGCAGTTCATCAAGCCCGACGTCAGCACCATGTGCATCGGCCAAGCGTGCAGCGCTGGCTCGCTGCTGTTGATGGCTGGCGCCAAGGGCAAGCGCTTCTCGCTGCCCAACTCGCGCATCATGATCCACCAGCCCTCCGGCGGTGCCCAGGGCCAGGCGACCGACATCGAGATCCAGGCACGCGAGATCCTGTACATCCGCCAGCGCCTGAACCAGCTCTACGTCGACCACACCGGTCAGCCGTTGGAGAAGATCGAGCGCGACATGGAGCGCGACCGTTTCATGAATCCGGTGGAGGCCAGGGATTACGGCCTGATCGACCAGGTGCTCGACCGCCGCGGCGTCGAAACCGTCAAGTCTGCCTGACTTCAGTCCGCCTTATTCTGGCCGATTAGATCGCCAGGAAGCATGCTCCGCGCAGGCGCAAGCAGGCGCGGAGCCCTGTGCTATTCTGGCGCTGCAACCGAAACACAGCAGGACCTGATATGAGCGACGAGCGGCAGGGCCGTTCCAACGACAGCGGCAAGATTCTCTACTGCTCCTTCTGCGGCAAGAGCCAGCATGAAGTGCGCAAGCTGATCGCGGGTCCATCCGTGTTCATCTGCGACGAGTGCGTGGAGCTCTGCAACGACATCATCCGCGAGGAGTTGGAGGAGAAGGCCGCCTCCGGGCGCAGCCATCTGCCCAAGCCCCGCGAGATCATGGAAACCCTCGACCAGTACGTGGTCGGCCAGACCCGCGCCAAGAAGGCGCTGGCAGTGGCCGTGTACAACCACTACAAGCGCATGGAATCGCGCCAGAAGAGCGACGAGGTCGAGCTCGGCAAGTCCAACATCCTCCTGATCGGCCCGACCGGCTCGGGCAAGACGCTGCTGGCCGAAACGCTGGCGCGCCTGCTCAATGTGCCGTTCACCATCGCCGACGCCACCACGCTGACCGAAGCGGGCTACGTGGGCGAGGATGTCGAGAACATCATCCAGAAGCTCCTGCAGAAGTGCGACTACGACGTCGACAAGGCGCAGTCGGGCATCGTTTACATCGACGAGATCGACAAGATTTCGCGCAAGAGCGAGAACCCGTCGATTACCCGCGACGTTTCCGGTGAAGGCGTGCAGCAGGCGCTGCTCAAGCTGATCGAGGGCACGCTGGCGTCGGTGCCGCCACAGGGTGGACGCAAGCATCCGCAGCAGGAATTCCTGCAGGTGGACACCAAGAACATCCTGTTCATCTGCGGTGGTGCGTTCGCGGGCCTCGAAAAACTGATCCAGCAGCGTTCGGAGACCACCGGCATCGGCTTCTCGGCCGAGGTCCGCTCGAAGGAGCGTACCGAGAACCTGGGCAAAGTGCTGGCCGAAGTCGAGCCGTCCGATCTGGTCAAGTTCGGTCTGATCCCGGAATTCGTCGGCCGCTTGCCGGTCGTGGCGACGTTGGACGAACTGGACGAGCCGGCGCTAGTGAAGATCCTCACCGAGCCGAAGAACGCGGTCACCAAACAGTTCCGCCGCCTGTTCGAAATGGAAGGCGTGGAGCTTGAGTTCCGCCCGGAGGCGTTGCAGGCGATCGCCAAGAAGGCGCTCAAGCGCAAGACCGGCGCGCGCGGCCTGCGCACCATCCTTGAGCAGGTGTTGCTGGACACCATGTACGAGCTGCCGTCGCTGGAGCACGTCAGCAAGGTGGTGGTGGATGACGCTGTGATCGAAGGCCAGGCGGAGCCCTACCTGATCTATCGCGGCAATCTGCAGCAGCAGCGCGTGGCGGGTGAGGGCGGCGACGCCGCCTGACCGACGCGAAGCGTCAAAAAACAGCGGCCCCGGCAATTGCCGGGGCCGTTTGTTTTTTGGCGGCAGGCACACAGGCGCCTGCTCAGGCTGGATTGCGCAGGACGCGTTGAGCCGTGGTTCTCACCGAGTCCGGCGCGTGCTGCGTAGCCTTGGCCTGGAAACTGCAAGATCGCATGACAGCCGCTCCGGAAGGTCGAGTTGACTTGACGGCGGCGCGGGTCGACTCCACTTGACCTGTCGGAGGCCTCGGCGCAGTGTCGAGGTAAACCTTACAAACCCTCGGGGATTTTTCGATGGCAAAACACGCCTCCGTTACCGCTACCGGCGCCACGCTCGACGCACTCCCGGTGCTGCCGCTGCGCGACGTGGTGGTCTACCCCCACATGGTCATCCCGCTTTTCGTCGGACGCGACAAGTCCATGCGCGCGCTCGAGCACGCGATGGAAGGCGAGCGGCAGATCCTGCTGGTGGCGCAGAAGAGCCCCGACATCGACGACCCTGCGTCCGACGACCTGCACGAGGTCGGCACCCTCGCCGGCGTGCTGCAATTGCTCAAGCTGCCCGATGGCACGGTCAAGGTGCTGGTCGAGGGCCAGGCACGCGTTTCCATCGAGGAGTACCGCAACGAGAGCGGCATGTTGATGGCCCGCTCGCGCGTGATCGAGCCGGTCTACAGTGCCAAGGAGCGCGAGCTCGACGTCATCTCGCGCACGCTGGTCTCGCTGTTCGAGCAGTTGGTCAAACAGAGCCGCAAGCTGCCGCCGGAGGTGCTCGCCACGCTATCGGGCATCGACGATCCCTCGCGCCTGGCCGATTCGATCGCAGCGCACCTGACGGTGCGCATGTCCGAAAAGCAGAAAGTGCTGGAAACGGCCGACGTCGGCCAGCGACTGGAGCTTTTGATCGGCCTGGTCGATGGCGAGATGGACCTGCAGCAGGTCGAAAAGCGCATCCGCGGCCGCGTCAAATCGCAGATGGAAAAGAGCCAGCGCGAGTACTACCTCAACGAGCAGATGAAGGCGATCCAGAAGGAACTGGGCGAAGGCGAGGAAGGCGTCAACGAGCTGGAAGAACTCCAGCGGAAGATCGAGGATGCCGGCATGCCCAAGCCGGTGCTGGCCAAGGCCAAGCAGGAGCTGTCAAAGCTCAAGCAGATGTCGCCGATGTCGGCAGAAGCCACGGTGGTGCGCAACTACCTCGACTGGCTGACCGGCGTACCGTGGAAGAAGAAGACCAAGGTGCGCAAGGACCTCGCCGTCGCGCAGGAAGTGCTCGATGCCGATCACTTCGGTCTGGAAAAGGTCAAGGACCGCATCCTCGAATACCTGGCCGTCCAGCAGCGCGTGAACACCATGAAGGGTCCGATCCTGTGCCTGGTCGGCCCGCCCGGTGTGGGCAAGACCTCGCTCGGCCAGTCGATCGCCAAGGCGACCAACCGCAAGTTCGTCCGCATGAGCCTGGGCGGCGTGCGCGACGAGGCCGAGATCCGCGGCCACCGGCGCACCTACATCGGCTCGATGCCGGGGCGCATCGTGCAGAACCTCAACAAGGTCGCCACGCGCAATCCGCTGTTCGTACTGGACGAGATCGACAAGATGTCGATGGACTTCCGCGGCGATCCCTCGTCGGCGCTGCTCGAGGTACTCGACCCGGAACAGAACCACGCTTTCAACGATCACTACCTGGAAGTCGACCTGGACCTCTCCGAGGTGATGTGGATCGCCACCGCCAACTCGCTCAACATTCCCGGCCCGCTGCTGGACCGCATGGAAGTCATCCGCGTGCCCGGCTACACCGAGGATGAGAAGCTTGCGATCGCACAGCGCTACCTGTTGCCCAAGCAGCTGAAGGCCAACGGCCTGAAGCCGGAGGAGCTGAGCATCGTCTCCGAGGCCGTGCGCGACATCGTTCGCTACTACACGCGCGAGTCCGGCGTACGCAATCTGGAGCGCGAGATCGCCAAGATCTGCCGCAAGGTGGTCAAGGAACTCACCCTCGGCCAGGTCAAGCAGGCCAAGGCCAAGCCGGCCGCGAAGGCCGCGACCAAGACGAAGAAGAAGCCGGGTGCAACGCAAGTGACCGTCACGCCCGAGAACATCGAACATTACCTGGGCGTGCGCCGCTTCGACTTCGGTCGTGCCGAGCAGGAGAACGAGGTCGGCCTGGTGACCGGCCTGGCGTGGACATCCGTTGGCGGCGACCTGCTCAGCATCGAAGCCTCAGTGGTCCAGGGCAAGGGTAGGCTGGTGCACACCGGCCAGCTCGGCGACGTCATGAAGGAATCGATCCAGGCGGCCATGTCGGTCGTACGAGCCCGCGCGGACCAGCTTGGCATCGACCCGGACTTCTACCAGAACCTGGACGTGCACATCCATGTGCCCGAGGGCGCGACACCCAAGGACGGCCCGAGCGCAGGCATTGCGATGTGCACCGCGCTGGTCTCGGTATTGACCAAGGTGCCGGTGCGTTCGGAAGTGGCGATGACCGGCGAGATCACGCTGCGCGGCCGCGTCCTGCCGATCGGCGGCCTCAAGGAGAAATTGCTGGCCGCACACCGCGGCGGGATCACCACGGTGATCATTCCCGAGGAGAACAAGAAGGACCTTGCAGACATTCCAGCCAACGTCACCTCTTCGCTGGACATCCACGCGGTGCGCTGGATCGACGAAGTGCTCGGCATCGCGCTCGAGCAACCGCTGCGTCCGGCCAAGCCGGCGGTAGAGAGCGCGGGCGAGGAACATGCGCCGGTCGAGCCGGCGACTGAGGAAACGGCTGAGAACCGTACTCGCGCACACTGATACGCAAGGTTTTTTCCCCAAGGCCGCCCGTCCCCGGGCGGCCTTTTTTTCATGTTCACGGAGCGCCTTTCGGGAGGCTTCCGGCCGTAGCCGTTCCGGCCGCCATTTGCAAGTGGTCCGGGTTGGCGATGAACCGCCGGAACCGTTGGTATTGCTTGTGTTGCGGACCGCCGTGAGGCGCTGGTATAAAGACGACACCGCAGTCAAAGCGCCGTGCATTTGGCGTAGCGATGCGGGGTTGCGGGGGATGCCGGTCATGCCATTTTATGGCGGCGTTCCCCGTCCCAGACCGATCACGCGGGCAGCAAACCGTTTAAGGGAGTGTCTCAATGAATAAAACCGATCTGATCAATGCCGTCGCCGAAAAGGCCGAGCTGACCAAGGCCGACGCCGGCCGTGCCCTCGAAGCGTTCTTCGAGACGGTGCAGAAGGCGCTGAAGAAGGGCGACGATGTGTCGGTCGTCGGCTTCGGCACGTTCACCGTGCGCAAGCGCGCCGCTCGCACCGGTCGCAACCCGCGCACCAACGAGACGATCAAGATCAAGGCTTCCAAGGTGCCGGCGTTCAAGGCTGGCAAGACGCTCAAGGATGCCCTAAACTGAGCGGCTAGTTCGCTCGGTTTCGGGTGCTTAGCTCAGCGGTAGAGCGTCGCCCTTACAAGGCGAGGGTCGTAGGTTCGATCCCTACAGCACCCACCAGAATCGCGGAGTGGTAGTTCAGTCGGTTAGAATGCTGGCCTGTCACGCCGGAGGTCGCGGGTTCGAGTCCCGTCCACTCCGCCAGTAGTTCCAAGGGCGCCCGCGTGGCGCCCTTGTCGTTTATGCTTTGCCGCTTGCAAAGCTTTCGAATCGCGGGAATCCATATGCTGCAGTCGTTGAGAGACAAGATGCACGGCTGGCCGTCCATCGTCGTGCTGGGCGTGGCGGTGTTCGCCATGTCCTTCTTCGGCATCGAGGGCTATTTCACTGCCAACACCGAGACCTTCGTGGCCAAGGTCGGAAAGCAGGAGATCAGCCAGCAGGATTTCCAGAACCGCATGAACCAGCTGCGCCAGCAGGCCAGCGAGCAGATGGGCGACCAGTTCGATCCGAGCGTCTACGAGCAGCCGGAAACGAAGGAGCGCGTGCTCGATGCCATGGTCGACCAGCAGTTGCTGCTCAAGGCCAACGACGATCTGGGACTTCGTGTTTCCGATGGCGCGGTGCGCGATGCCATCGCGGCGATCCCCGCCTTCCAGGTAAACGGGCAGTTCGATGCGGCCACCTACCAGGCCGTGCTTGCCGCCCAGCGGAAGTCGCCGGCGATGTTCGAGGACGAGGTGCGCTCCTCGATGGCGATCAGCCTGGTGCCGGATGCACTTACGGCCAGCACCATCGTCACCGGGGATGAGGTCGACCGTTTCCTGAAGCTGCGCCTGCAGCGCCGCGACGTGCGCTACGCGATGCTGCCGCGCCCGGCGCTTACCGACAGCAAGGTCACCGATGCCCAGGTCCAGGCCTATTACAAGCAGCACCAGGCCGAATTCATGGCGCCCGAACAGGTAGCCATTCGCTACGTCGAGGTGAGTGCAGCTGGCCTCAAGGCGGACAACCCGCCGACCGAGGACGACCTGCGCAAGCGCTACGAGGACGAGAAGCAGCGTTTCGTGCAGCCGGAGCAGCGCCTGGTTTCGCACATCCTGATCGACGTCCCCAAGAACGCCACGCCGCAGCAGCAGAAGGCCGCGCTGGCCAAGGCCGAGCAGATCGCCGCCGAGGCGACCCCGCAGAACTTCGCCAAGCTGGCCGAGAAGGACTCGACCGACCTGGGCTCCAGGCGCCAGGGTGGCGACCTGGGCTGGCTGGAGCAGGGTGTCACGAACAAGGCCTTCGACGAAGCGCTGTTTTCGCTGCAGAAGGGCCAGATTTCCAAGCCGGTGCTGTCGGACGAGGGCTACCACGTGATCTGGCTGCGCGACGTTCGCAGTGGCCAGGCCAAGCCGTTCGAGGAGGTACGCGGCCAACTCGAGCAAGAGGCCGTCGCCGCGGAGCGCGAACGCAAGTACAACGACGTGGCCGGCAAGCTGGCCGACAAGACCTACCAGAACCCGACCTCGCTGGAGCCCGCGGCGCAGGCACTGGACCTGCCGGTCAAGAGCACCGGCCTGTTCACCCGCGAGGGTGACAAAAGCGGCATCGCCGCCGACCCCAAGGTGGCCAAGGCGGCGTTTTCTGACGACGTGCTGGTGCAGGGCAACAACTCCGGCCTGATCGACCTGGGCAATGACCACTCGCTGGTGATTCACGTCGACAAGCACGTTCCCGCGGCGGTGAAGCCGCTGGCCGAAGTGCGCGATGCCATCGAAAAGGACATCCTCGACGAGCGCACCGCCGCGGCGGCCAAGCAGCGTGCCGATGGCCTGTTGGCGCGCCTGCAGAAGGGCGAGCCGATGGACGTCGTGGCCGCTTCGGCAGGGGCCGCCGTCCAGAACGTGCCGGAGGCGCTGCGCGTGCAGGAAGGCCTGCCCGAGCAATTGCGCGACGAGGCCTTCCTGTTGCCGCATCCGAAGGATGGCAAGCCGCAGTTCGCCGCGGTGGCCCTGCCTGAGGGCGCTTACGCGCTGCTCGCGGTGGACAAGGTGCAGGACGGCGACCTGTCGAAGGTGACGCCCGAACAGCGCAAGATGCTGCGCCAGAGCATGATGGCCGCGTACGGCAACGTGGCCACCGAAGGTTTCATCGACGCCCTGAAGGCGAAGACCGAGATCAAGATCGCCAAGGACCGGATGTAGGCGCCGGCCACCGTTGCAAACCAGAGAGGCGGCCTGCGGGCCGCCTCTTTGCTTTTGGCCTTTGCCGCCTGGGAGGGTGCCCACGGCGTGGGAGAGGGCAGATCGCGTTGTCCTGTCGCTGGCGGCATCGCTGCAGGTGCGAGGCGGATTGCCCATGTTCCGATCGAAAAAAAAGGCGGCCCGGGAAGGCCGCCTTGTTCGTTTGCCATCCGGGCCGGTGTCAGATACCGGTCATGCCCAGGATGTTGTAGCCGGCGTCCACGTAGGTGATCTCGCCCGTCACACCCGAAGCCAGGTCCGAGCACAGGAACGCGCCGACGTTGCCGACCTCGTCGATGGTCACACTGCGGCGCAGCGGCGCATTCTCGTCCACATGGTCGAGCATCTTGCGGAAATTGGAGATGCCCGCGGCGGCCAGGGTCTTGATCGGACCCGCCGAAATCGCATTGACGCGCGTGCCCTCCGGGCCCAGGTTGAACGCCAGGTAGCGTACGTTAGCTTCGAGACTTGCCTTCGCCAGACCCATCACGTTGTAGTTGTTGAGCGCGCGTTCGGCGCCGAGGTAGGTCAACGTGAGGATGGCGCCACCGCGGCCGGCCATCATCGGACGCGCGGCCTTGGCCAGCGCGGCCAGGCTGTAGCTGGAGATGTCGTGCGCAATGGTGAAGTTCTCGCGCGTGAGGTTGTCCAGGTACTGGCCCTGCAGCGCCTCGCGCGGCGCGAAGCCGACCGAGTGCACCAGGATGTCGAAGCCGTCCCAGTGCTTGCCCAGCTCCCCAAACATCTGTTCGATCTGGCCGTCCTGGGCGACGTCGCAGGGCAGCACGATGTTGGAGCCGAACGCATTGGCGGCTTCGTCGACGCGGTCCTTCAGCCGCTCGTTCTGATAGGTGAAGGCCAGTTGCGCGCCTTCACGATGCATCGCGTTGGCAATGCCCCAGGCGATCGAGCGCTGGCTGGCGATGCCGACGATCAGGGCACGCTTGCCGTGCAGGAATCCCATGCGTCCTCCAAGAAGTTGATGGCGCGCCAGACGGCGCAGCCGGGTGATTTTAGCAGCGTGCCGGCTCCCATAGGTCCACCGCAGGTGGCGTGATCGGTCGCAACCGGCCGCGGCGGTTCTTGTCTCTTTCCCCACATGGCGTAGACCAGGGCCGGGATAGGGTGGCCGCATGCGCCTGCCGTCCAGCACGCCACCTTCCCCAGGGAAACCCATGAGCGTGTCCGCCTTGCGGCTTTGGAATGCCATTGCAGCGGTCGCTGCCGCACCGCTTTTGCTGGCGATCGTCGAGATTTTCCACCCGCATCCCCACGATCTGTTCGATCTGGACGTGCAACGGTGGATGTTCGTTCACTACGCGCAGATCCCGCTGTTCCCGCTTGCCGCGCTGTCGATGGCGCTGCTGGTGCGCGACCGCACCGATTGGGCGGCGCGATTGTGCAAGGCCGGCATGTTCGTCTTCGCAGTGGCCTTCACCTCGTTCGACACGGCGGCCGGGCTGGCGATCGGCCTGCTGGTCAAGGGAGCGGTGGCGTCCGGTCATCCCGAATCGTGGCGCGACATGATCGATGCGTTGTGGTTCGACCCCGTACTCGGGGGCAAAGGCTTCACCGATGCGCCGCTGATGGGCCTGATCGGCCGACTGTCGCTGTCGTTCGGCGCGGTGGCCGGCGCGATTTCCCTCAAGCGGGCGGGACACGGCTGGCTGCCTGTGCTGCTGCTGGCCGTCGCCAGCTTCGGCATCAACGTGTTCAAGTCGCATTCCTGGCCGGGCGGACCACTTACCTTCGGTGGCATGGCACTGGCGGCCGGTTGGATCCGCTGGGAAAGCCTGCGCTGGCAGGCGCGTGCGGTGGCGTCGGTGCAGGAGGGGGCGGACGCCTCCGTCGGCAGGGTCGCGGGGGCCAGATCCCGCGTCGGCGTGCCCTGAGGGCGACCCTCGCGGCTCTCTCCTCCCAGGCCTTCCCCGGACGTTCCTGACCCGGCGCAGCGTCCGCTGACCTGTATCAATGCAAAGTCCCGCCATCGCGCGCATCGTGACTCCGTTGCGACGCGGTAACACCGGGCCGGCCAACATCATGCGGCCGCCGTCGATGACTGGCGCGCATCCGCCACATCCGCGAGGAGCCCGCCATGAACAAGCCCGTCAAACGCACGCCGTCCACGGACACCACCGGCTTGCGCCAGGTCGCCGAGCGCAGGATCGACGACGAACTGGCGCAGAGCTTCCCGGCCAGCGATCCGCCCAGCTGGACCCTTGGCGCCGCGAATCCGGACGACGCCGGCGACACCGACAGGAGGACACCGTGACGCAACTGCTATACCCCGAATCCACTGCCGCGCTCGCGCGCAAGCGCAGGGAACTCGCACCGGAACCCTCGCAGGCTTTCAAGGCTTTCAGCGCGGCGGTCTTCGCCGAGGGCGCGTTGCCGGCGCAGACCAAGCAGCTGATCGCGGTGGCGGTGGCACACGTCACCCAATGCCCCTATTGCATCAAGGGCCACACCGCCGAGGCGCTCAAGCATGGTGCCAGCGAGCAACAGATCATGGAGGCCATCTGGGTAGCCGCCGAGATGCGCGCCGGCGGCGCCTACGCGCATTCCGCGCTGGCGCTGGACGCCATGCAGCAGCACGCGCATCCGGGCGGGGGTGCCTGACTGCCATGGCGACGCGGTTCGAAGGCGTCTCGGCCAACGTGCTCGATGCGGTGGGCGGCACGCCCCTGATCGAGATCGAAGGCATCTACGCCAAGCTCGAGTTTCTCAATCCGTCCGGCTCGATCAAGGCGCGTATCGCCAAGTACATGATCGAGCGGGCCGAGCAGGAAGGCCTGCTCAAGCCTGGCGACACCATCGTCGAGGCGACCAGCGGCAATACCGGCAACGCCTTGTCGATGGTCGCCGCGGTCAAGGGCTACCGCATGCTGGTGGTGATGCCCGAGGGCCTGTCCAGCGAGCGCGTGGCGATTTCGCGTGCCTATGGTGCCGATGTGTTGTTCTGCGGCAACTTCCACGTGGACCAGGCGCTGCAGCGGGCGCGGGAGTTGGGGCGGCAACCGGGGTTCTTCTTCCCCGGCCAGTTCGAGTCCGAGTGGAACGTGGAGGAGAACCGGCTGATCCTCGGGCCGGAAATCCTTTCCCAATTGCCATCAGGGCGGTTGCCCGACGCGCTGGTGCTGGGCGTAGGTACCGGCGGCACGCTGGTCGGCGTCGGCCAGGCCTTCCGTGAGGCCAACCCGCGGGTGCGTCTGTTCGCGATGGAACCCAGCGAGTCGCGAACCATCCTTTGCGGCGAAATCGCCGCGCACACCATCGAAGGCATCTCCGACGGATTCATTCCCGGCATCTTCCAGCGCAACGCCGGCCTGGTGAACGACGTGCTCAGCGTGTCCAGCGAGGATGCCGTGGCCGCGATGCGCCACCTGGCCCGCCACCACGGCCTGCTGTGTGGTCCCAGCTCGGGCGCGCACCTGCTGGCGGCCAAGCGGGTGCGAGAGCGTTTCCCGGAGGTCACGACGGTGGTGACCGCCTTTTGCGACGAGGGCGAAAAGTACCTGCACGATTACTTCATGCCGGGGCAGGAAGCGGCGTCGACGACACCGCAGTTCGGATGAGTTTCGCAGGCCGCAACGGTTGTAGGCGCCGCGCCGAATAGCGACCGGCGTCGCTGGTAGCGGGGATAAAACAGCGCGCGCGGGGTGCGCTCCTGCGGCCGCGCGAGCCGTTGCACTGGGTGCGGTCAATCCCCATGTTGTGCGGCTGGCCCCAAGGAGCAACCACCGTGCCCGACCTCTCCGCTTTCCCGATCACCGCGCGCTGGCCGGCACGTCATCCGGACCGCATCCAGCTCTATTCGCTCAACACGCCCAACGGCGTGAAGGCGTCGATCATGCTGGAGGAGACCGGGCTGGCGTACGAGCCGCACTTGGTCGACATCATGCGCGACGAGAACAAGACGCCGGAGTTTCTCTCGCTCAACCCGAACGGCAAGATCCCCGCGATCATCGATCCGGACGGGCCGGGCGGCGAGCCGATCGGGCTGTTCGAGTCCGGTGCGATCCTGCTCTATCTTGCGGAGAAGACGGGCATGTTCCTGTCCGCCGATCCGGCGTTGCGCTGGGAGACCATCCAATGGGTGTTTTTCCAGATGGCGGCGATCGGGCCCATGTTCGGACAGGTCGGTTTCTTCCATAAATTCGCCGGGCGCGAGTATGAGGACAAGCGTCCGCTCGAGCGCTACGTCGTCGAATCGCGGCGGCTGCTCGGCGTGCTGGAAGCGCGCCTGGACGAGCGACCGTGGTTGATGGGCGAGGACTACAGCATCGCCGACATCGCCACGCTGGGCTGGGTGCGCAATTTGGTCGGGTTCTACGAGGCGCGCGACCTGGTGCATTTCGACGAATTGTCGAACGTGCCTGCGTGGCTGGAGCGAGGGCTGGCCCGTCCGGCCGTGGAGCGCGGCCTGCAGATCCCCAGCCGCGGCTAGTTTCCGATGTGCGCTTTGGCGTGAGCCGGTTTCGGCACGGCAGTTTCCGTGCGGGCCGGTTCCGTGCGGGCCGGTTCTGCCCGGGCCGGGTTCACTCGGGTCCGGTCCAGTCGCGCATGTTCCAGCAGTGTGGTCGCCGCCGGAGACCACAAGGTCCAGTTGTGGTGTCCCGGCAGCTCGAAGGCGTGGCCCGGCGGCAGCTGCGCGGCCAGCAGGCCGATGCGGTCGCGAAAGCGTTCCTTGTCGCCGTAGGCCACCCATATCGATCCGGCCCGCCCGGGATCGCCGGACCAGCTCTGGATGTAGCGCCACAGTTCGCGCTGGTAGGTTTGCGCCGTGAATCGCTGCGGTGGTCCCGGTTGCCAGCGATCCAGACCGCCCGCGGCGCGGATCTCGCGATAGAGCGGCTTGTCGCCGAGGTAGGGCGAGATCAACAGCATGCCGTCGATCTCGCCCGGATACGCCCGGTCGTACATCAGCGCGCCCAGCCCGCCGAGCGAGATGCCAGCCAGCCAGACCTGGTCGTAGTGCCGCACGCGGGCCGGGAGAAGGACCTCCTCATGCAGGCGCTCGGCCGCGCGCCCCTCGCGATAGAAGGGCATGGTGAGGCCGGTCAGGATGACGTCGGCGTCGGGCCACTGCTCATGGATCGTCTGCGCGATGCCGCGCTTGCCCAGCGACTGGAGGTCGTCGCCGCGTCCGGGCAGCATCACGACCAGCCGGTGCGGCGGTTGCGCAGCAGGTACCCATCGGGTCGGAATCGGACGGGTGATGTCCCCGCCCGCGCTGCAGGCGGCCAGCAACAGGGCGACCAGGGGACCCAACAGGGACGACGGATGCAGGCGCATGGAAGGATGTCCAATGAGCGGCAAGGCACCAGCGTGCGCCGGCGGAGATGAAGGGCGCGCCCTGACGGGAAACGATCCTCCTGGAGTCCTGTACGTGACAGAAGCCTCGGTGGATGCTTTGCCTTGCCTTGGTCGCCGCCGCGAGGTCCGCGCTACCGGCGCCTGATCAGCGGTTCGCGGACGCAGCGATTTCGCGCAACGCCTGTTCGAACACCTCCGGCGGCTGCCCGCCAGGGATCAGGTGCGTGCCGTTGACGATCGTGGCCGGTACCGAGCGGATGCCGCGCTGCTGGAAGAAGCGCTCCTGCGCACGCACCTCGTCGGCATAGGCGCCGCTTTCCAGGATGCCGCGGGCCTCGTCGCGATTCAGACCCGCCTCGCCGGCCAGGCGCACCAGCACCTCGTGCGATGCGACGTCCTCGCCGTCGGTGAAGTAGGCGCGCAGCAGTGCCTTCTTGAGCGCCAGGTGGTGGCCTTGCAGCTCGGCCCAGTGCAACAGGCGATGGGCATCGAAGGTGTTGTGGACGCGGCTGCCCACGCCCATGTTGAACGCGAAACCCACCGCCGCCGCCCGCTCGCGGATCACCGCCCGGTTGGATTCCACCTGCGTCATGTCGATGCCGTACTTGCGCATCAGATGCTCGGTGGCATCTTCGCCCTCCGCCGGCAACTGCGGGTTGAGTTCGAACGGCTGCAGGTGGATGTCCGCCTGCACCGTGCCGTCCAGGCGCTGGAGGGCCTGCTCGAGCGACGCGAGGCCGACGGCGCACCAGGGGCAGGAAACGTCCGAGACGAAGTCGATGCGGAGCGGGGTGGGAGCGGTCATGGCGGTTCCAGCGGTGGCGTGGAAGTTACATGGAGCCCGCCGTGGTCATGTCAACCGCCGCGGGTTCGTACCAATGCCGCGTCAGAGGACGTTCTTGCCCTCGCCCGGGTGGTAGACCTGCTCGGTATGGCCTTTGAGCTGCTCGGGCCAGTAGTACACCTCGCGCAGGTTGCCGGTGGTGTAGCGCTCGGCCTCATCGTTGAAGTGCGGCGACTCGGGATGCCCGCTCTCGCCGCCGGCGGTGATCGCCCGTGCGCTGACCTTGGGGCCGAACTCCACCACGGCCACGAAGCTGTTGCCGCTGGTGCCGTAGTAGCGCTTGGTGCCAGGCCAGCGGTGCGCGCCGAAGGAGGCCAGCGAACCCCAGCGCGAGGAGGTGAAGGGCACCGGAATGCTCGGCTTGCTGTCGTCGAATGGCTGCACGAGGTCGCCGTTGATGCGCTGGAAACGGTTGATCTCGCCCCAGGGAACGCCCCAGTGGCCGAAGTCTTTTTCCAGCCGGTCGACCGCCTCCACCAGCGCGCCAAGGCGCGCCTTCGAGCCGGCCTTCTCGGCCATGGCATCGTAGATCGACAGCCCCTCGGCGGTGTCGGCCTTGCTCACTTCATCCCACAACGTGTCGCCCCATAACACCGCCAGCGAGGTCGGCATCGAGGCAATGCCCCAGCGATAGTCCCAGTGGCGCAGCAGGGCGATCGGGCCTGCCAGCTTCTTCTTCAGCGGATCGCTCGCCGGCAGTGCGTCGTAGTCGGCGACCAGGATCGGGATCTGCCGCGCGAACGCCGGCAGGTAGGAGTCGAACGCGGCCGTGATCAGCGAGGCGCGAGTGAAGTCGTCCTTCCCGGAAAGCACCCGGATGGCGTGCAGGCCTCGCGGGTTCTCGCCGAAGGTGTCCATGTACCGCGGGAAGTCGTCCTTCTTCGGGCTGTCCTTGCCGGCGGCGGAGTAGGGCCAGTTGTTGGTGTTGTAGGCCCAGCCGTTGGCCGGGTTGACCACGCGCGGCGCCTGGTCCAGCGGCGTGAGGCCGTGCCAGTCGGTGGCCGGGTTGGAGCCGTCGACAGGCTTGGTGTAGTCGAAACGGTCGTCGCGCCGGGGAATGAACTGCGGGTGCAGATAGGCGATCTCGCCCTTGTCGTCGGCGAACAGCGTGTTGTTGGACGAGTTGGCCTTGAGCTCGGCCACCTTCATGTAGCTGGCGTAGTCGTGCGCCTTGGTGCGCAACCAGCTCTGCTCCAGCGCGGGAATCGGCCGGTTCATCAGCGCCATGGCGATCCATTTGCCGCCCGCCTCGCGCACGATCGGGCCGTGATGGGTGAAGTATGCGGTGAAGCTGCGTTTGGCCATCGAGCCGTCCGCGGCGCGGTAGGGCACGGTGATCTCGCGCTCGGTGACGGGACGGAGTTCCTTGCCGTAGCGGTAATACCGCTTGCCGTCCTTGCGCACGATGGTTTCGGCGAACTCGTCCACCACGTCGGCGCCGGTGGAGGTGTGCATCCAGCCGATGTGGTGGTTGAAGCCCTGGTAGACGAAGAATTGGCCCCAGGTCACCGCGCCATAGGCGTCCAGTCCCGCATCGGAAGCCATCTGCAATTCGGAGCGGAAGAAGAACGAGGTGTGCGGATTGATCAGCAGCAGCGCGTGATCGTCGGCGGTGAGCTTCGGGGCGATGGCAATGCCGTTGGAGCCGGTCGGTTCGACCCAGCTCGGATGCGCCTGGGTCATGGCCACCGGTGCCGGCGCATCGTCGGGCTTCCCGTAGAACGCCTGCAGTTGCTCGAGGGAAACCCGCTCGATGTCACCGCCGATGCTGCCCTCGGTGAAACTCAGCGCCATCCACGGTTCGTAGTGGGTGATCACCCGCGGGTGCGCGTCCGGATGGGTGGCCAGGTAATAGTTGAGGCCGTCGGCCCACGCGTTCATCAGCTGCTTGAGCCAATCGGGACTTTGCGCGTAGAGCTTCTTCAGCTCGACCGGGTCGATGAAGAGCTTCTGGCGCAAGTCCGACCAGATCGCCTTTTCGCCTTCGGCCTCGGCCAGTCGCCCCATGGAGTTGAGGTAATTGGTCTCGACGCGGTTGAAGTCGTCCTCGGCCTGCGCGTAGACCATGCCGAACACGGCATCGGCGTCGGTCTTGCCGTGTACGTGGGCGATACCCCAGTCGTCGCGGGTGATCGTCACGGCCTGGGCTTCCTGTTTCCAGCGTGTCTGCTCACCCGAATCGGCATGCGCGGTGCCGATCAGGCCAAGCGCAAGCAACGTGGCCAGCGGCAGGGCGCGCAGCGCGTGATGGAGCGTCGGGCGGACCGGCGTGGACGAAATGGTGGCAGGCATCAGGGGCTCCCTTGCGTGGCTGGGCCGGGGGGACCGCGAGCAACCGGGTCCGCCGGACGTCGCCGGCAACCATAGCAGGCACGGTCGCCGTACGAATCCGATGACCGGTCGGCCATCACGAATCGGGGCCCTCCGCTCTTGACGCCTACCAAGCTGCTGCGGCAGGTTCGGGCGATCCTTCCCCACTGGCGACTGCCTTGTCCTTCATCCGCTCCGGGCGCGTGCCCCTGTTTCGCGTGAGCTGTCTCCTCCCGCTGGCCGTGCTGCTGGCCGCCTGCGGCCCCGTACGCAACCCGATGGCGCACTGGGTGCCCTCGCCCAACTACGACCAGCGCCGACCGGTGGCGATCGTCATCCACTTCACCGACCAGGGTTCGGTGCAGGAGAGCCTGCACACCTTGCGCACGGCCAACAGCGGCGGGCCGGTAAGCGCGCACTACCTGATCGGCAGCGATGGCGGGATCTACCAGCTGGTCGCCGACGACAAGCGCGCCTGGCAGGCCGGACCGGGGCGCTGGGGCACCATCACCGACCTCAACTCGGCCTCGATCGGCATCGAACTGGACAACAACGGGCATTCGCCCTTCGCCCCGGCGCAGATCGACAGCCTGCTGCGCCTGCTGGCCGACCTCACCACGCGCTTGCACATCCCGCCCACGCAGATCATCGGTCACGAAGACCTCGCGCCTGGCCGCAAGGACGACCCCGGCCCGCTGTTTCCCTGGCAGCGCCTGGCCGAGGCGGGCTTCGGCCTGTGGCCGCAAGGGCCGCTGATCGACCCGCCGCCTGGCTTCGATCCGTGGATGGCGCTGGCACTGGTGGGCTATCCGCTGGACGATCGTCCGGCGGCGGTGCGCTCGTTCCACCATCATTTCCGGGGCATGGACGGCGATACGCTGGATGCGCAGGACCTGCGCGTGCTTTACGCGCTGTCGTGCCAACTCACCGGGACAAAGGAACGGGTGCCGGTCTCGGCCCGCTAGGCCGCTTGTTCCCTTGAAAGGCTGGCTTGGCGCGGGTGTCGAAATCCGGCCGGCCCGTTCGTCGGAATGACGCAGGCCCACTCATTCCCGACGAGGAAATGCCCATGCAAGTCCAGCCCTACCTGTTTTTCGATGGCCGCTGCGAAGAAGCCGTGGCGTTCTACCGCGATTCGCTCGGCGCGCAGGTGATCGCGCTGATGCACTACGCAGACGCGCCGCCGGGCGACGCTGGCTGCCCCGGCGGCCAGATGCCGCCCGCGGACAAGGTGATGCACGCCGCGCTGCAGATCGGCCAGACCGTGGTCATGGCCTCGGACGGTTTCGCCAACGGACGCCCGGAGTTCAAGGGTGTGTCGCTTTCCATCGCCGCCGACGACGACGCGCAGGCGCGCAAGCTGTTCGACGCGCTGGCCGCCGGCGGCCAGGTGCAGCAGCCACTGGGCCCCAGCTTCTTCGCCTCCAGCTTCGGCATGGTGGTCGACCGGTTCGGCGTGTCCTGGATGGTGGTGGCCGGCGTGCAGGGTTGATCCCGGGGACGGCACCGTCGCCCCCGCTGCAGCGCACTGCCGCGAGGTCCGCGATCGAAACCCGGTGCCGCCGGACAGGGCAGGGCACGGCGCCGGATCGCCTTTTCGCAGACGACACAATCCACGCTTCCGTTCCTGCCGCGTGGTGATGCCGCCGAGCATCAGCGGCGCCGTCCCGACGCGGTCGGCCAGCGGCCTCGGACCAGCTGGCTGATCGCCGGACCGTCGGCAATCAACGGCGCGCCCAGCAGGCCGCCGCGGCCGCCGCGGCCGCCGTCGATGGTGGCGATGGCCGGTATCGCCGGTGTGGTCCAGGGGCGCCAGCGCGTGGGGCCCAGCCAGCACACGCCACGGGGCCCGAGCGCGTCCGAGCCGTTGACGCGCCGTTGGCGGCACAGGTGCCGGAATCGGCCGGCCGCAGGACACGCGGCGGAAATCGCGCCGGGTCGGGCGGGCGCCCGCTCGAGAATGTTTCGTGAGGCGCGCGAGGGTGGACGCCCGCGTAATCCACAGGATCACGGCATGGCCCCATCGAACAGCGACGCGCGCGCCGCCGCGCCGGCAGGCAGGCTGCGCCGGTGGTTGCGCCAGGACATCGAGCGGCCTCTGGACGAGCTGGCAGGCGGCCGCGCGCGGCTGAAAGTGATCGTGTTGCTGGCCTGCGTGTTGTCGCTGGATGCCGCCGACAAGGCGACCGTGGGCGCGGTGGCCGCGCCGATGAAGTCGGCGCTGGATATCGGGAATCTCCAGATCGGCTGGCTGGTGACCGCCTCGACCGCGATCGCCGCCGTGGTGACGCTGCCATTCGGCGCACTGGTCGACCGCGTGCCGCGCGTGCGCCTGTTGGCGATCACGCTGGTGGTGTGGTCGGCGGCCATGCTGTTGAGCGGCCTGGCGGGTTCCTATTCGATGCTGTTGCTGAGCCGCCTGGCGCTGGGCGTGGTCGCCTCGGCCGCCTCGCCTGCAGTGACCTCGCTGACCGGCGATTTCTTCCGGCCCGGGGAGCGCGGGCGCATCTTCGGCTACGTGCTCGCGGGCGAACTTCTGGGCGTGGCGCTCGGCTTCCTCGTCTGCGGCAACGTCGCCGCCTGGTGGTCCTGGCGCGCGGCGTTCTTCGTGCTGGCCGGGCTAGGTTTCGTGCTGGCAGTGGTGCTGTGGCGTTGCCTGCCCGAACCCTCGCGCGGCGGGCAAAGCCGCATCCCCGTCGGCGCCCGCCGCGTGCCCGTCGAGGACGAACCCGGCCAGGCATCGACCGGCAGTGCGGCGGGCAGCGGTTCGCTGCGGCGGGTGATCCGCTGGCGGGGCGTGCGTCCCCGCCATGCGCTGATGACGATGAACCCGGCGTCCGCCTCGCTCTGGCGCGCGGTGCGCTACGTATTGGCGGTGCCGACCTGCCGCACGCTGATCGTCGCCTCGGCGCTGGGCTACTTCTACTTCACCGGGCTGCGCACCTTCGCCATCGTGTTCATGCGCGGGCGTTTCGAACTCGGCCAGTCGGTGGCCAGCAGCCTGGCGGTGCTGCTCGGTCTGGGCGCCATCGTCGGCGTGCTGCTGGCCGGGCGCCTGGGCGACCGGCTGATCGATCGCGGTCGCCTGACCGGGCGGGTACTGGTGGCGGCCGGAGCCTACCTGCTGGCGACGGCCGCCTTCCTGCCTGGCCTGCTGATCGGCTCGTTGTGGCTGGCCGCGCCATTCTTCTTCCTCGCAGCGGCGGGCATTGGTGGCGCCAACCCCGCCGTGGACGCCGCGCGCCTGGACGTGATGCCCTCGGCGCTGTGGGGGCGGGCCGAAGGCGTGCGGGCGACCTTCCGCTTTGCGCTGGAAGCGGTCGCGCCGCCGTTGTTCGGTTACGTGTCGGCCCGGTTTGCCGGCCACGTGCAGGCCGGCAATGCGGCGGGGCTGGACCTCGCCTTCCTGGCGATGCTGGCGCCGCTCGCTGCCGCGGGCCTGCTGCTCCTTGTGCGCACCACCCGTACCTACGCGCGCGACGTGGCCTCGGCGCTTGCCGCCGAGCAGCGCACCCGCCATTGATCCCGGACATCCACCCAAGCACACCGTCTTGACGCAAGCGCCGGCGTTCGGCGCGAAGATCGGGATATGGCAATGTTGATTCCTTCTCGGGCGTGAACGGCCCCACACGGGCGCGTGCGCATTCGCCATTCATGAGACGACCGATTGAAACCATGGATTTCCCCGGCGCGCTGCGAACCGGGGGAGCGGGTGCCCGTGCCTGGGCGACCTGGATCGAACGCTTCGCAGCACACCCCGAGAGGAGCAACGCAATGAATAATCGTTTTGAACGCACCGGTCCCCTGACCGAAATTTCCAGCTATCCGCAGTGGGCGCAGGACATGGTAGGCGCCTGCGAGGAGACCAAGCAGAGCGTCATCCGCCACGAGCTGTGGGACCTGATGCGAGAGGTCAAGCTCGGCCGGCAGGGCACCCGCGACTTCATGGCAGGCATCTGGCCGGTGATCGAGCGCTTCCCCGCCTACATGGCGCGCAACCTGCTCAAGACCCAGTACGGGCGCAGTCCCGGCGACAACATGGCCAGGCGCTGGCTGGTGCGCAACATCCGCGTGGAGCAGAACCACGCCGACCACTGGCTCAACTGGTCCGAGGGTGCCGGCGTGCCGCGCTGGGACGTGCTCTACGGCGAGCGCGCGCAGGGCACCCAGGTCCTGGCCGACTGGTGCGAGGAGGTCAGCGAGCATGACAGCCTGGCCGCCGGCATCGTGGCGACCAACTATGCGGTCGAAGGCGCCACCGGCGAGTGGTCGCAGCTGATCTACGACAGCGCCACCTATGCCCAGAGCATGCCTTCGGACAAGCGCGTGCAGAGCCTGCGCTGGTTGCAGTTGCACGCCGCCTATGACGACACCCACCCCTGGGAGGCGCTGGAGATCGTCTGTACCCTCAAGGGAACGGCCCCGGCTGCCGATGAAGTGGACCACCTGACCGAGTGCGTCAAGCGCAGTTACGTCGGCATGCGGATCCTTGCCGATCGCTGCATCGGCCGGGCGCGCGTTTACGGAACCGTGAACGAGGCAGCGGCTTGATGGCGCATGAAAGTTGAACAATCACCCGTAGAATTGCGCGGGTCAGCCACAGGATAAGGGACCAGATGCCTGCTGCCGTGCCCAGCTTGTCCTCACTGCCCCGGCGTCTGTTGCCGTTGGCATGGGGACTTGCGGCCGTCATCGGCTTGATTCTGGCCTTTACCTGGGGTGCGTTGCAGGTCCAGGTTGCTCTCGCCGGGTTCCTCAACGGCGAGAGCATCTGGTCGAAAGCGCAGAAACAGTCGGTCATCGACCTGCGCAACTATGCCGCCAGTGGCAGTCCGGCGGACCTTGCCGCCTACCGCCGCAACTACGACATCCTGCGCATCGATCGCTGGACGCGCGACGTGGTGGCCACCGGCGACTATGACCGCGCCGCCGTGGCCGACGCGCTGGTGCGGGTCAACACCATGCAGTCCGCCGTGCCCGGCGTGATCTTCATGCTCGACCATTTCGCCTCCGGGCCCTACATGAAGGAGGCGCTCGCGGCGTGGCGGTCGGTCGATCGCCAGGTTGCCGAACTGGACACGATCGCCCACGAATTGCAGGCGGCCCACGCGCGCGGCGCGATGGATCCGGCCAGCATCGCGCGCCAGCAGGCGCGCATCCGCGCGCTGAACGATTACATCGAACCCCGCGCCAAGGTGTTTTCGCAGGAAGTGGCCCACGGTGCGGTGTGGATGGGCCGGGTGCTGTACTCGACCATCTTCGGGGCCACCTGCCTGGCGACGTTGCTGTGGCTGTGGATGGCCAGGCGCGTGCTGGCCAACATGCGCGGCACCGAAGAGCGCTACCGGCTGCTGTTCGATCGGGCACCGGACGCGATCGTCATGGTGGACGAGCAGGGCGGCTGCATCCTGGATGCCAACCACAAGGCGGCCGAATGGACCGGGCGTGGGCAACAGGAACTCCTGGGCATGCCCTTCGCCGCGCTGTTCGAGCGTGGACAGCCGCACGGGGAGGGCATCACCCAGGGCGCGTTGCGCGGCGGCGGAGAATCCTCCCGGCCGGTGGAAACCCAGAGCAGCCTGGTGCGCTGGGGCGAACGCCAGGTGCGCCAGGCGATCGTCCGCGACATTTCCGAACGCATCAGCCTGGAGCAGGAGCGGCGCATTGCCGCCGAGGCGCTGGCCAGCATTGCCGAGGGCGTGATCATCGCCGATGCCGCGCGCCGGGTACTCTCGGTCAACGCGGCGCACGTAGCCATTACGGGGCTGTCGCTGCAGGAGATGCTGGGCCGCCGCTTCGACGAAACCCGCCGTCTGCCCGACGACAGTCCGCTGCCGCCGTCGGTATGGGAAACCCTGGAAGGGGGCGGCAACTGGCTCGGCGAGGTGCACAGCCAGCGTGCCGATGGCAGCGTCTATCCCGAGCTGCTCAGCATCAGCGTGATCCGCGACATGGACGAACGCGTGCAGCACTACGTCGCGGTGTTCACCAATATCAGCACCACCAAGGCCAACCAGCGCCGGCTGGAGCACCTTGCCACCCATGACCCGTTGACCGGGCTGGCCAACCGCGCCGAGTTCGAGCGCCAATGCGCGCTCGCGCTCAACACGGCCGACCGCGAGCACGGCGCGGTGGCGGTGCTGTTCATCGACCTGGACGCCTTCAAGGTCGTCAACGACAGCTACAGCCACGCCATCGGCGACCGCCTGCTGGTGCACGTGGCCGAGCGCATCAGCCGCGACCTGGGCGAACACGACGTCGCCGGGCGCATCGGCGGCGACGAGTTCACCGTGCTGATCGGCAAACTGGTTTCGCGCGAACAGGCCAGCACGCTGGCGCAACGGCTGCTGGCCGTGCTGGGCGAACCGATGAAGGTGGGCGAGTACGAAGTGGCGCTGAGCGCCAGTATCGGCATCGCCGGCTATCCGCTCGACGGCAGCGATCCGGTCACCCTGATCGCCAACGCCGACGCCGCCATGTACGCGGCCAAGACGCAGGAACGCAACACCTACCGTTTCTACTCGCCGATGATGCAGGCCGATGCGCGCAAGCGCCTGGCGCTGGCGGCGGAATTGCGCCAGGCGCTGGCGCGTGGCGAGTTCCGGCTGGTCTACCAGCCGAGCGTGGATCTGCGCAACGGCAAAGTGGTCGCGGTCGAGGCGCTGCTGCGCTGGCGTCATCCGGCACGCGGCGACGTGTCGCCGGCCGAATTCATCCCGATGGCCGAGAAGCTGGGCCTGATCCGCCACGTCGACGATTGGGTGCTGCAGGCCGTGGCCCGGCAGATGCGCCAATGGGATGCGGAGGGCATGCCGCCGATCCGCGTCGCGGTGAATATTTCCGCCGGCTCTTATGGTGCGCCGCATTTCGTCGAGGACGTGCGTCGCTGGCTGGTCGCCGAGCAGGTCGCGCCGCAGCGCCTGCTGCTGGAGATCACCGAGGGCGCGATCCTGCGCCTGGGCGACGAGATGGAGCGCACCATGAACGCGCTGCATGCGTTGGGCGTGGGCGTGGCGATCGACGACTTCGGTACCGGCTATTCCTCGATGGCCTATCTGAAATTGCCGGCGATCGCCTTCCTCAAGATCGACAAGAGCTTCGTCGACGGATTGCCGGGCAGTTCACACGACGCGGCCATCGTCGAGGCGATGCTGGCCCTGTCCAAGCGGCTGGGTCTGTGCGCCATTGCCGAAGGCATCGAGACCGAGGCGCAGCACGAGTTCCTGCTGCGCGCCGGTTGCACCGAAGGCCAGGGCTACCTCTATGCGCGCGCGCTGGAGGTGCAGGAGATCGAGCGTATGCTGCGCCCCGGCCACCGCCCTGGTTCGGCCAAGCTGCGGCTCGTGCCCCCCGCGCACTGATTGTGCGTTCCCGTAGGTGGGCTTCAGCCCACCGGCTCCGATGCACGTAAGAGCGGTGGGCCGAAGCCCACCCTGGGGCATCGGTGAGCGGCGCCATGGCCGCCGGCGATCACCCGTCAGCGCAGGCGCACTTGGACCATCTGCTGCTGCGGCCGGTAGAGCGTCGGCAGCCATTGCTTCAGGTGCGCCACCTTGGGCGCGTCGTTGAAGACGATGTAGGTGTTGTCCGGATGCTGCGCGGCAAAATTCTGGTGGTAGCCCTCGGCCGCGTAGAACGCTTTCAGCGGCACGACCTGGGTGACGATCGGCGCAGCGAAGGCATGCGCCGCGGTGAGCTGGGCGATGTAGGCATCGGCCACCCGTTGCTGCTGGGGCGTGGCGTAGAAAACCACCGAGCGGTACTGGTTGCCCACGTCCGGTCCCTGGCGGTCGAGTTGGGTGGGATCGTGCGCGACCGAGAAGAACACCTTCAGCAGCTGCCCGTAGCTGACCTTGGCCGGGTCGTAGATCACCTTGACCGATTCGGCATGTCCGGTATCGCCGTCGCTGACCTGCTCGTAAGTGGCGGTGTCGGCGGCCCCGCCGCTGTAACCGGACCAGGCCTCGCGCACGCCGCGAACGTGGTCGAACACCGCCTCGACACCCCAGAAACAGCCGCCTGCAAACACCGCGATCTGCTCGCCGGGTCGGGACGGTGCGGGATCCAGGCGTGGATCGGGTAGATGAGCGGCATCGGCCGATGCCGAACCGGGAACGCTGCAGCCGGCCAGCATGGCGCCGGCCAGGGAGATCAGGGCAATCCATCGAGCTGGCATGGCAACACCTCGCAACGGGTCAGGGGAAGCTACGGATGCATGCCGGGAACGGATGCGCGTGGCTTACCGGTTGTTCGCTGGAGGGGGCGCCGTGGTTACAGGTTGTGCCCGTGAAGCGTCGCCCACGAGTGGGCCCCTGCACGGAGGTCCTCAGGACACGTGTATTTCCACGTCGCCCAGGCTCACGGTCTGCCCCGCGTGGATCTTGCAGGTCTTGCGCAGTTCCTGCTGTCCATCTACATGGACCTGACCACTGGCCACCAGCATCTTGCCGGCGCCGCCGCTGTCGCATAGCCCCACGAGTTTCAGCAGCTGGTTGAGCTCGACGTGGTCCCGGTCGAGCTGAAAGGTAAGCGTTTGCATGGATGGCGTGCGACTGGCTGGGGCGGGCAGTGTAATGGGGAGCGCACGCGACGAGGGCGCCGCGATCGCGACGCCCTCGTATGGAGCCAGGCTCGACGCCTCAGTGGTAGTAGCTGCTGATGCGGTTGGTGAACGTGGTATCGGCGAAGTCCGGCCAGTTGTCCTGATCGAAACCCGGTGCGTCCTTCAGGCGTTCCTTGGGAACATCAAGCACCAGGCAATGGTTCTCGGTGTCCAGGCGCATCGCGTTCCACGGCACCGCGAACAACTTGTTGCCCATGCCCAAGACGCCGCCGAAGGTCAGCACGGCGTACTGGATGGTGCCGCTGGCGGTGTCGATCATGAGGTCCTTGATCTCGCCCAGATCCTCGCCGGAGGCGTTGCGAACGTTCTCGCCACTGAGCGTGCTCGAGGCGAGCACGGGGCCGGTGCCCATGCCTGCGCGGGTAGTGTTGGTCGAGTTCATGCCGGTCGATTGAATGGTCATGGGGGACCTCCTGGGCAGTGGGGGAAATCGTCGTCGTTGCGACAGTTTCCAGCCTGCCTCAAGCGCCGTGACGCGAGGGGCAAGCGACTGTAAACATCCTCTCAGGCCACTCTTCAGCGCGCGTCGACACGTGCCTGCAAAGCCATGGCGGCCGCGGGGTTGCGTTCCTTGGCGCTGCTGATGAAGAAGATGAACACTTCCCGCAGTGCAGCGTCTGGTTGCAACGAACCGGCGTGCGGCAGCTCGGTCAGGTCCTTGCCCTGCGCCCAGCCGCGTGCGTGTTCGGCCCATGTGTCCAGCGCCGAGGCAGGATAGCCGTCCGGCTCATCGGCGGCGCTGCGCATCAGCCGCGCGTAGACGAAATCGCCGGTGAGGTCGGCGAACGAGGGGTAGCGCGTCGCATCCGTGAACACGGTGGGCACGCCATGCGCACGGGCGAGCTCGACATAGCGTTCGCAGGCAAAGCTGCGGTGGCGCACCTCCAGCACGTGGCGCAGCGGCCGGCCGTCGAGTTCGCGGGGCAGCGCGTCGAGGAAGCCGGCGATGTCGTCCTCGTCGAACGGCCGCGAGGGGCCAAGCTGCCAGTTGATCGGCCCGAGGCGATCGCCCATTTCCGCGATGCCGCCGTACACGAACGCCTCGATGCCTTTGCCGGCCCCGGCGAGCTTTTTGCTTTCGACCACGTAACGCGGCGCCTTGAGCGCGAACACGAAGCCTTCGGGCGTCTCAGCCGCCCACTTTGCGTAGGTGGCCGGCTTCTGCGCGCCGTAGAACGTGCCGTTGATCTCGATCGCGCGGAGCTGGCGGCTGGCGTATTCCAGCTCGCGCCGCTGCACCAGCCCCGCAGGGTAGAAGTTGTTGCGCCAGGGCGCGAAGGTCCAGCCGCCAATGCCGACGCGGATGGGCCCAGCGGGCGATGCGGTGCGGGACGGTGTCATGGGGTGCTCCTTCGGCGGACGCCCATCCTGGCATGCCACCGTGGCCAGGCATGTGAGCGTCGTGACTTGCGGCACGCGCAGGTGTTCATGGGCCGGCGTATCTGTGCGGGGCTTCCTCCCCCGCGCTACAAGGATCGAGCATGTCCCGTGTGACCGGTAGTGTGCTGGCCGCCTTCCTCGTCTGTGGCCTGGTTCCGTTTCCGCTTCGAGCCGCATCGTCGCAGCCACCCGAAATTTTCGCCCCGGGCATCATTTCCGGTCCGGCCGCCGAAGACTCGGCGGCGTTTGCGCCCGACGGGCAAACCGTTTTCTTCGATCGCATCCGCTGGCCCAACGCCGCGATCCTGGTGTCGCACCGGACCGCGACGGGCTGGTCGACGCCCGAGGTCGCACCGTTTTCCGGCCGCTGGCTGGACCACGATCCGGCGATGTCGCCGGACGGCTCGTTCCTGGTCTTCACCTCCAACCGTCCCGATCGACCGGGCGGCAAGGCGCTGGATGCAGTGATGGCCAACGGCAAGGTCGCGCCGGGTTCCGGCGGGCATCTGTGGCGGGTCGACCGGAAGGGCAATGGCTGGGGCGAGCCGGTGCGCTTGCCCGATGCGGTCAACGCCAGCAGCCGGACCTACGCGCCGAGCGTGGTCGCGGACGGCAGCGTGTATTTCCAGGCGCCGGGCGCGGACGGCGATTTCCGGCTCTATCGGTCGCAGTACCGAGGCGGGAATTACCAGGCCCCGGTGGAGGTGCGGTTGGGTGACGAGGCAGCGCACAAGCTCGACCCGGCCGTCGCGCCGGACGAATCGTTCATCGTGTTCGACGCCAACTACGCCAACTACGCCGACAAGGATCAGCCCGACCGGCTCCAGATCGCCTTCCGCGAAGGCGACCATTGGGGCACGCCGGTCGACCTGGGCAACGAGGTGAACAAGGGCTCGCCCTGGGGTTCGCACCTGGGGCCGGACCACCGCACGCTGTATTTCTCCAGCACGCGCGGCGTACCCGTGCATTACCCGCGCAGCGAGGCACAGGGCCACCGCGACGTGGCGCGCATGGATGCCTGGGACAACGGCCTGGACAACCTCTGGTCGATCTCCCTGGCGCCCTGGATCGAAGCCCATGCCCACGACGTCGAGCGGACGCGGCAGGCTGGCATCGTGCCGGTTTTGCCGCGATAGTGGGGCGTTCTCAAAGCGGAGCCCGTTCGATGACCCAGCCTGTTCTTTCCACCCGCCTGGCGGTCGCCTGCGCCCTGTTGATCGCGACCACCGGAGCGCTGGCGCAGACGCCGGCGCAGCGGCCGCTGCCGCCACCGGTGTCCACCGGCGACACCGCGCGACCGATGCTGCCTGCGCAACTGGCCGACTTCGGTGCCTACGTGGACAGCGCGCGCAAGACCTTCGACGTGCCGGGCATTGCCGTGGCCATCGTCAAGGACGGCCACGTCGTGATGGAGCAGGGCTTTGGCCTGCGCGAGCTGGGCAAGACCGACAAGGTGGATGCGAACACGCTATTCGCGATCGCCTCCAACACCAAGGCCTTCACCGCCGCCGCGCTGCAGCAGCTGGCCGAGCAGGGCAAGCTGGACATGGATGACCGGGTGATCGAACACCTTCCGTGGTTCCGCATGTCCGATGCCTACGTCACGCACGAGATGCGCATCCGTGACCTGCTGGCGCATCGCAGCGGTCTGTCGCTGGGTGCCGGCGACCTGCTGTACTGGCCGCCGACCAACTACACGACGAAGGACGTCGTCGAGCGCCTGGCCAAGGTGCCGATCAAGAACGGCTTCCGCGCCGGCTACGCCTACGACAACATCCTGTTCGCGGTGGCCACGCTGGTGATCGAGCAGGCCTCCGGCCAGAGCTACGCCGACTACGTGCGCGACCACATTTTCAAGCCGGTCGGCATGGACCAGTCGCTGATCGACAAGACCTACCTCATGTCCGGCATGGACGTGGCCACCGGCCATGCCAAGGCCGACTTCAAAGATCTGAAGCCCGTGCCGCCGATGGCCTGGCTCAACGACCCGGGCGCCGGCGGCATCTATTCCAGCGTGCACGACCTGGCCAAGTGGATGAACGTGCAGCTTGCCGGGGGCGAGCTGCCCACGACGGGCGCCGACGGCAAGCCCAAGCGGCTGTTCTCGGAGGACAGCCAGCGCCAGATGTGGTCGATGCTCACGCCGATCGAGATCCACAAGGCGCAGGTGCCCGAGCTCGCCTCGCTGACGCCCAACTTCTTCGGTTACGGCGAGAGCTGGTTCCTGTCCGACTACCAGGGCAGAAAGCTGGTCTGGCACACCGGTGGCTGGCCGGGCATGGTCTCGCGCGTGACGCTGGTGCCTGAGCTCAAGCTGGGCGTGGTGGTGCTGACCAACGCCGAGTCGGGTGCGGCCTTCAATGCGGTGACCTATCGCGTGCTCGACGCTTACCTCAACGCTGGCAAGAAGACCGACTGGGTAGCCGTCTACGACAAGGCGGTGAAAAAAGCACAGGCCAAGGCCGACGACAGCATGGCCAAGCACGAGGCCGCGCGCGACAAGGACAGCAAGCCGTCGTTGCCGTTGGCCGATTACGCCGGCACCTACCGCGATCCGTGGTACGGCGACGTCATCGTCAGTCGCGAGGGCGGCAAGCTGCGCATGCGCTTCAGCCACACGCCGCAGCTGGTCGGCACGATGACGCCCTGGCAGCACGACACCTTCACCGTGCGCTGGGACGACCGCACGCTCAACGCCGATGCCTTCGTGACCTTCGCGCTGGACGAGGACGGTCACGTGCGCGAGGCACGCATGGAACCGATCTCGCCGCTGACCGATTTCAGCTTCGACTTCCAGGACTTGCGCCTGGCGCCGGTGGCGAAGGACGGCAAGGGATCGGACGATTGACCTCCAGGGGCCGGGCAACCGGCCCCTGTCTTTGGTTCACCGCGGACCCGTTTTGCAGGAGCGTCCCTCGGGCGCGACCGCCAAGCCTGGAAGCGCCGTGATGATTTGGCATTCCGGTCGCGACCAAGGGCGCTCCTGCAAGGGGATCGCGCATTTTCCCGTTAACCTGCGACGGATCGCCTTTTCGGAGCGCTTGCCATGTCGAACCCCATCCGCGGCGCACTGGCGCTGCTGTTCACCGGCCTGCTTGCATCCGGCGCCTGCGCGCGCGAGGCGGCACCGGTCACCCACCAGTTCTTCCAGGTCAACCTGCCGGCGTCGGCGGGCAAGCCGACGACCGGGCGGTTGCTGTTGTTCGCCACCGAGGCGAAAGCCGCCAGGGCCGCCGCCAAGGACGGCAAGGTCACCGAAGTGGAGAGCAGCCCGTTCGCGCCAAAGGACACCGCTGTCGCCGCGCGCGAGGTCGAACGCCTGGCGCCCGGTGGCGGAGTGCTGCTGGACGCGGACGACCAGGCCTTTCCGTCGGCGTTTTCGAAGCTGCCGCCGGGCGACTACCTCGTGCAGGCCGTGCTGGATACCCAGCACGACTACAACTACCACGGGCGCAACGGTGGCGATCTGGTGAGTCCGGTGATGGAAGTCCACCTGCCCAGCGCTGCAGCGCCGGCGCTGGCGCTCACCGGAACCCTGCCCGCGCCCGCGCTGTGGGATCTCCCCACGCGCTACATGAGCGAGACGACGAAGAAGCACCTGGCGCAGGCACGCGAGCAGGTGCAGCCGATCGATTTCGTCAGCCCGGCGCTGAGTGCGTTCTGGGGGCGGTCGATCCACATGCGTGGCTGGGTAGTGCTGCCGCCGGGTTACGACACGTCGGGCAAGACCACGTACCCGACCGTGTTCCAGACCCACGGCTACGGCGGCGACCTGCACACGCAGGCCGGTACCGCGGCGATGGTGTTCGGCGCGATGGCCGAGAAGCAGCTGCCGCCGATGATCTGGGTGGTACTGGACGAATCCAGTGCGACGGGCACCCACGAGTTCGCCGACTCGGTCAACAACGGCCCGTGGGGCCAGGCGCTGACCACCGAGCTGATCCCGTCACTGGAAGGCAGATACCGCATGGATGCGCGCCCCTCGGGCCGCTTCCTCACCGGCCATTCCTCCGGCGGCTGGGCCACGTTGTGGCTGCAGACGCGCTATCCGAAGGTGTTCGGCGGCACCTGGTCGACTTCGCCCGATCCGAGCGACTTCCACGACTTCACCGGCGTCGACCTGTACGCCCCGCATGCCAACGTCTACCACCGCGCCGACGGCGCCGCGTACCCGCTGGTGCGCGACGAGGGCAAGGTGCTGGCCACCTACGAGACCTTCGCGAGGCTGGAGCGCGTGCTGGGCCCCTACGGCGGCCAGATGGCCTCGTTCGAATGGGTGTTCTCGCCGCGCGGCACGGATGGCCGCCCGGTGCCGATGTTCGATCGCGACACCGGCGCGGTGGACCCGGCGGTGGTTGACTACTGGAGCGAGCACTACGACATCGCACGTCGCCTGAAGGCGCACTGGCCCGAGCTCAAGGGCGACCTGGACGGCAAGATCCACCTGGTCGTCGGCACCGCGGACACGTTCTACCTCGATGGCGCCGCGCACAGGCTCAAGGCCGTGCTCGACGGCCTGGGCGCGAAGTCGGACTTCCACTTCCTGCCCGGTCGCACGCACATGGACCTTTACACCCAAGGCAAGGACCACCAGGGCCTGCTCAAGCAGATGGCCTGGGAGATGTACGCCGTGGCGCGGCCGCAGTCCGAGCTCAAGCGCGTCGCCGTGAATCCATAGCTGGCGCGATCTGCTCCCTCTCCCGTCCGGGGAGAGGGAGCTGGGATTTATCCCGCCCAGGGGTCGTAGCTGCCGAACCACCACAGGTGGCCTTCCGGGTCTCGGCAGCCATAGCCGGCCCCGCCGTAATTCTTCTCCGCATACTCGTCCACGATCTCGGCACCGGCCGCCACGCCCGCCCAATCGACGCGCGCAAGCCCATGCACCCTGGCCACCACGGCGCGGAAGCGCAGCAGCCGCGCGTACTCCTTCGGACCGTAACCGACCTGCCGACGGAACAGCAGCGCCAGCCGCCGCTCGGATACCCCGACCTCTCGCACCAGCCAGCCGATGCGTACCGCCTGCGGCGTCCGCTCAAGCCAGGCCAGCGCGTGGGCGACGCAGGACTCGAGCCGTGACAGGCGCATGCGCCCCTGCAGCCATCGTTCCAGTATGGCCAAACGGTCACTTGCATCGGCCGTTTCCAGCAGGCGCTGGCGCAGTGCGGTCGCATCGCTACCGAACAGGCCGGCCAGGTCGACGTCGCAACCGGCGATCGCGCCCATGTCCTCGCCGGTAAATGCACCGGCGCCGCCCGGGCGGAACACCACGCCCATCACGCGCACCTGCTCGGCGGTATCGATGATCTGGCTGTACAACTGCGGGCCACCCAGCACGCTGCCCGCGGAAGCCAGACAGCGGCGTTCGGCGTCGTCCGTGTAGACGCGCGTCTGGTCCTCGTGGAGGTTGATGATCAGCTGCGCGCCGGGCTGCGGCAGCACCCGCTCGAATTGGTGTGCGGCGGGCGGCATGTCCCAGTCCCACAGCTTTTCAACCAGGACGTCCAGCGGCGGGGCAGGCAGGCGCTGGTGGAATGCCATGACCGCCGCCCCCGCTCAGCCCGTTTCGCCCGGGTCGGGCAGGCGGTGGATGCGCATGTCTTGCGGTCGGATGAGCGACAAGCCCTCGCTGCGCAGCTGCTCCAGGATCGCCAGCAGCAGCTCGCTGCGCACGCCGCCGACTTCGCGGGGGCTGGGCACGTAGCCGGTGGCGACGAAGTGTATGCCCTGCGCGTCCACGTGCTCCAGCTGCACGCTGGTCGCGGGCGTGTCGAGGATCGTCGGATGGCCGAGGAACGCGTCCAGGATGATCTGGCGCGCGCGCCTGGCATTGGTGTCCAGGGGCATCGGCAACTTGATCTGCACGCGCCCCTGCGCATTGGCGAGGGTCACGTTGCGCACGTTCTGCGTGATCAGCTGCGAGTTGGGCACGATGACCGTCGAGCGGTCCCACATCTGGATCTCGGTGGCGCGCACGTTGATGCGGCGGATGTCGCCCTCGACGTCGGCCAGGCTCACCCAGTCGCCGACCTTCACCGGCCGCTCGGCCAGCAGGATCAGGCCGGAGATGAAGTTCTGCACGATCGCCTGCAGGCCAAAGCCGATACCCACGGACAGCGCGCTGGCGATCCAGGCGATGCTCTGCAGGCTCACGTTGAGCGCGGCCAGCGCCAGCGCGAACACCAGCACGCCGCCAACGTAGCCGAGCAGGGTCACCACCGAGTTCTGCATGCCCGGTTCGAGCGTGGTCTTGGGCAGCAGCTGGTCGCCTAGCCATCGCTTGAGCACGCGCACCGCAATCAACCCCAGGACGAACACCGCCAGTGCCTCGAACACCGTGCTGGGGTCGATGGTGAGCTGGCCCAGGGTGAGGTTGCCGAAGCGCTGGCCCATCCGCGCGGCGAGCTCTTGCGGGTCGGTACCGAAGGGCGCCAGCAGCGCACCGATGGCCAGCAGCAGGATCAGTACGCGGCTGATGCCCGAGAGCACGGTGGCAGCCTGTTCCAGCGTGCGGGGTGGCAGCCCGAAGGCCGCCTGCAGCCGCTGTCCGCTGCGGCCGTTCGGGGCGAGCAGGGTGGCGATCAGGTCGTGCACCAGGTGCAACAGCAGGTAGAGCGAGCCGATCAGCACGCCGATCCACAGCATCTGCGTCGCCAGGAAGAACGCCAGCGCGATGTAGCCCAGCGCCACGGCGATCCAGCTCAGCATCACGCCCAGCGCAGCCGCTCCGGCAAGCAGTCCGACCCACAGCGGTCGCTGCGCCGGTGCAGTGCCGGAGGCGAGCAGGGCGCGCCGGGCCTGGCCCAGCCGCAGCAGGGCGGCGCCGACCAGGCCGCTGACCACCAGCGCGATCACGCCACGCGTGGCCACGGTCGCCGGGAGGCTGGCGCCGATCGTGCTGTTGATCCGTTCGACCACGCTCAGCAGCAGGGTCGCGGCGGCCAGCAGGCCGGGGAACAGGCGCAACCGGCGGGCCGCGGCGTTGGACAGCGTCGGCAGGCGCCAGGATGGATGTCGTACCGCGAGCAGCGCCCGCCCGAGTCCGGCGACAAAGGCCGCGAAGCTCACGCGCCGCACCAGCGAAAGGGCCAGTTCATCCAGACCCGGGTCGAGCGTGTCGTTCCAGTCCAGCCCCAGCCGTACCAGCTGGGCGGCCAGTCCGAACACCAGAACGGCGCCGAGCGCGATGCCGAACGCGGTGGCGCTGCGGCGCAGGTGGCTGTCGGGCATCACGCGAGCGGCAAGAAAGATCAGGAAGCGCTCGAGCAGGAGCCAGCCGGTGACGAGCAACAGCAGTGCTGCGCTCAGGCAGAACAGGAGCGGCAGGCGGTTGGGCGGTTGCCAGGCGTCCTGCCATGCATCGGCGACGTGCGCCCTGAGTCGCTTCAGTCGCGCCAGGTCGTCCGGCAGCGAGCGCGCAGGCTCGGACCAGAACGCGCCGCTCAACGGCGTCGCGGTGCGCGAGGCGAGCTGCGCCTGGAACTGGTCGCGGCGCAGGCCGGACACCTGGGCGGCCAGTTGCATGCCTTCCTCGCCCAGCAGCTGCGCCTGCTTGATCTGCGCATCCAGACTCGTCTTGGACTTGTCCAGCTGCCGGCGCTGCGCGGCCACCTCGGCCGCTTCGGGTGGCGCACCCTTGGCGGGGGTGGGACCGAGCACGGCCAGCCGCGCATCGAGGCTGGCCATCTGCGGCGCCAGCGTCGCGGCCAGTTGCTCGGCCTGGTCCTGCACGGACAGCGCGGTGGTGCGCAGAGCGGCCAACGCGCGGTCGTCCGGCTTCTTCTTGAGTTCGGACTTGATCGAATCGAGCTGGTCGCGCAGGGCATCCAGCGCCTGCGCCGGCGAGACCGCGGGCGTCGTGGCGCTGGCCGGGGTGTCCTGCGCATGGAGCGCGGGAAGGGCGGTCAACAGCAGGCAGAGCAGGAGACGTCGGAGAAGAGGCATCCGGCCATGATCCGGTGGCGTCCGCAGGCGGTCAATCGGAAGCCGCGCGGCCGCGGTTGCGTCGAATGCACATCCAACGAAGCCTTGCCCGTCGTTTCACGCTGCGCTGCGCAGCATGCCCCTCCCAACCAGCACAGGGTGGCATCGCATGGCGGCAAAGGCAGGTTCGAAACGCGCGGGCGATCCGGGCCAAAAGGTGATCGGCATCGGCGGGCGAGCGCGTCGGGGGGCGGACGGCCGGCATCTGCCGCCGGGCGAGGGCGCGCCTCGCGCCACGCTCCCGACGATGCATGCGTCGGCGCGTCGGCGCAGCGTGGCGTCCGATGCCAGGAGACCGCGCAAGAACAAGCAGACGCGCCTGCTTGGCGGGCGCCTGGCCGCGGCGATTCGTACCGCGCGTTTGCGCGCCGGGCGGGCGGCCGAGGAGTTCGGGTTGAGGCGTTAGTTGTTCGCTTCGGCGCGCTTGGGCGAGGCTTCCCCCACCCGCGCGTGACACATTTCCCGGCGAGCGAGGGCTCGATGACCCGCCGCGCGGCTCGATCCGTTCCCCGGAGTGGGGAGAAAGCCCGAAGGGCCCATGGGAAGCGTTGCGCGGAACCGCCGATAACGCCTCAAATCGGCCGCAAGCCGGTATACGAACGACCGCTTCAGGCTCTAGAGTGCGCGCCGCGGCTCCAGGCCGCGCTCCCCGGACCCCACCCGATGCAGACCCGCGCCGAACCCGTCGCCGCCGCCTTGCCCGCGGAGCCGCGCACCGCCTTTGCCGTGCTCGGCGCCATCAGCTTCTCGCACCTGCTCAACGACATGATCCAGTCGCTGATCGTGGCGATCTATCCGATCCTCAAGAGCGGTTTCGCGCTGAGCTTCGGCCAGGTCGGCCTGATCACGCTGACCTACCAGCTCACCGCCTCGCTGCTGCAGCCGCTGGTGGGCGTGGCGAGTGACCGGCGGCCGATGCCGTATTCGCTGCCGGTAGGCATGGGCTTCACCCTGTGCGGCCTGTTGTTGCTCGCCGTGGCGCCCAACTTCCCCATGCTGCTCGCCGCCGCCGCCCTCGTGGGTACCGGCTCGTCCGTGTTTCATCCGGAAGCCTCGCGGGTGGCGCGGATGGCTTCGGGTGGCCGGCACGGGCTGGCACAATCGTTGTTCCAGGTCGGCGGCAACACCGGCTCCTCGCTGGGGCCGTTGCTGGCGGCCTGGGTCATCGTGCCCCACGGGCGCGGCAGCGTGGCCTGGTTCTCGCTGGCGGCACTGCTGGCCATTGTCGTGCTGCTGCGCGTGAGTGGCTGGTACCGCGTCCACCATGCCAGCCGGAATGGCAGTCGCCGGCACCATGCGCTGGTGCTGCCTTCGCGCAATCGCGTGGTGCTCTCGCTGCTGATCCTGGGCTTGCTGATCTTCTCCAAGTACTTCTACCTGGCGAGCCTTTCCAGCTATTACACCTTCTACCTGATCCACCGTTTCGGCGTGTCGGTGCAGAGCGCGCAGACGCACCTGTTCGTGTTCCTTGCTGCGGTAGCCGCCGGCTCGCTGATCGGCGGCCCGGTGGGCGACCGCATCGGGCGCAAGTCGGTGATCTGGATCTCGATCCTGGGCGTGGCGCCGTTCTCGCTGCTGCTGCCGCACGCGAGCCTGTTCTGGACGGGGGTACTCAGCGTGGTGATCGGACTGGTGCTGTCCTCGGCGTTCTCGGCGATCCTGGTCTATGCGCAGGAACTGCTGCCCGGGCGCGTGGGCATGGTTTCGGGACTGTTCTTCGGGTTCGCCTTCGGCATGGGCGGCATCGGCGCGGCGGTGCTGGGCCAGCTGGCCGACGTGCACGGCATCGAGTACGTCTACCGCCTGTGCGCGTTCCTGCCACTGATGGGCCTGATCACCGTGTTCCTGCCGGAGCTGGACCGGCCGAAGCCGCGGGACACGCAGCGCGGAGGTCTTCCGGCGCGCTAGGATGATGGCATCCGCGCACCGCGCGAACATAAGAACGAGGGAATCCATGCGCTCCAGCAACCCGGTACTGCGCGAGAACACCTTCCAGGGCCTGTTCGCCGAAGGCGATCGCATGACGCTGAACGGCACCGTGGCCAAGACCGGCCTGCTGCTCCTGCTGGCGGTGGTCACCGGTGGCTGGACCTGGCACCGCTTCGACACTCTGGTGGCGGCGGGCGACGTCGCCGCGGCCTTCGCGGCCATCGCGCCCTTCATGTGGGGCGGGTTGATCGTCGGCTTCGTGCTGGCACTTGCCAGCACCTTCCTGCGCCAGTGGTCGGGCATCACCGCGCCACTTTACGCGATCGCCGAGGGCTTCGCGCTCGGCGGCATCTCGGCCTTCATGGAGCTGCGCTATCCCGGCATCGTGCTGCAGGCGGTGATGCTGACCGCGGGCGTGCTGGCGGTGATGCTGGTGCTCTACCGCACGCGGGTGATCAAGGTCACCGACCGGTTCCGCACGGGCGTGGTCGCGGCGACCGGTGCGATCGTGCTGCTCTACCTGGTGGACATCGGGCTGCGCGCGTTCACCAGCATCCAGGTGCCTTTCATCCACGAATCGGGCCTGCTGGGCATCGGCTTCAGCCTGCTGGTGGTCGGCCTGGCGGCGCTCAACCTGACGCTGGACTTCGACCTGATCGAGCGCGGCACGCAGGCGGGCGCGCCCAAGTACATGGAGTGGTACGGCGCGTTTGCGCTGATGGTGACCCTGGTGTGGCTGTACCTGGAGATCCTGCGGTTGCTGTCCAAGGCGCGCCGGTAAACGTGCGCCATAGGCAACAAAAAGGCCACGCATTGCGTGGCCTTTTGTTTTCCGTGGAAGACCGCCTCAAACGACGACAGGCTCTGGCTCCAGCCGTACGCCGAATGTCGCCTCGACACCCGCGATGACTTTCTGCGCCAGTGTCCAGAGTTCGGCGCCGCTGGCGTGGCCGTGGTTGACCAGCACCAGGGCGTGGCGGTTGGAGATCCCGGCGTCGCCGTCGCGGCAACCCTTGAAGCCCGCCGCTTCGATCAACCAGGCGGCGGAGAGCTTCCAGCGACCGTCGCTGCCGGGCCAGGCGACCAGTTCCGAATGCTCGTGCTTGAGCGATTCGCCCAGCGCGGCCTCGACGACCGGATTCTTGAAGAAGCTGCCAGCATTTCCGATCACGGCGGGGTCGGGCAGCTTGCGGGTGCGCAGGTGCACCACCGCTTCGGCCACGTGGAACGGCGCGGGCTTGTCCACGCCCATGCGGGCCAACTCCTCGCGGATGCCGGCGTAGTCGAGCCGCAGGGCGTGCGCGCGCCGCAAAGCGAAGCGCACGGCGGTGACGATGTAGCGGCCGGGCTCGCGCTTGAACAGCGAATTGCGGTAGGCGAAGGCACAGGAGGCGTTGTCGAGCGAGACGACACGGCGCTCGTCGAGGTCCCAGGCCTCCACGCTCTCGATGAACTCGGCAACCTCGGTGCCGTAGGCGCCGATGTTCTGGATCGGCGCGGCGCCGACCGTGCCCGGGATCAGGATGAGGTTTTCCAGGCCTGCGAAACCCTGGCCCAGCGTCCACCGCACGAAGTCGTCCCAGCGCTCGCCGGCGGCGACCGCGATGCGCGCGACCTCGCCGTCCTGTTCGACCTGCACGCCGCGGGTGGCCATGGCGATGACCGTGCCGTCGAAATCCTTAGTGAGCAGCAGGTTGCTGCCTTCGCCCAGCACCAGCAGCGGGCCGTTTCGCACGGCCGGGAAATCCAGCAGTTCGGGCAGCTTGGCGGCGTCGCGGACCTCGGCCAGCAGCCGCGCGTGAGCTGCCACGCGCAGCGTGTTGCGCGTGACCAGCGGCGCGTTCTCGATCAGCGTGTAGCCGCCCATGTCGACGCGCTCAGCCGGCATGGAATGCTCCATGCTGGCGACGGATTTCATCGACACACTCGGCGACCAGGCGCGGACCGCGGTAGATCAGTCCCGAGTAGACCTGCACGAGATTTGCGCCGGCCTCGAGCTTCTCCACCGCGTCGCTGCCATCGAGGATGCCGCCGACGCCGACGATCGGCACGCCCGGGCCCAGCCGGGCCCGCATGCCGCGCAGCACTTCGGTCGAGCGGGCAAACAGCGGCTTGCCGGAGAGGCCACCCGCCTCCTGCCCGTGCGGATCGCCCGCCACCGCGCTGTGGTCGATCGTGGTGTTGGTGCAGATCACGCCGTCGATGCCGGCGGTGCGCAGTACTTCGGCCATGCCGTCGAGTTCGGCCTCGGCGAGATCGGGCGCGATCTTCAGGAGCATCGGCTTGCGCGCGCCGGACTGGCTGCCCAATCGCTCCTGCGCCTCGCGCAGCGTCTCGATGAAGCGCCGCAGCGTGGCCTCTTCCTGCAGGTCGCGCAGGCCCTGCGTGTTGGGCGAGGAAATATTGACCGTGATGTAGGTGGCGTGGCGGTACACGCGTTCGAGGCAAAACAGGTAGTCGTCGACCGCGCGTTCGTTGGGCGTGTCCTTGTTCTTGCCGATGTTGATGCCCAGCACGCCCCGGTAGCTGGACGCCTCCACGTTGCGCACCAGCGCATCGACGCCTTCGTTGTTGAACCCCAGCCGGTTGATGATCGCCTCGTGGGCGGGCAGCCGGAACATGCGTGGTTTCGGATTGCCCGGCTGCGGTCGCGGCGTGACCGTGCCGACCTCGAGGAAGCCGAAACCCAGCGCTCCCAGCTCGTCGATATGCGCGGCATTCTTGTCCAGCCCCGCCGCCAGTCCCACCGGATTGGGGAAACGGACGCCGAACGCGGTGACCGGCAGGTCTTCCGGTGCGTTGGCGACGAAGCGGCCAAGGTTGCTGCGGTGGGCCACGCCCAGCGCGTACAGGGTGAGACGGTGCGCGGTCTCGGCATCGAGCGCGAACAGCAGCGGGCGGACGTGGTCGTACATGGCTTATCCGTTGAGGCCCTGGCCACCGTCCACGCACAACGTCTGGCCGGTGATCCAGGAGGCGTAGGGGGAGGCGAGGAACAGGGCGGCGTGGGCGATTTCTTCCGGCGCGCCGAAGCGGCCGAACGGGATCTTCGCGAGCGTGGCCTGGTAGGTCTCGGGTTCTTCGTGGCGTCGACGGTCCCACAAGCCGTCCGGGAACTTGATGGAACCCGGGGCGATGGCGTTGACGCGGATGCGCTTCCCGGCCAGGGCCAGCGCCTGCGAGGTGGTGTACTGGCTGAGCGCCGCCTTCACCGCCGCGTAGGGCGCACCGTTGCGCCGCGGATGGAAGGCGGCGATGGAGCTGGTGTGGAGGATCGAGGCGTGCGGCGAGGCTTCCAGGTGGAGAAGGGCGGCGCGCGAGGTGCGCACGGCGGCCATCAGGTCGACTTCGAAGCCGCGGACCCAGCTGTCGTCGTCGTCGCTGAAACCGTAGCCGCTGGCGTTGTTGACCAGCACGTCGATGCCACCCAGCGTTTCGGCAGCACCGGCGACGTAGGTGGTGATGTCTTGCGCGTCGGAAAGGTCGCAGCGGGCCGCGTGCGTGGCGTGGCCAAAGGCGGCCAGCTCCTGCCGCGTCGCTTCCAGCGCCTGCTCGCCGCGGGCACAGATCGACACCGCCGCGCCGGCCTGGGCAAAACCCAGCGCGATGCTGCGGCCGATGCCCTTGCTGCCGCCGGCGACCAGCACGCGGTAGCCGGTGAAGTCGAAGGCACTGTCGCGCATGTCAGTGGAAGAGCGAGGCGCCGAAGCCGATCGACAGGCCCAGCACGATCGCGGCGATGGCAAACAGCAGCACGATGAAGCCGAAAGCCAACTGCACGTAGCCGAGCACCAGGCCGACGACCGCCAGGCCGTCGCCTTCGATCTGGCCCTGCGAGCGGCGGATCTCGCCACGCGCGAGGTGGCCGCAGACGACCGCCACGATCGCGCCGACCAGCGGCAGCACGCACCAGGAGGCGATGCCGGAAACCAGGCTCACCACGGCCATGGCGCTGGTGGTGCGTTGGACGGGAGGCAGTGCGTTCATGGCGTCGGTCCTCGCTGTTGTGCCGGCTTGACGGTAAGACCGCCGGCGTTTTCCCGCAAAAGCGGGAATCCATTGTGCTCTGGAACCCAAAGTAGCGAAGGTGGATTCCCGCTTTCGCGGGGATGACATCCGTTCCCGGGCCCGGCCCGCTGGTGGGCGAAGGTTGCTGTCAAACCTTTTCCCCCCGGCAGGGCCAGGGGGAAGGTGACCTTTTACACCGTGAACTTGATGCCCTGCGCCAGCGGCAACGCGTCGGAGTAGTTGATGGTGTTGGTCTGGCGACGCATGTAGGCCTTCCATGCATCGGAGCCCGATTCGCGACCGCCGCCGGTTTCCTTCTCGCCGCCGAAGGCGCCGCCGATCTCGGCGCCGGAGGTACCGATGTTGACGTTGGCGATGCCGCAATCCGAGCCGGCCGACGACAGGAACTGTTCGCCCGCGCGCAGGTTGTTGGTGAAGATCGCCGAGGACAGGCCCTGCGGCACGTCGTTCTGCATCTCGATGGCCTCGTCGAGCGTCTTGAACGGCATCACGTAGAGGATCGGCGCGAAGGTCTCGGTCTGCACCACCTCGTCGGAATTCTTCACCCCGGTGATGATGGTCGGCAGCACGAAGTTGCCCTTGCGGTCGGTCAGCGCTGCACCGCCGGTACGCACGGTACCGCCGGCGGCCTTGGCCTTCTCGATCGCGGCCAGGTAACCCTGCACGGCTTCGGGGCTGTTGAGCGGTCCCATCAGCGTGGTGGCTTGGGTCGGGTCGCCGATCTTGCCCTCGACCTGCTTGTACGCGCCGACCAGCGTGTCCAGCACGTTGTCGAAGATCGCCTCGTGCACGAACAGGCGGCGCGTGGTCGTGCAGCGCTGGCCGGCAGTGCCGACGGCGCCGAACACGATGCCCGGGATCGCCAGCTTCAGGTCCGCGCTCTCGTCCAGGATGATCGCGTTGTTGCCGCCGAGCTCAAGCAGCGAACGGCCCAGGCGGCGCGCCACGCGCTCGCCGACCATGCGGCCGACCTTGGTCGAACCGGTGAAGCTGATCAGCGGGATGCGCTTGTCGTCGACGAACGCCTGCGACAGCTCGGTGCCGGCGTCGTTGAACAGGAAGAAGATGTCCGGGAAGCCGCCGGCCTTCAGCGCCTCGTTGCAGATCTTCATCGTGGCGACCGCCGAGAGCGGGGTCTTGGGCGAGGGCTTCCAGATGCAGACGTCGCCGCAGATGGCAGCCAGCATGGCGTTCCAGGCCCACACGGCGACCGGGAAGTTGAACGCGCTGATGATGCCGACCAGGCCCAGCGGCTGGTACTGCTCGTACATGCGGTGGCCGGGGCGCTCCGAATGCATGGTGTAGCCGTGCAGCATGCGGCTCTGGCCGACCGCGAAGTCGGCGATGTCGATCATTTCCTGCACTTCGCCGTCGCCCTCGGGCTTGATCTTGCCCATCTCCAGGGCGACCAGCGAACCCAGCGCATCCTTGTGCTTGCGCAGCGCCTCGCCACACAGGCGAACGGCCTCGCCACGCTGCGGCGCCGGCGTGGTGCGCCAGACCTTGAAGGCATCCTGCGCGCGCTTGACGATGGTCTCGTAGTCGGCCGCGCTGGAGGCGTGCACGCTGGCGATCACCTCGCCCGTGGCCGGATTCAGCGGCTTGAGCGTGCCGGCGTCGGTTGTCTTGGCCCATTCGCCATTGCCGAGGTAGGTGCCGGACTGCGAATCGCCCAGGCCGAGCGCCTTGAGAATATCGTGGGACATGCGTGACTCCTTGTGGTCGGGCGACGTGGGGGCGCCGGACTATTGCGAAACGGCCATTCTAGCAGGGTGGGTCCGGGGGCTCCCTTGGGCGGATTCGCTGTAGCAGCGCGCGCGTGCGCGACTGCCGTGCGTCCCGGTCGCGCCCCGGTTCGCTCCTACAAAAGCGAGGCGGTGTGTCCGGGCCTCCGCGGGTTGGAGTTCCGATCACGGGAATCGCGCCGCACGGCCATCCATGCCAGAATCCGCGCCTCGCCCCCGTAGCTCAGTTGGATAGAGCGTCCCCCTCCTAAGGGGAAGGTCGTACGTTCGAATCGTATCGGGGGCGCCATTCCAAGGCCGGCATCGCCGGCCTTTTTTTTCGCGTCCGAAACGGGCCATGACGCCCGCGCCCAAGTCCCGTAGAAACGCACCTGGTGGGGCGATGCCTTGCTCCGGTGTCGCCAGAAAGGGCATCGCCCGCCGGTTGGCTCCCTCAAACCATCGCTGATGAACTTTTTTCGTGGATGCCCGCACACGGTCGACCCTAATCAACAAAGCCTAGGCGGAGCCGGTGTTATATCGGGACTTCCATTGCGGCTTTTGCCGCGCTCCCGGGAGAAAGCCCTTGGCTCGCCTGTCGCGTTCCGGCCCGCTGCTGTTCGTCACTGGCGTCGTCTTCATGCTCCCGGGCCTGGCGCTCGCCGCCGGTGGCATCTGGTTGATCGCGCTCGGCGGCTCCTGGTATTACCTGCTCGCCGGATTGGCCCTGGTGGCGACCGGCGTGCTGGTGGTGCTGGGGCGCACGCTGGCGTTGTGGCTGTACGCGCTGGTGCTGCTGGCAAGCACGGTATGGGCCGTGATCGAGGTAAGGCTGGACTGGTGGCAACTGCTGCCCCGGCTGGACGTGTGGTTCGCCCTGGCGCTGTGGTTGTGGTTGCCGTTCGTCAACCGTCGATTGGGTCCCGTCGACGCGGCACACCGCGCGGTGCCGGACGGCTCGCTGCGTGGCGGACGCTGGGCGCTAGGCATGACCGTGGCGCTCGCGCTGATGGTCGGGGTGATCTCGCTGTTCCGTTCCCCGCACGACCATCCGGGCGAGATCGCCGCCGCCCGCATGAACGCCACCGGCAGCGCGCCGGCGCCGCTCGCCAAACCGGGCGACTGGACGGCCTATGGGCACTCCGGCTACGGCGACCGCTACTCGCCTGCCTCGCAGGTGACGCCGCAGAACGTCGACAAGCTGCAGGTGGCCTGGACGTTCCACACCGGCGATTTTCCCGGCCCGGGCGATCCGCAGGAGATCGCCAACGAGGTCACGCCCCTCAAAGCCAACGGCATGCTGTACCTGTGCACGCCGCATGACATCGTGATCGCGCTGGATCCCGACACGGGCCACGAGATCTGGCGCTTCGACCCGAAGATCGATCGCCACGCGAAGGGTTACCAGCACATGATCTGCCGGGGCGTGGCCTACTACGACTCCGGCGCCTATGCCGCGCAGGCCGCGGCGATGGGGCTGGCCGCGGACCCGAAAGTGGCGGCCGCGGCATCGGCTCCCACGCCGCCGGGCGCGGTCGCACCCACCGCGATCAAGGTCGATACCTGCCCACGGCGCATCTTCGTCCCCACCGCGGATGCCACCATCGTGGCGGTCAATGCCGACAACGGGCAGCCCTGCCGCGATTTCGGCGTCGAAGGCGTCATCCACCTGTACAACGACCAGCCCGTCAAGAAACCGGGCTTCCTCAACCCGACCTCGCCGCCGACCGTGACGCGGCATGTACTCATTGCCAGCGCCAGCGTCACCGACAACGCATCGACCAACGAGCCTTCCGGCGTGATCCGCGGCTACGACATCGATACCGGCCGCCTGTTGTGGAATTTCGATCCGTCGGAGCCGCGCCAGACCAACCCGTTGCCGCCAGGCCAGACCTACATCCGCAATTCGCCCAATGCGTGGAGCGTGTTCAGCGTCGATGAGAAGCTGGGGCTGGTGTACCTGCCGACGGGCAACCAGACGCCCGATATCTGGGGCGGCCGCCGCGACCCCAATGCCGAGAAATACAGCAGCGCGATCGTGGCGCTGGACATCGCCACCGGGAAGGCGCGCTGGGCCTACCAGACCGTGCACCACGACCTGTGGGACATGGACGTTGGCGGCCAGCCTACGCTGGTCGATCTGGATCTGCCCCAAGGCAAGGTGCCCGCGCTGGTTGCCTCGACCAAGCGCGGCGACATCTACGTGCTGGACCGGCGCGACGGGCACCTGCTGGTGCCCGCGCCCGAGCGCCCGGTGCCGCAGGGGGCCGCCCGGGGCGACCATGTCGCGCCGACCCAGCCGTTCTCGGCGCTCACCTTCATGCCCGAGCGCAAGCTGCGCGAAGCGGACATGTGGGGCACCACGCCCTTCGACCAGCTGGTTTGCCGCATCACCTTCCGCAAATACCGCTACGAGGGCATCTTCACGCCACCGTCGGTGCAGGGATCGCTGATCTATCCCGGCAACTACGGCATCTTCGATTGGGGCGGCATCGCGGTCGACCCGGTGCGCCAGGTGGCGATCCTCAATCCGAGCTACATGGCCTTCGTGTCGAGGCTCGTCCCGCGCGAGAAGGCGCAGGCGGTGCAGGCCGGAGGCAGCGAGCAGGGCCTGCAGCCGATGAAAGGCACGCCCTTCGCGGTCGACCTGCATCCCTTGCTGTCGCCTGTTGGCGTGCCGTGCCAGGCGCCGCCGTGGGGTTACCTGGCGGCGGTGGACCTCACCACCATGAAGAAGGTCTGGATGCACAGGAACGGCACCATCGAAGACCAGGCGCCGTTCGGCATCCCGCTGCCGCTGGGCGTACCGAGCCTGGGCGGGCCGATGGTGACGGCGGGTGGCGTGGCGTTCCTGAGCGGAACGCTGGACTCCTACCTGCGCGCCTACGATGTGCGCACCGGAAAGAAACTATGGCAGGCGCGCCTGCCGGCCGGCGGCCAGGCGACGCCGATGACCTATGTGTCCGAGCGCACGGGACGGCAGTACGTGGTGGTGATGGCCGGCGGTCACCGGTCGCTGGGAACGAAGATCGGCGATTCGCTGATCGCCTACGCGCTGCCGAAGTGAGATTTCCCGCCCAGGCGCGCCTTGTGCGCGACCCCCGCATGGGCGGTCGCGCACGGGGTTTTCGTCAGCCAGGCATGTCCTCCAGCTCCATGCCCTTGGTCTCGCGTACCGCGAACACCACGAACAGCAGCGAGATCAGTGCGAACGCGGCATACAGACCGTAGGCGAAGCTCAGTCCGATCTCGGCCAGAGCAGGGAAGGTCGAGGTGATCAGGAAGTTCGCCAACCACTGCGCCGCGGCCGCCACCGCCAGCGCGACGGCGCGGATGCGGTTGGGGAACATCTCGCCCAGCAGCACCCACACCATCGGGCCCCAGCTCAGGCCGAAGAACACCACGTAGGCGTTGGCCGCGACCAGCGCAACCATGTTCCATGGCGCCGGGAGGGTCAGGTTCGCACCGGCACCGATCGACTGCGAGAAGCACCAGGCCATCAACGCCAGGGTGACCGTCATGCCTGCCGAGCCGATCGCCAGCAGCGGCTTGCGGCCGACCTTGTCGACCAGCGCGATGGCGACCAGCGTCACCAGCACGTTGACGATCGAGGTGATCACCGTGATCGAAAACGAATCGGCCTCGCTGAAGCCGACCGAATGCCACAGCGCCGAGGAGTAATAGAAGATCACGTTGATGCCGACGAACTGCTGGAACACTGACAGCAGGATGCCGACCCACACCACGGGCAGGAGCCCGAAGCTCGCGCCGCGAAGGTCGCGAACGCGCGGGCGGTATTCCATCTTCAGGCTGCGCTCGATCTCGCCCAGCTTGTAGTCCAGCGCAGTGTCGCTGCGCATCGCCAGCACCCGGCGCAGTACTTCGCGCGCTTCGGCGATGCGCCCGCGGGCGACCAGGTGGCGCGGCGACTCGGGCACGCCCAGCACCAGTGCGCCGTAGACCAGCGCCGGCACGACCGCTACCAGGAACATCCAGCGCCAGGCCTCCAGCCCGAACCAGAGTTTCGCCGAGGCGCCGCCGGCGGTGGCGGCAAGCCATGCATCGCTCAGCAACGCGGCGAAGATGCCCAGCACGATCGCCAGCTGCTGCAGCGAACCGAGCCGTCCGCGTACGTGCGCCGGCGACACTTCCGCGATGTACGTCGGCGCGATCACCGAAGCCATGCCCACACCGATGCCGCCGACCACGCGCCACAGGATCAGGTCCCACATCCCGGTGACCAGTCCCGAGCCAATCGCGCTGGCCGCCAGCAGCAGGGCGGCCACCTGCATGGCACGCACGCGGCCCAGGCGGTCGGCCAGCGTGCCGGCATACCATGCACCGGCCGCCGAGCCGAGCAGGGCACAGGACACGGCCAGGCCGATCCGTCCCGCGTCCAGCTGGAAGCCGCCGCGGATCGCCTCCACCGCTCCGTTGATGACGGCTGTGTCGAACCCGAAGAGAAAGCCACCCAGCGCCGCTGCGGCGGCGATCAGGACGATGCGTGCCGTCGCACGTTGTTCCAGTGCCAGGTCGACTGGCGTCTGCTGCGTACTCATCCGTTCTTCCCCCGAAGGTCCCCAGGACGACAATGGTGCGAGTCTGGCTGCTGCCGCGGTCGCCGTCCGGCTGAATACGTATGCATGGCGAGCCGGCACGCCGCGGCCGCCCGATGGTAATGTTGTCCGAGTCGGCCGTACCAGAGGTTTCCGCAGCAGTGAGCAAGGCCAAAGCGACGTCGATCGACATCGCCCACCTGGCGGGGGTTTCCCAGGCGACGGTTTCGCGCGCCCTGCGCGGCAGCCCGCTGGTCAGCGAGGAAACCCGCGAGCGCATTCGCGCCGCCGCCGAACAGTTGCGCTACAAGGTCGACAAGAACGCCTCGAACCTGCGCCTGCAGCATTCGGGCACGTTGGCGTTGCTGTTGTTCGAGGACCCGACCACCGACGGCTCGAACATCAACCCGTTCTTCCTCTCGATGCTGGGGTCGATCACCCGCGCCTGCGCCCAGCAGGGCTACGACCTGCTGATTTCGTTCCAGCAGTTCTCCACCGACTGGCATGCCGACTACGCCGACAGCAAGAAAGCCGACGGCATCATCCTGCTCGGCTACGGCGACTACCTCGCCTACCGCGCGCGGCTGGAAAAGCTGGTGGCGATCGGTACCCGCTTCGTGCGCTGGGGCGCGGTGCAGTCGGACCAGCCGGGCGTTTCGGTCGGCTGCGACAACTTCAGCGGCGGCGAGGCGGTGGCGCGGCACTTCATCGGGCAGGGTTGCCGACGGATTGCGTTCCTGGGCGATGCCTCAAGCCACTATCCCGAATTTTTCGAGCGCTACCGCGGCTATGCCCGGGCCTTGCAGCAGGCGGGGCTGGAGGTCGACGAGAGCTTGCAGGTGGACGCCGAAAGCACGCAGCTGTGCGGGCACACGGCCATGTCCGAACTCATCGCCCGGGGCGTGGCGTTCGACGCGGTGTTCGCCGCCAGCGACCTGATCGCCTTTGGCGCCATGAGCGCCCTGGTCGAGCACGGCTACAAGGTGCCGGCGGACGTGCCCGTGGCCGGCTTCGACGACATCCCGATGGCGCGCTTCGCCAGCCCGCCGCTCACCACCGTGCTGCAGGACACGCGCAGTGCCGGCGAAGTGCTGGTGGAAAACCTGCTGAAGATGATCCGCGGGGAGCCGACCGAAAGCGTGATGCTGCCGGTAAAGCTGATGGTGCGGCAGTCGAGCGTGCGGCCGTAAGCGTGGTTTCTGCCCACTCTCCCTGCCGCGGCGGCGGCTGGTGTGAGGGCCAGGGTCCGCGGGAAATCAGGGCCGCGCCGAAACCGGAAAGGCCCAGCGCAGAAACACCGGCAGCATCTTCGCCCACGAGGCTTGCTGGTGGTGCCCGCCCCGCAGCAGGAAGACGGTCACGTCGGCATCGGCACCCACCGTCGAATAGCCGAGCTGGCGCAGGCCACCGCGCTGCACGCCGTCGCCCTGGTAGCCATCCACCAGGTCGTTGAGGTCGTCGATCACGTCGATCACGCCGTCATGGTCGCGATCGTTGGTCTCCTCGGCCGTTCCCGCGGCGAACCAGAACTTCAACCCTTCGCGCTTCGGTCCCCGATCCACCATCGCCTGCGCCAGCCGGCTGCGCTGCACCGCTGCCGCGTCGCCGCGATCGCCGGCCAGCCAGAACGAGGGCGACATGGCGCCAACCTTGCCGAACACATCCGGATACTCCCAGCCCAGGTTGAACGCGTTGAGTGCGCCGAGCGACCAGCCCATCACCGTGCGCTGCCCGACAGCGGCGCGCGTGCGGTAGTGCGCATCGATGTAGGGCACCAGCGATGTGGCGACCCAGGCCGAGTAGTCCGCGGCCTTCAGGCCGATTGCACCGATCCGCGATCCGCCGACCACGCTCTGGCCGCGCTGGCGGTCGGAAAGCCCGTAGCCACTGGCGCGGTCGTGCAGCATGTCGATGGCGACGACGATGACCGGTTCGATGGCCTTCTCGCGATACAGCGAGGCCAGCGTAGCCTCGAGTCCCACCGCCTGCATGTCCTGGCCGTCGTTGGCGTAGAGCACCGGGTAGCGTGCGGTCGAATGGGCATAGCCCGGCGGGAGATACACCGTGACCTGAATGCGCTCGGGCGCGAAGGCCGGGGCATCCAGTGCGAGCTTCTGCCCCTGCGCATGCACGGCGCAGGGAAGCAGCAGCACGGCCAACCACCAAACCCACCCTACGAAACGCTCAGTCATGCGCGTGGCCCTTGTCGCTCATCAGGCGGGTGAGTTCGGCGACGAGGTCGGCGCGGGTGGCTGGCGCGTCGAGCAGATAGACCGCCACGTCGTGCGGCCCGACGCTCGCATCCAGCGCACCGTCCGACACGTCGATCGCCGCACCGCCCAGCGCCGCCTGCCAGCGACCCGGCTGCAGGTATTTCGTCACGTGGAACCGCGCGGCCTTGTCGCCCTTGTTGAGCAGCACCAGCGCGATCTGGTGCGCGCCTGCCTTCTGGTACACGCGATAGAACGCCGCCTGGTCGCCGCCCATGTGCTCGACCAGCATCAATCCGCGCTGCAATGCCGGCGTGCGCGCGCGCAGGTTGGCAATGCGCTTGAGCTGTCGATAGATCGGGCTCTTGCCGGCAGCATCGATGCGCCCCTGGCCGTAATAGTTGCGGTTGCCCTGGTGCTCGGCGCGGCCGCGCTCGAAGCCGGTCTCCGAGCCGTAGTACACGGCCGGGATGCCGCGCGTGGTGAACAGCCAGTTGTTGGCGTCGATGAAGCCACGGTCGCTGGCGTCCATGCGCGCCATGTCGTGGTTGTCGTAGAAGGTCACCAGCTCGTATGGGTTTTCGTACGGCCCGTTGGTCAGGTAAAGCTTCGACTGCAGCTGCGCGTAATCGCTGCCGGGGTGCTCGAACACGGCCTTGATCGCCGCTTGCTGGGGAAAGTCGAGCAGGCTGATACCACCGTTCTCGGGCCAGGTGTATTTGCCGATGTTGTCCGGGCTGTAGTCGAACGCCTCGCCGTACATGAAGAAGCCAGGATGCTTCGCGCGGATGCGCGCCGAGAACTGTTTCCAGAAGCTGGTCGACATGTGGCTGATGGTGTCGATGCGGAAAGCGTCCGCCCCCTGGCCGATCCACTTCAGATACGCGCCCGTGAAGTAATCCAGCACCGCCGGGTCGGACTCGTCGTTGTTGGACAGCTGCGCCAGGTCTTCGTATGCGTGGTAGAAGCGGTGCAGCGGGTTGTGGCGCGGATCGAGCTGCCACGGCGGCAGGTTCTGCTCGTCGGCAACCAGCTTGCCGTGTTCGTCGAAGATCTGCCCGAACTGCGGCTGGCGCACCGGCATGGTGAACGCGGGCGAGCCGTGGTTGAGCACGATGTCCTGCACCACCTTCAGCCCCGCCTTGTGCATGCCGGCGGTGAACTGCGCGAAGTCCAGGTCCTTGCTCGGCAGGTGTTCGTCGAGCTTGTAGAAGTTGGTGCCCCAGTAGCCGTGGAAGCCGGTCTTGCCGCGGTCGGAGAACTTCGAGCCCCAGTAGACCGGGTCGCCGCCGGTGAAGGCCTGATCGGGATTGTCCACGATTGGCGTGATCCACACGGCGCCGAAGCCCATGCCGCGGATGTAGCCGGCGTTGTCCAGCACACCCCTGAAATCGCCACCGAGGTAGCCAATGTTCGCGCTCTGGCCCCTGGGCGCGCCGGACACCGGGATGTCGAAGGTGGGGTGGACGCCGCCCTGGTCGCGGTAGTCGTTGGTCCGGTCGCCGTCGACGAAACGATCGGTCATCACGAAGTAGATCGCGTCGGATGCGAACGGCGCGGCCGTGCCATAGAACTCCGGCTGCGGCGTGGCGGCCTGGGCCAGGCCGACGACCAGCGTGAGGACCGGACCGATGGATGCGTATATGACTTTCATGTGTCTGAAGCCCTGTGCAAAGGATTCAATCCTGCGGGCGCCCGCTGGCGGGCGATGCACTTGAGGGCATCGCCCGAACGTGGGCACCTACAGCGGCGAGGCGACGGGTTGCGGTGCAGCTTCGGGCTCGCGCACGCGCAGCGTGCAGAGGCCGGCGACGATCAGGCTGGCGCCGCCCAGCGCCAGCGCCCAGATCGGCTGGCCGTGGAAGAAGGTCTTCAGCAGCAGGCCGAGCACGCTGGCGGCCAGCAGCTGCGGGATGACGATGAAGAAATTGAAGATGCCCATGTACACGCCCATCTTCGCCGCAGGCAGGTTGTCCGACAGCAGCGCATAGGGCAGCGACAGGATCGAGGCCCAGGCGAAGCCCACGCCGATCATCGCGACGACGAGCCAGCGTGCGTCATGCAGCACCACGAACGACAGCAGCCCGGCGCCGCCCAGGCACAGGTTCACCAAGTGGCTGATGCGCAAGCCCCAGCGGCGCACCATCCACGGGATCAGCAGGGCCGCCGGGACGGTCACGCCGTTGTAGACGGCAAACAGGACGCCGGCCCAGTTCGCGCCTTCGTTGTAGGCCGCGCTGGTCGTGTCGGTGCTGCCGAAGAAACTCTGCGCGACGCCCTGGGTGGTGTAGATCCACATCGCGAACAGCGCGAACCAGGAGAAAAACTGCACCCACGCCAACCGGCGCATCGGCGCGGGCATCGCATACAGGTCGCTCATCACCTGCTGGGCCATGCCGTGGCCGCGGGTGAAGGCGACCCAGACGAACAGCAGGCCGAACACGGCCAGGCCAGCGCCCAAGAGGTAAAGCTCCTTCTCCAACCCGAAGTGCGCAATGGCCAACAGCAGCGCGACGCCCAGCGCCAGCAACAACGCGCCGAAGCGCCACGCGCCGGAAGTATCGGCCGGCGTTTCGGTGGGGGCCTCGTCGGCCTGCTCACGGAGCTGCTGCGGCGGGTATTCCGGGCTGGTGACGATCGTCCACAGCACCGCGCCGAGCAGCACCACGCCGCCGGCATAGAAGGCGTACTTCACCGTGTCGGGGACGCCGCCGGCGGGGGCGACGTTGGCCACGCCCAGCTTCGCCAGCAGCCAAGGCAGGGCGGAGGCGACCACTGCGCCCACGCCTATGAAGAAGCTCTGCATGGCATAGCCGAGCGGGCGCTGGCGCGGCGGCAGCTGGTCGCCGACGAAGGCGCGGAACGGCTCCATCGACACATTGATCGAGGCATCCATGATCCACAGCAGGCCGGCGGCGATCCAGAGGGAAGGCGCGTTGGGCATCCACAACAGCGCCAGCGTGGTCAGCACCGCGCCGACCAGGAAGTAGGGCCGGCGCCGGCCCAGCCGGTTCCAGGTGTGGTCGGACAGGTGGCCGACGATCGGCTGCACGATCAGGCCGGTCAGCGGCGCGGCCACCCACAAGATCGGGATGTCGGCCACGTCCGCGCCCAGCGTCTGGAAGATGCGGCTGGCGTTGGCGTTCTGCAGGGCGAAGCCGAACTGGATCCCCAGGAAGCCGAAACACATGTTCCAGATCTGCCAGAAGGACAGGGTGGGTTTGTTGCTCATCCGGGGCTTCCGTCAGCAAAGGTTTTCTGCAGGAGCGCACCCCGTGCGCGACCGGCAGCACGGCTACCGCGCACGGGGTGCGCTCCTACGAGGATTCATGGTCAAAGCGGAGCGATCAGCAGGTCGCCGACATCGGCTTCGTTGAGCGGACCTGACGCACCGCCTTCACCGCCGGTGTAGTGCGCGTTGTGGCGCAGGTAGCTCATGTTGAAGCCGCCCTCGAGGCTGAAACGGCAGCTTGCGCCGGCCTTCGCGCTGAACTCGCCCCAGGTGGAATGCTGGCGGCCGTCGCTGTGCGGCATCACCAGCGGCAGGCGCTGCGGCGCGCCGTCGCCGCAATCGACCAACAGCCATTTCACCGCCGCGGTGATGCCGGTGTTGATCGGGCCGTGCGGGTTGGCGTAGTCCAGCAGGGCGCGGTACCGGCCGCTCGCCGGCGCCGTCCAGTGGCGCGGCCACGCGCCGACGACGTGCGCGCGATCGCCAGGGCAGGCCTCGGGGCTGGGCAGCGATTCGATGCCATGGGTGTCCACCCGGGTCACGCGGATGCATTGCAGCGAGGTGTTGCGCGCGAGCGTCGTGCTGCCGTCGATTTCGCCATGGCGGCGGCCGTTGACGTAGAGCACGCCCTTGCCCGGGCTGCGTACCCGCCAGTGGTCGCCATCCGCCTCGACGGTGGGCGCCGCCGGCGTGGCGGGCGCGTACAGCGGTGCGTCGGTACGCAAGGGGCGCTCGGGAACCTTGATCGCCTTGAGCATCACCACGGTGTGGCGACCGTCCTGCTGCGTCGAGCCGGCCACCAGCAGGTTGCCATCAAGCGCAGCCGGCCGGCGCAGGGTGATGCGGCGGTCGTGCAGTTGCAGGTCGATGTGGTCGGCCTCGCCGAACAGCATGGGAACGAGCGACACGGGCAATTTGGGTTCCACGCGACCGTCGTCGGTCAGTCCGAACACCCCCTCGATCGCCACGTCCAGGAAACCGGCCACCGACCACAACTGGCGCGGCGAATTGACGACCGGGCCGCTCAGCGGGCCATCGTCGACGTGGACGCCCTGGGTCGCGAGCTCGTAGTTTTCCATGTTGGAACCGGCGAGCGCCGCGCCACGGATGACCGAGCGGATTTCGTGTGCAATGCGCAGCGGATCGTCGACCGCCCGCGCCGCACGCAGCGCATAGGCGCTGACGAAGGGCCAGATCGCGCGGTTGTGGTAGATCGGCTGGTCGGCGCGCTCGGGCCAGATCACCGGGCTGCCCGAGGGCCAGGTCGGGTAGTTGGCCAGCGCCTGGCGTGCGCGCGCCGGATCGGCCACGCCGCTGGTGATCGCCAGCGACAGGCCGAGCAGGTCGTAGGCCTCCACCGGAAGGCCGTCGCCACCGAGGTAGCTCATGTAGAGGCCGCGGTCGCCGCGCCAGAAATGCGTGTTGATCGCAGTCTTCAGCGCCCCGGCCTGGGCGCGGTAGTCGGCCGCGTGCGGGTCGCCATGCCGATCGGCAAGGTCGGCCGCCAGCTCGAGCGCCTGGTAGTGCAGGACATTGGTGGAAAGCGCGAAAGACTGGGCGATGAACACCACGTTGTCCGCCGTCCAGACGGGATAGGTCTGCTCGCGCCAGTCCAGAAAGGACGTTTCGCCGCGATAGAGCCCGAGCGCCGGGTCGAAGGCGTACTGCCGGTCCTGCGCCAGCGTGTCGCCCAGCGCCTGCCGCACCCGGGTGGCGAAGCCGGCGTCATCCAGCAGGTGTTTCGCGCCAAGGAACCACACGATGCGGTCGGTGCTGATCGGCCAGCTGCCGCCCGAGCCGGTGTCCTGCATCACGTACAGCCCTTGCGGCGCCGACGGCGCGCGCACCTCGGACAGCTTGAACTCCAGTCCGTTGCGCGAGCGTGCGGGATCGAAGCGCCACAACCCCAGGTCGATCGCGTACGAGAGATCGCGCGTCCACACGTAGGGCCATTTCTCGCCCGTCTCGAAGCACACGCAGGGGATCGGCTGGCCGTGGTCGAAGGCACCGTCGCGGATGGCCTCCACCGAGTCCCGCTTGAGGTCGTCCTGGGCCATTGCGTAAAGGCCGTCGAACAGGCTGCTGCCGGTGGCGGCCTCGAGCGGGGGCGCGGGAATCACGCGCTGGCCGGTCGGCCATCCGAGCACGTAGCTACCCTTGTCGCTTTTCTGCATCGACACGTGCACGCCGTGCCAGTCGAAACCGTCGCGCCATGCGGATTCGGGGACGTTCGGGGCGGCTGCCATCGAGGCCATCAGCAAAAGGCTCAGCATGGTGTTCGAGGCTCCCGGCAGGCGTGGGGTTGCTTCGGCGCCACTCCGTTGGAGAGAGCGCCCCGGTGAAAGGGCCGTGTGAACACGGCCCGTCCAGCGATACGTCGCTTACTTCACCACGTCAAGCGTGACGGTCTGGCCCTTGCCGGAAGCCACGCGTACCCAGGTTACCGGGCCGAAGCGGTCTTCGCCCACGGCCCAGCCGTCGTCTGCGGAGGCGCGCAGGGCGTCGGCGCTGGCGAACGCCTCCAGCGCGCGACCGTTGCTGCGCACGGCATGCGCCGGTTTGCCGTGGAACTTCAGCAGCCAGGACTTCAGGACAGGCTGGTAGCTGCCCTGGGGCGATGCGATGGCGAAGGCCACGCTGTCCCCGTGCGCCTCCAGCTGCATCGACTGCAGGAAATATTCGCCCTGCTCGTAGCCGTAGGTCTTGCCGTCGTCGTCGTAGTAGTCGAAGCCGGTCGCATGGTCGGCGGGAAACAATTCCACCGTCAGCTCGGTGAGCGGCTGCTGACCCACGTAATCCATCACCGGGGCGACCGGAATGATGGCGCCTTCGCGGATGTAGAGCGGGATGTCGCTCCAGTGTGTGGCATCGGCCCGGTGCTCGATGGTCTGGCCGCCGGCGTAGTGCCTTCCGCTGAACCAGTCGATCCATTCGCCGGCGGGCAGGTAAACCGGCTTGGTCGTCTGGCCCTGATCGACAACGGGCGATACCAGCAGGCTGTCGCCGAACAGCCAGGCGTCGACGTCGTTGCGCAGGTTGGCGTCGGTCGGCCAGTCGAACATCAGCGGGCGGACCAGGCCGACGCCGGTGGCGCGGCGCTGGTGCTCGTAGCTGTAGATGTAGGGAATCAGCGACTGGCGCAGGCGGATCGCGTCGGTTGCAGCTTTCTCCGCGACCGGGCCGTACACCCACGGCTGGCGTTTCTGGTTGAAATCGCCATGCACGCGGAAGACCGGCGTGAACGCGCCGAACTGGATCCATCGTGCGTAGTTTTCCGGCGACGGCGGACCCTTCTTGAAGCCGCCGCCGTCCATGCCCCACTGCATCGCACCGACGTTGATGGCGCTCAGCATGCGCTGGCGCTGCCCGGCCATGCTTTCGAATCCGGTGAGGATGTCACCCGACCAGAGGCCGTAGGCGTAGCGCTGGGCGCCCAGGTAGAAATTGCGGTTGAGCGACCAGACGCGCAGGTCGGAGATCGCGCGCTGTCCGTCGTAGAGCGCGCGTTGCATGTCCATGTGCTGCAGGTCGACGGCGACGTCATCGGCCTCGTCGTTCCACCAGCCGACCATGCCGGTCTCGAACGAATGCTTGAGCGCCTTGTTGAAGAACCAGGCACGCGCGGCAGGGTCGGCGAAATCGATCTCGCGCACGGTCTGGTGCGAGAAGTAGTCCGGCGCCGGATCGCTCTGTGCCAGCCAGTAGCCGTGCTCGCTGGCTTCGCGGCCCTCTATGGTGTCCACATGAATGCGCGGCTTCATGATGCCGGTCAGGTGCACGCCCTGGGCGTCGAGCAGCGTCTTGAGCTTGCCGCTGTCGCCGTCGGGGAACTTGTGCTCGTTCCAGCGGAACTCGCCGTAGTTGTCCTCGCCCCAGGCCTTCCAGTCGAAGTCGAGGGTGAAGTTGTCCAGCGGGATGTGGCGTTCGCGGTAGCCCTCGACGATGTCGAGCAGTTCCTTCTGGTCGATGCCCCACTGGCTGTTGGTGAAGCCCATCGCCCATTTTGGGAACAACGGGCTGCGGCCGCTGACCTGCGCCAGTGCGCCGAAGATCGCGTGCGGCCCGCCGACGAAAACGTAGTAGTCCAGTCCGCCATCGAACATGCGCGCGTCGATGCGGGTGTCGCCCAACGCGATCTGCCCGCCGACGCCGTCGATCAGCACGCCATAGCCGGCAGTGGTCCACACGAACGGCGCGCCGGCATGGCCCTGCTCGCCGGCGGTGACCGGGCGGTAGCCATCACGCAGCAGGCCTGCGGTGGCAGCCTCGGTGGCATCGAAGCCGCCGATGCCGTACATCGGCTCGCCCTTGGCGTGGATCAGACTCAGGCGTCCGTGGCCCAGCGAGGGCAGGGCGAACTGGCGCAGCAGGGGCGCCTGGCCCGGCACGCCGATGCGCAGCTCGCCGTGTTCCTTGTCCCACACCGCTTCCAGTTGGGCCGACTGCAGCCGCGCGCCAGCGGCATCCTGGGAGATGTCCGCGCTGGGCCGGGCCGAAGCGTGCAGCGCGGGATCGATGACGATCGTCGGCGTCGCCGCGTGGCCGGCCTTGCGCATCTGCACGTGCAGCGTGCCGGGGGCGGTCAGTTCGACGCGAACCGTGTCGGCACCGAGCGGAATATCGAAGCCCGGCGCGGCCGGCGCGATGGAAGCGGGCCTGGCCAGCGCAGCGTGCGCCCGGGCCTGGGAAAGCGATGCAGCAGCGGAAGATGGGGACACCAGCAATACTCCGACAACAAACAACGTGATCGGCCCCATCGACGCGCGCTTGAGCTTTGTGAAAAGCGCGTGCAGGCGACCGGGGCCGGGCCCATAGTAGGGGCCATTACGCACGTCGCGACACCCGGTTGCATACGTATTCATCTGTGACATGGCGCGGTTTTCCGATGGTGCGGTGCACGATCCGGACGTGCGGGCGGCGGGCGTAAAAACGGACTCATCCGTACTGCGGTGCCGGGTGATTTCACACTCCGTGGACGTCGGCCGGCGCGGGCGGACACGGCGCCTCACTGCAGCACCACTGATGCGTAGGCCGGCAATCGCAATTGTCCGGAGTCGATGCGAGCGTCCGGCATGCTGGCCAGGCGCACCCGGCTGAATCGCGCGAGCGTGCCGGCCAGTTTCAGTGTCTGCGGTTCACGGGAAAGGTTGTGTACGACCAGCACGTCAGTGCCGGCGTGAGCGAGTTCCCAGGTCGCGAGGTGGGGATTGGACACGGCCGGGACGCTCAGGACGCCCTCGCGGAGCGCAGGCACCTCCTGGCGCCAGCCGATCAGCATGCGGTAGCGGGCGAGCAGGGAATGCGCATCGTCCTGCTGGGCCTCGACCGATACGCCGGGGCCATCGCCGGCACTGAAGCGCTTCCAGCGGCTCTCGCCGGCAGCGCGCGGGTCACGATGCCAGCGCATCGGTTCGCGCAGGTCAGGGTCGGGCTTGGTGCCGCGCATGCCAAGCTCCTCGCCGTAGTAGACGAAGGGTTCGCCGGGCAGGGTGAGTAGCATCGCGGCGGCCATGCGCATGTGCTGTGGGTTGCCGGCGAGCTGGCTCATCACCCGCTCCTGGTCATGGTTCGACAGGAACGGGGCATCCTGCCCGGCCGGGATGGCGGCCGCCACGCGCTGGAGCAGGGCGGACAACGCTCCGGAGCGCTCGTCCCGCGCGCAGGCGACGAGGCGGCCGGCAAGCGGGAAATCGAACACCGCATCCAGCGGACCGAACCAGGGGCCGAGCTCGCCCGGCTGCTCCCGCGTGACCTCGCCAATCAGGTAGACGTCCGGATCGGCTTCCTTCATCGCCCGGTGGAAAGACGACCACCATTGAAGGTTCTTGCGCAGCACGGCCGGGTCGTCCGCCTGCGTCGCGAAGTCGTAATAGACGTGCTGTGCCGCATCGAGGCGAAAGCCGTCGACGCCCTGCGCCAGCCAGTAACGGCCCACGTCGTCGATTGCCTCGCGCACGGCGGGCGTGTCGAAGTCGAGGTCCGGCATGGCGCCGGTGAAGGTGCCCAGGTAATGCTGCTTGCCCAGCGCATGCCAGGCCGGGCCGCCGGTGGCGCTGGTCGCCTGCAGCGCGGTGCGCGGCCCGGCCCAGGTATACCAGGCGTGGTGCGGATTGGCCGGATCGCGGGCCGCGAGGAACCATGGATGCCGGTCGCTGGTGTGGTTGACCACCAGGTCCATGATGACGCGGATCCCGCGCGCGTGGGCCGCATCGAGCAGCCGATGGAAATCGGCCAGCGTTCCGTATTCGGGATTGATCGCGCGGTAATCGGTCACGTCGTAGCCGTGGTAACTGGGCGACGGGTTGATCGGCATCAGCCAGATACCGTCGACGCCCAGCGACTTGAGGTAGTCAAGCTTGGCGGTGACGCCATTGAGGTCACCCACGCCGTCGCCGTCGGTGTCGTACCAGGCGCGCACGAAAATCTCGTACCACACGCCGCTGCGCGCGGCCGGCTGCGCCACCTTCTCCGGGGGCGCGGCGGCCTGGAGGTCGCCGATACCGCAGAGGAGGGCCAGGCAGGCGGTCGCGAGGCGGATCGGGATTCGATTCGGCTTCATGCAGGCTTCCCGTAGGCAAAAAAAAGGACCCGCCAGGTCGCGCGGGTCCGGGGAGAATGACGCGCCGGGCGGGCGGGGAGGTGCATGCCCGGCGCGAGGCTTACAGCGCGTAGGTGAAGCCGACCAGATACTGCCGGCCGAACCACTGCAGCGTGCCCGTCTGCGCCTCGTTGCCGAAGTAGGTGCGGGTCGGTTCGTCGGTCAGGTTGTTCACCTGGAACAGTACGCTCAGGCCGTTCTTGAACGCATAGGAGGCCTGGTAGTCGACCACCGTCTCCGGCGCGTAGTAGACGATCTGCGTGTCGACGGCCATCTGGTTGGACACGAACGCGCTGCGATGGCGGACCGACAGGCGGGTGTCGAAGCCCTGGTAGCCATAGAACAGCGTGCCGTTGATCACGCGCGGCGAAAGGCCGGGCAGGCCCATCTTCTGCGGTGCGCCGCCGAGGGTCGAGGTCGAGGTGACCTGGCTCTGCGAGTACGAATAGCTGCCCGTGAAGCCCAGGCCCGACCAGGCGCCTGGCAGGAAGTTGAACACGCGCGAGTAGGAAAGCTCCACGCCACGCACGAAGCCGCCCTTGTCGTTGTTCACGGCCGTCTGGTACTGGCCGTTCTCGTACGGCAGGCCCGTCGCCGGGTTGATCGGCACCTGGATGCCGTTGCCCGCGAAGTCGTACGGGTTGATCGTGTAGTCCTCGATGAACGAGTCGATGTGCTTGAAGAACAGCGCCGCGGCGAACGCGCCGCTCGAGTCGGGCGAGTAGTGCTCGAACGAGAGGTCGTACTGCTTGGCGTAGAACGGATCGAGGAACGGGCTGGTGTTGCCCCACATGTTGTAGGTGTTGCCGTCGATCCACGAACCCGAGCCGGTCAGCAGCTTGTTGAGCGGCGGACGGGACATCACCTTGGCCGCCGCGAAACGCAACTGGTTGGACTCGTCGAAATGCCAGTTGAGATTCAGCGAGGGCAGGTAGTCGGTGTAGGACTTGCCGCGGCGCACGTGGATGTAGTCGGTGCTCGTGACGCCCAGTTCGTCGGTGATCGGCTCGCCCTGGCCGCTGCCGATCTGCTGCAGGCCGTTGGAGTACTGCGAGGTGTGCACCACGCGCACGCCGACGTTGCCGGTGAGGTTGTGGTTGGCGACGTTGGTGTCGATGTCGGCCATCACGTAGCCGGAGGAGACGTGCTCGTCGACCTCCGCGCTCTGGATCATCGTCCAGTTCGCATTCCAGTTCTTGGTCGGCGTCGGCGTGATGCCATTGGCGGCAAGCACCGCCAGCGTGTCGATCGACAGGAAGCACGGGAACGAGGAGAGATTGCCCTCGAAGCAGACCTTGTGCGCGTTGGACGGATCGAGCGCCAGCGGCGGCTGCCCGGCCGGGTACTGGCCAAAGTCGTTGCCGTACTCGAACGCGCTGCGGTCGGCGTTGTAGGTACGGCGCGAATAGCGCACGCCCATTTCCAGCGCTGACAGGAAACTGTTGTCCACGAAGTCGTAACGCACGTCGGTGCGGAACGCCTTGCTCTCGTCATCGTAGACGTACGGGTACACGCCCACCTTGCCCAGGCCCATGCGGGACAGGTCGGTGTAGTCGTGGTTGAAGCCGACCGTGCCGGGCTGCATGCCGTTCAATTGGTAGTCGACCACTTCATCGTTGGCCGCCACCGGGTTGGTCGCACTCATGTCGTTGTAGAGCAGGCCCCAGGACACGCCGTTGTTGAAGTCGCTCTTGGCGTGCGAGTAGGAGACGTCCGAACTGATCGTCCAGCCGCCGAGCATCCACTTTGCGTTCAGGCCGCCGGACAGCACGCTGTTCTTGAGCGAGTTGTCGTCGTTGGTGGTCTGCACGACGAAGTAGGGATTGGCCGGATCCTGGGTGATGGTTCCGCCGGTCACCGCGCCGTTGGGCAGGATCACTGGGTTGGTGATGATGCCGTTGTTGAGCGTCTTGACGCGGAAGCCGTGGCCTTCGCTGGTGGTGTCGAACTTCGAATAGAAGCCGTCCGCCTTCAGCTCGAAGCTGTCGCTCGGGCGCCACTGGAGCACGGCCATGTAGCCGTTGCGGCGGAGCATGCCGCCGTTCTGCTGCAGCTCGAAGCCCTCGCTTGTGTACTCGTTGGTGCCGTCGCCGTTGACGTCCTTGGTGCCGTTGAAGGCCAGGCCGTTGAACTGGTCGGCCACGTGCGGCTGGTAGAGCGAGGCGAGGCCGGCGGCCAGGCCCAGCGTGTCGTGCAGGAACTTGCCCTGGAACGAAGCGCTCACGCGATAGCCGCGGGCATTGGCGCCCTCGGTCTCGCTGGCGCGGTCGTTGTAGCTGCCACGCACGTTGAGCACGCCGGAGTATTGCTTGGCGTTGTCCAGCGGGTTGGAGGTCTGCATCTCCACCGTGCCGGCGACGCCGCCTTCGATCAGCGAGGCCTTGGGCGACTTGTAGATCGCCGCCTGGCTGATCAGCTCCGACGGGTACTGGTCGAACTGGGTCACGCGGCTGCCGCTGGTGGCGGCCTGTTCGCGGCCATCGAGCGTGGTCTCGACGAAATCGCCGGACAGGCCGCGGATGTTGATCGCGCTCGATTCGCCGTCGATGCGTTCGGCGGCCACGCCGGGCAGGCGGGTCAGGGCATCGGAAATCGAAACGTCGGGCAAGCCGCCGATGTCCGCGGCAGTCACGACTTCCTTGATGGTATCGGCATCGCGCTTGACGTCGATGGAGGTTTCCACGCTCTTGCGGAAGCCCGTGACGGTGACACCCGTCAGTTCGGTGGCCTGCACTTTGGCTTTCTTCTGCCTGGCCTTCTGCGTGCTGGTGCTATCGGTCGATGGCGTAGCCTGGTCGCCCGTGTCCTGCACGCCAGCCGCATGGGCGGCAGTGGCCGCGCACAGCGCCGATGCCAGCGCAAAGGCAAGCACATTGCGTTTGAGTATCACCGTTTTCTCCCCCGGACTTCGTTTGTTCTGTTGGCATCTGTACCGATGCGTGTGTGGCCTGGGCCGGTGCTTGCCTGGCAAGCCGGCGCGATGGGCATGGTAGGTCGCCCCCTGAAGAGCGCACAGCCGTATGCATACGTATTCATTGTTGTGCTTTGCATCGAAAACCCTGGCGGCGCGGCGTTTCTCGCGGCCTCTGCCAAGCGGCTGCTTTCGTTGGACAGCAATGGTCGAGCCGGCTCATGCAAGCCTCGGCGGAAGCCATTGCTGCGATGCGATGGCAGGCAGGCATGAATACGTATGCACGTTCGCCGGTGGCCGCGCGGGGAGCCGTTAAGCTGCCCGCCACGCTGCGGCGCGCGCCCTTGCGCGGTGCGGGAAAGGAACAGGGACCGGTAATGAGTGATGCACCCTGGTGGCGCGGCGCCGTCACCTACCAGATCTATCCGCGCAGTTTCCTGGATACCAACGGCGACGGCGTAGGCGATCTGCCGGGGATCATCGAAAAGCTCGACTACGTGGCGAGCCTGGGTGTCGACGCGATCTGGATCTCGCCGTTCTTCAAGTCGCCGATGGCCGACTACGGCTACGACATCGCCGACTATTGCGACGTCGATCCGCTGTTCGGGCAACTGGAGGATTTCGACCGGCTGCTGGCCAAGGCGCACGGCCTGGGCATCCGGGTAATGATCGACCAGGTGCTCAGCCACACCTCCGTCGACCACGCCTGGTTCCAGGAAAGCCGGGCCAGCCGCGACAACCCCAAGGCCGACTGGTACGTCTGGGCGGACGCGAAGGACGACGGCTCGCCACCGAACAACTGGCTGTCGATCTTCGGCGGCGTCGCCTGGCAGTGGGAGCCGCGGCGCGGGCAGTATTTTCTGCACAACTTCCTGGCCTCGCAGCCGGACCTCAATTTCCACAACCCGGCGGTGCGTGCGGCGATCCTCGACTGCGTACGTTTCTGGCTGGAGCGTGGCGTCGATGGCCTGCGCCTGGATGCGATCAACTTCTGCTTCCACGACGCGCAACTGCGCGACAACCCGCCCAAGCCGAAGGACCAGCGCGTCGGCCGCGGCTTCAGCCCGGACAACCCCTACGCCTTCCAGTACCACTGGTACAACAACACGCAGCCGGAAAACCTGGCCTTCCTGGCCGAGCTGCGCGCACTGCTCGACCAGTACCCCGGCACGGTGGCGCTGGGCGAGATTTCTTCCGAGGACTCGCTGGCGACAATGGCCGAATACACCGGGGCCGGTCGCCTGCACATGGGCTACAGCTTCGAGTTGCTTACCGACGATTTCAGCGCCGCGCATATCCGCGGCACGGTGCAGCAACTGGAAGCCCAGATGCGGGAAGGCTGGCCGTGCTGGGCCATTTCCAACCACGACGTGGAGCGGGTGCTCAGCCGCTGGGGCAGGGCACAGCCGACCGCGCTGCTGGCCAACCTGTTCACCGCGATCGTCTGCTCGTTGCGCGGGTCGGTGTGCGTCTACCAGGGCGAGGAACTGGGCCTGACCGAGGCGCAGGTTCCGTTCGAATCGCTCAAGGACCCGTACGGCATCGCGTTCTGGCCGCAGTTCAAGGGCCGCGACGGGTGTCGCACGCCGATGCCCTGGAACGACGAAGCGCACGCCGGCTTCAGCGGTGGCGAACCCTGGCTGCCGGTGCCGGACGAACATCGTGCGCTGGCCGTGGCGCGACAGGAAACCGACCTCGCCTCGGCGTTGCACGGCTTCCGTCGCATCCTCCGCTGGCGTCGCGGACAGCCTGCGTTGCGCTGGGGCGACATCGTCTTCCTCGACGCGCCCGAGCCCGTGCTTGCCTTCACGCGCAGCCACGAGGGCGAGACTGTGCTTGTCGCCTTCAACCTCGGCGCGACCGCGCTCGAAGCGGAGCTGGTGCTCGACGGCAGCTGGCAGGCCATCGACGGTCACGGGCTTCCGGAAGGCAGCTTCGCCTCCGGGCGGCTGCGGTTGCCCGCACACGGGGTGGTGTTCGCGCGCGCCGCCTGAGCCGCGCTTGCGGGGGATCACGCGACAGTGAGCGGCCGGTGCGTAGATTCGCGATTGTTTCCTCCAACAGGAGCCACCGCATGCCCAATCCCAAGCCCACCGCCCAGCATCGGCACGGCACCGGCGACCGCAACGACGCCGACGTCGCCCGGATGGACCACAAGCTGCAGGAAAAACGCGACGCCAAGGAAACGCGCGACGCCGCGGAGGCCGACCGGGAAGCCAAACGCGAGGAAGGTTTCGACCGTTCGTAGTTGCCGCCGCAAAAAAGAAAGCCCCGGGGGCCTGCGCCGCCGGGGCTTTCGTCTGGAACGGATTGGTGGAGTGGAGGAGGATCGAACTCCCGACCTTCGCATTGCGAACGCGACGCTCTCCCAGCTGAGCTACCACCCCACGCGAGCCGCGCATGTTAGCAGCGTCGCGTGGCGTTCGCCAAGAGGCTCCGGTGCGTCAGTCCGGCAACAACCCCGTCAGCGGCCCGTGCAGCACCTCGCGGCGCCAGCCTTCGAGGAAATCGGGCCATTCGCGCGTGGCGAGGTATTCCTCGAGCACCTTGCGCGGGCACAGCAGTCCGGCGGGGAGGTCGAGTTCGCCGGCCAGGCGATCGACGGTGTCCTTCATCGCGGCGAGCGACTTCTTGGCCGCGCCCATCACGGGCATGGGAATCGCGGCGGTCGTCGCCAGTTCCTGCGCATCAAGGGCGGGTTTGATCAGTTCGAACAGTTCGGCTCGTTGGGGCGAACGCAGCGCCCGCTGGCCGCGGGCGCGCTGGTCCAGTTCGGCAAGGCTGGACGGCGGGTGCTGAGCGAAACCGAGTGCCAGCGCATCCTCCAGCAGCCACGAGCGTGGACGGTCGAGCGTGCGTGCGCTGCGATCGCGCCATAGCAGGATGCGACGCAACAGTGCCTGCTGTTCGCGCGACCATTCCGCGGCGGCGCGGAAGCTGCGCTGCGGCTGAGGGTCGCCCTCGTGTGCGTTGGCGCGGCGCTTCAGTCGCTCGCAATCTTCCGCGTGCCATTGTGCGCGGCCACGCTCGACGAGCCGTGCCGCGAGGTGTGCATGGACCGGTTCCAGGTAGACCACATCCAGGGTGGCATACAACCGTTGCGACTCGGTGAGCGGGCGTTGCAGCCAGTCCGAGCGGGTTTCGCCCTTGTCCAGCTCCACGCCGACCAGTTCGGCAACCAATGCGCGGTAACTCATCCCCAGCCCCATGCCGACGAAGGCGGCCGCGATCTGGGTGTCGAACAGCGTGCCGGGGCCTTCGGGCAGCAGCGGGGCAAGGGCTTCCAGGTCCTCGCCGGCGCTGTGCATGACCGTTACCGTCGGCCCCGTGACCAGGCGCGGCTGCAGCGCATCGCCGATATCGAAGGCCCGCGGGTCGACCAGCGCGTAGCGGCCGTTCCAACCCAATTGCAGTAATGCAAGCTGGGGGTGGAACGTGTTGCGGCGCATGAACTCGGTGTCGACACCCAATGCCGCGTCGGCCGGCAGTTCGGCCAGCCACGCGTCCAGCGTGTCGCGGCTATCGATCCATGTGGCGGCGGCCGCGATGGGCACGGACATGCGGAAGATTCCTCGGTGTCGGGTTCGGCGGGCGTCCGGGGCGCGCGACGCGCATTGCCCTGTCATCGGCCCTGCCATAAGGTGAGCGGCGCACGATAACAGCCTTGGGACCTTCATGCCGAGCAACGAAACCGTCCGCCTCCAGCGCACTCTCGGTGGCGCACTGGGCGTGCTCGTGCTCGGCGCGGCGCTGGTCTACCACTTCTTTCCGCGGGTCTTCCACGTGGACCCCGCCACGATGACGACCCGCCGGCCGGCCTCGATGGGCGTTGCCCCGCCTGCCGGGCAGCGTGCGTCGCGCACGCCGCTGGACGCAGAAGCCGATGCTGGCCCACCACTTACGCTGGCCCCGGCCGCGGTGATCGCGTCGAGGATGAACAAGGGCAACCAGCATCTTCCCGAACAGCTCAGCGCCGACACGCCGGAGGTGCAGGCATTGCTTGCGCGCGCCGACAAGGCCATGCAGGGCGGGCGGCTGGTCGGCGGCGAGGACAGCGCCGCCGCGTTTTACGCGCAGGCGTTGAAGGACAAGCCCGACAGCCGGGCCGCCGCACAGGGCCTCAACCAGGTGCGGGCGCAGGTGGTTGCACAGATCGGCCAGGACATCGCGGTCGGCGATGCCGACTCGGCCCAGGACCTGCTGGAGGGCCTGCGCGGTCTGCCCAACACGGCTGGCGACGTGGCCCAGTTGGAGCAGGGACTGAAGACGCTGGCCAAGGTTCGGCCCATGCTCGCCCAGGCAGCCTCGCTGCTTCAACAGGGCAAGGTTGACCAGCCACAGGGTGACAGCGCACTGGACGTTTACCGCCAGGTGCAGGCGCTCGATCCGCAGAACGCGATGGCGGAGCAAGGCATCTTCCAGGTGCAGCGGGCCGTGCTTGACCGTGCCCTCGCGGCTGTGGCGCAGAACGATTTCGCTGCTGCCGACCGGGCGCTGGCGGAAGCGGAAACCATCCGCCCCGGAGCGCAGCAACTGAGGGACGTGCGCAACCGCGTCGAGGGCATCCGTCGCCAGCGCGCCAGCGGGCTGTTGGCGCAGGCGCGCTCGGCGCTGGACGCCGGCAATCTTGACCTGGCACAGCGGCTTGCTGGCCAGGCACAGGCCCTGCAGCCGGACCTGAAGGGCATTGACGCGTTCCAGCAACAGCTCACCAACGCCCGGCTGTACGCCAGCTACAAGCCGGGGCAGGTGTTCAGCGATCGGTTCGTGGACCTGCCGGGTCATACGCCGGCGATGGTGGTGGTTCCTACTGGCAGCTTCCGTATGGGCGCGCCGGACGGGGAAGAGGACCATTCGGACGCGGAAACGCCCATGCATCAGGTCGCGCTGGACAAGGGTTTTGCGATGGCGCGTGCCGAGGTCACGGTCGGCCAGTTCCGCGAGTTCGTGCGGGCCAGCGGCTACCAGCCCGACTCGGTCAGGCTGGGGGGCGCCAGCGTGTACGACGAGCGCAGCGGCGTCCTGCGAGACGACTCGCATGCCACCTGGCAGGATGATTACGCCGGCCGCCCGGCCTCGGACGATCTGCCGGTAGTCAACGTGTCCTGGCGCGATGCCAGGGCCTACGCTGCCTGGCTCGGTGAACGCACTGGCAAGCGCTACCGCCTGCCGAGCGAGGCCGAGTTCGAGTACGCGCTGCGTGGCGGTACCCAGACCCGCTTCTGGTGGGGCCGACAGGCGCCTACGCGCAGGGTGGAGAACCTCACCGGCAGCGGCGACCGGTCACCCAGCGGTCGGCGCTGGAGCAACGCCTTTCCCAGCTACCGCGATGGTTACTGGGGCCCGGCGCCGGGGGCGAGCTTCGTGGCGAACCCGTTCGGCCTGTACGACATCGATGGCAACGTTTCCGAATGGGTCGCCGACTGCTGGCACGACAATTACGTGCGCGCGCCCGTCGACGGCAGCGCCTGGCTCAATCCTGGCTGCAGCGTGCACGTCGTGCGGGGCGGTTCGTGGGGCAGTTCGCCCGACCAGGTCCGCTCGGCCTACCGGCAGGGCGCGGACGGCAGCGTGCGCAGCGGACGCGTGGGTTTCCGCGTCGTTCGCGAACTGTAGACACGCGCCTGAAGAGGATGCCCCAACGGCCGGAGCGCGGGCCTGCAAGGGGCGCGCGAAACGACCTACCCAAGCCATGCGACATCTGCAAGACTGCATATCCGGCCAGCGGTTGCGCGCTGCTCGCCGGATGCCCGGCAGGCGGAGCCTTCCGGGGGGAGGGCGCAATGAATCCGGAAACCGTACGCTTGTTCGTGCCGTTCAGCGGTGAGGCTCCCTGGATCGTGAAGGGGGACGCCTCCCGTGTGGGAACCTATCCCACGCGCGCCGAGGCGATCTCGGCGGCCGTGCGGGTGCGTGCCAAGCTGGCGCGCGCCTGGGGTCTCCAGCATCCGCCGGTGCGCGTGCAGGAGAGCGACGGCAGCTGGCATGAACTGGCCGATCCGGACTCCACGACTCTGTTGCAATAGGTAGCCCAATGGAAAAGACGTCCGGCCCCTGGCGGATTCTGCTGGTCGAAGACGAGATGCTGGTGGCCATGTTGCTGGAAGACATGCTTTCCGAGGCCGGCCACACCATCATCGGGCCGATGGCGCGCATCGAACAGGCGGTGGAAGCCGCTCGCAGGGAAGCGATCGATCTGGCGATCCTGGACGTGAACGTCGGGGGCGACGAGGTGTACCCCGTCGCGGAGGCCCTGGCGGCCCGCGAGATCCCCTTCGCCTTCGCCACCGGCTATGGCGCCCATGGCTTGCGCGAACCCTGGCAGGAACGCCCCACCCTGCAGAAGCCATTCCACCGAAACGACCTGTTCCGGATGGTGGCCGAGCTCGCATCGTCCTATTCTTGCTAGGCCTTCGATCTCGTCGCCGCCATACGTGGAAGCAACGGAGCCTTGCTTCGGTTAGGATCGGGACTGGCCGGATTCATCGCGATTTCACGCGGAATTCGGTTGATTTATACGGATGAACGCTCTGAGCAGGTGGGGCTCGGGATGCCGGGGGAAGGGAAGATGCCACGGGAACTATGGAAGCGCGCCTGGATGCGCCAGGTCGCCGTAGCCGCCGCCTACGCGCTTGCATATAGCGCAGCGCATCACCTGTCCTTCTCCCACTGGGCAGTGTTTGCCGGCGTCCGACTCAGCGCGTTGCTGTTCGTTCCGTATCGCTACTGGCCCGCGCTCGCCGTCGGCGAGGGAGCGGCGCTGGTCGGCAACGCCGTGGATTGCGCAAGCGTATACGGCTGGCTGTGGGGCAGCACGTACATGGTGCCGCCGATGCTGTTCGCCATGCCGGTCGCGCGCTGGTGCCGGGAACGCCGGCGTCTTTTCCCCACGCCATCCACGACGAATACCAACGTCCTGCTGCTGACGATCTTCCTGGTCGCCCTTATCGGAACGACCGTGAACATGGCCACGTATTCGATGATGCGCGGCGTGGAGGTCGATCATTTCGAGGTCAAGATGCTGGTGGTCGCCGGCTGGTACTTCGTGGGCAACTACATGGGCATGCTCGCCCTCGTGCCCGTTGTCTTGCTTGTGCGCGAGGCATTGGCCACCAGCGATGGAGCCGGGCTTTGGACACGCTTTTCGGAAAGCCTTCTGGTCATGGACACGGCGTGCTTGCTGCTTCCGTCGCTGGCATTGCTGGTCTGGCTGGCATCGAGTGTCCCAGGCGAGGCCGGGGAAGAAGCCAGGGTCGCGATGTTCCTGCCCGTGGCGTGGCTCTCGCTGCGACATGGTTGGCGCGGAGCTGCCGTAGGTGGGACCGTAGCCAGTATCGCGGTCGTGCTTTCGATGCCGGCAGTCGAAGATAGCGACACGCTGCACGCGCAGGTGTTCGTTGCCTTTACTACCACCACCATGCTGATGCTCGGCGGGCGCATTGCAGCGCTACACGAAAGAGAGGATCGCAAGCTGACAGACGCCCGCATGGCGTTTGCGGTGGCCCAGCGCAACATTTCCCTGGGTGAATTGCAGCTGCGGCAAACCTCCCACGCCCTCGAGCAGATGAGCGGTCTCATCCAGGCTTCCTATGCCCAGCTGCTTGGCAGGCTGCGTTGTCTGCTGCCCGGGACCGACGAGCGCAGCTACTGTCGGCAAGCGGCGATCACGCAGCATCAGATGTACCGGCTCGCTGATTCGCTGTATCCCTTGGCCTGGCAGGAGCGAGGTTTGCGGGCCGCGCTGCGCGAGGGAGCGATGCCGCGCGCGCTGGACGAGGCGGGCATCGCCTATTGGTGCAACATCAGGGGCGCCGAACTCGACGAGTTGTCCAACGGTCTGCGCATCGCGCTTTACCGGCTGGCGTGCGAGGCCGTAACCCTCGCCTGTTCAAAGCGAAACGTCAGCCGCATCAGCTTGCAGCTGCGATGCGGGTCCTTTGGAGGACGTCGCTGGGCGGTACTCTGCGTGGATTCCCTGGTCGACTACGCCCAGCTAGGCAAGGTGCGTTGGGACGATCTGTTTCCCGCACTGGGGGGCAGTGGCCTCGGCTTGGGAGCCATCAAGGACAGGGCGATCATCTTCGAGGGAAGGGCGCGGGAACGAGCGTTGGGGGGCGGCCAGCGCGTCAGCGTCATACTCTACGATCCTGACATTTCATAAAACAAAAAAAACCGCCTTTCGAGGCGGTTTTTTTTTCTGTCAATTCAGGTGGCCATTGCATTCGGCCGGATTATCGCACGGGGACACAAGGCTGGTCGTCGTAAGCGGTGATACCGAGAAACGCGTGGTCCCATCGCTCATCGGTACGGCGTCGAGCTGGATATCGCCATCCTTGTACACGGTTTCGGTGTAGGAGGTCAGCGGTACCGCCGTGGTGTCCGCAGCCAACGATTGCTGTGGCGTGGAAACACGCTGGGCATCGCGCCCCATGGGAAGAACCAGGAACTGGCCGCCGGCGGTGCCGAATGCGACACGAACATTACCGCTGGTGTCGTTGACCTGTATGTAGTGAATTCCGTTATTGGCGAATACATATACATGCCAATGCTCATTTGCGCTTACATCCTGTGCATTGGGCCAAGCCTGTCCCAGACCTTCATTGAGGGGCGCTGCCGACACGGCGGTGCCCGCAATCCCCATGGCGATCAGGCTCGCACAAATGGCGCGACGAAACGAAGATTTGCTCATGACAATTTTCCCCTAGTTGATTGCTCACTGATTGAGCTTCGCCACTCTATCAGCAGCAAAAGTGATCTTTTTGAGAAGTCGCGAGTGCTAATGCAAACCTGTGCGGCGGTTGTCGCGGTGGTGGACCGCGGGTTTCCAATTGCAGCGTCCGGCACGTCGACTGATGGATGACCGTTTTCTCGCAATGCCGGACAAAAAAAAGCCCGCGCGTGGCGGGCTCTTTCGATACGGATCTTGTGGTACCGGTGATAGGACTCGAACCTACACTCTGTCGCCAGAAGCGGATTTTGAGTCCGCCGCGTCTACCATTCCGCCACACCGGCACAAGAAGGGGGATTATGCCCGGCTCAGTGCACCGGGTCGAGTCCCAGTTGGCGCTCGCAGCGCTCGTAGCCGTGATCCTCGGGCAGTGGCCGGAAGATCGCGCAGCGGGTCATGTTGCCCGCATAGATGTGCAGGCTGACCGCGATGGCGTCTTCGCTGGGGTTGCGGATCGTGTGGTATTCGTGCGGCGGGATCAGGCTGCCCGCCGATCCTGGACCAGCCTGGATCGAACCGACAGGCTGGAAGCGGCAATGGCCGTTCTCGTCGGCGAGTCGCTCGTATTGCACCACCTCCAGCGCGCCGCTCCAGACGCCCTCGACGCACCACATGCCGCAGTGGTCGTGGATCGGCGTCCCCTGTCCGGGGCCCCAGGTCATCGCCACGACGCAGTAGCCGTGTTTCTCGCTGCGGTAGAGCTCACGTCGGGCGTAGCGGCCTTCGGCGGTCTCGAACACGCAATCGGGCAGCTTGACTGCACCGGTGCGCATCAGCTTGCACAGGCCGTTGCGCAGGGTGTCGGTGACGGCAAAGGTGGTTTCCATGCCGACGGCATGATCGATCGCATCGATCAGTTCGCGGCAGCCGGGAAATTCCGTAGTGAGCATGGGGATTCTCGCGGTGCGACTTCACGCGGAGTTTAGCGCACGACTGTTAGCCAGCCGAGACGGACTCGTCAGGGATTCACACACGGGCGAGGAAGCCACCGATGGCGCGGCTGTAGTTGGGAATGTCCACGAGGAAGGCGTCGTGGCCCTGCGGCGAGTCCAGCGCCACGAATTCCACCTGGGCGCCGGCGGCCGAAAGCCCGGTGGCGATCTGTTCCTGCTGTTCGAGCGGAAACAGGATGTCGGTGCTGACGCCGATCACAAGCGCGCGCTCGATCCGGATGCGCTTGAGGCCTTCCATGATGTCGCCACCACCGTACTCGCCGATGTCGAACCAGTCGCTGGCGCGCGACAGATAGAGGTAGGAGTTGGGATCGAAGCTGCGCACGAAGCGTTGCGCGTGGCCCTGCAGGTAGGACTCGACCTGGAACTCGAAACCGAACGGCTCCTCCTCGCGCTTTTCCGGATCCAGCCGGATGCGCGCGAATCGGCCGTTCCATTCCATCGCGGATCGGTAGGTGATCACGCCCAGCTTACGCGCGATGCTCATGCCCATCTCGGGATAGCGGCCACCGTCGCTGTCATGGATGTCGTAGTCACCGCCGTTCCACTGCGGATCGAGCCGGATCGCCTCGCGTTGCAGCGAGCGGATGGCGATGGCGAAGGGTTGCGCCTGCGGCGCGGTGTCCACGCTGATGTGCGCGCGCACGCTATCCGGGTGCAGGACCATATAGGCCAGCGCGCCCATCCCGCCCATCGAACAGCCGATGAGGCAGGCCAGCTGTTCGATGCCGAGGCCGTTGCGCACCAGATCGAAGGCGGCGTTGGCGACATCCTCCAGCGCCAGCTCCGGGAAGCGCAGACGGTAGGGCTCGCCGGTGGCCGGGTCGATCGAAGCCGGGCAGGTCGAGCCCTTGTCGCTGCCCAGCGAGTTCACGCAGATCACGAACCATCGATCGGTGTCGATCGCCTTGCCCGGACCGAGCATCTCCTCCCACCAGCCGGGCGTCGGGTCGTCTGCGTTGGAGGCGGCGTGCGCACTGGGCGAGAGACCGGTGAGGATCAGCACGGCGTTGTCGCGGTTCTGCCTCAGCTGACCCCAGGTTTCGTACGCGACCCGCGCCCCCTGCAACTGGCCGCCGCGCTTCATCGCGAATGGCGAGGGCAGGGCATGGTGGCGACGGGCGTCGGGCGCGTGCGTGGTCATGGGTGGACCTTGTCGATGACGATCCGGATCGGCCCGGTCTGATCCACCGCCACCACGCCGGCATCCCCCTCCAGGTCGCCGGCCTGGGCGATGGCCTGGCCGCTGGCGCTGATTCGCGCGCCGACGAGCACCTTGTCCGCCGAGGAGAGCTTCAGCTGCGGCGCCATCGCCATGGCGTCGGTCAGCGTGACCGTGGTTGGCAACTGCGAAGCCTCCAGCCGTGCCACGGCAAGCGGCATCGGTGGTCCCCGTTCGGCGCGCGCGTAGACGAAAAGCGCGGCGCCGGGCTTGAGCTTGTCGCGCAACGCGGGGGCAAGCTGCACCTTCACCGTGAGGCGGGGGCCTTCGACGTTGGTGGCGGAGGCCGGTTTCCCGCCGGCACGCGCTTCGGCCACGGCGATCTGCTCGGTCACCGCCTTGGCCACGTTGGAGCCCGGCTCCAACAATGGTTGCAGGCGGCGCCAGGTGGCGGCCGAGGCGGCGTAATCCTCGTGCTGGAACTGGCTGATGCCGAGCAGCCAAAGACCGCGCTGGTTGGCTGGATCGGACTGCACCGCCTGCTTGAGCAGATCGAGGGCACGGCCCTCGATGCGGTGGTCGTCGCGAACCATCGAATCGGCCTCGGCCCATCCGACCATCGCCGCGCCATTCTTCGGATCCAGGCGCAGCGCCTGGTCGTAGGCTTCGCGCGCTTGCGCGTTCTGGTGAAGGGCCGCCTCGGTCTGTGCCAGCAACATCCAGCCCTGCAGGTCACCCGGCTGCTGCTTGAGATGGTCGCGCAGCTCGGTGACAGCCTGGTCGATGTCCATCGACGGCTGTGCCGCAACGCCGTCGAGTGCCACCGGCGTTCCCACCAGCAGATAGATCCCGCCAGCGGCCAGGGGCACGACGAAGGCGACCGCCAGCACCACTGCGAACAGGCCGCCAGGGCGGCCCTGGCGCCGACCGTGCCGCACCAGTGGCCAGAGCAGCAGCGCGAGCGCCGCCGCGATCATCGCGGCAGCGATCAGGTAGAACGCGAGCTTCACCAATCGTCCCCTTGTTCGATCGTGGCGTTGTCGACCAGCCGGCTGTCGATGCGTGTGGCGCGGCCGCGCTTGCGGATGGTCATCAGTACGACCGCGCCACCCATCAGCAGGAACAACGCGGGACCGAACCAGAGCAGCCAGGTGGACGGCTTGACCGGCGGGTCGTACAGCACGAAGTCGGAGTACCGGTCGACCAGGTATTGCTTGATCTGGTCATCCGTCTTGCCCTGCTGCATCAGGCCGAACACCTCATGGCGCAGATCGCGCGCCAGGTCGGCGTTGGAGTCGGCGAGGTTCTCGTTCTGGCAGACCAGGCAGCGCAGCTGGCGCGTCAGGTTCTGGAATCGGATTTCCTGGGCGTGATCCTTGAAGGGCAGCGGGTCGATCGCCTGGGCGTTGGCCATGCCCGAGAACGCGATGAACAGCGCGAAGAGCAACTGCAGGAGCGCCCCCGGGCGCGGCCCGCATGCCGCGCGCCCGCGCCCAAGGGCACTCCGGCAGGGAAGCAGGACGCTCATGGCGCCTCCTGCTTGAGCTGCGCGATCAGCGGCTTGAGCTCGCGCTCGATCACTTCGGGCGTGAACGGCCCGATGTGCTTGTAGCGGATCGTACCCCTGGCATCGATCAGGAAGCTTTCCGGCGCGCCGTACACGCCAAAGTCGATAGCGGTGCGGCCGGGCTGGTCGGCGATCACCATGTCGTACGGATTGCCGTGCTGGGCAAGCCAGGCCTTGGCATCCTCGGGCGCGTCCTTGTAATCGTAACCGACCAATGGAACCCCCAGAGTGCGGCCTTCGGCCATGAGCACCGGATGCTCCTCGCCGCAGGCGATGCACCAGCTGGCGAACACGTTGACCAGGTAAGGCTTGCCCAGCATCGAGGCCTTGCTGACCGTCCTGGCCGGGTCGTCCAGCAACGGCAGAACGAACTCGGGCGCCGGCTTGCCGATCAGTGGCGATGGCACCTCGCGCGGGTCATGCCGGGTGTTCCACCAGATGCCGAAACCAAACAGACCCACCAGCATCAGGAAGCCGATCAGCGGCAGCGAACGGCTCATGCACGTGATTCCTCGACCGGGAGGACGGGCTCGGCCGGAACCTTGGCGGCCGAGCGTCTGGCCCGGAAGCGCTTGTCCGCGCCGGCCACGAAACCGCCCAGCATCATGAACAGGCCACCTGCCCAGATCCAGCGCACGAACGGCTTGGCGTAGAGCCGCAGCGCCCAGGCGCCTTCGAGCTTGTTCGGATCCATTGGCTCGCCGAGGGCCACATAGAGATCGCGGGTGACGCCCGGGTCGATCGCCGATTCGGTCTGCACCTGACCGCGCGGATAGGTACGCTTCTGCGGGTGCATGACGTCGATCGTCTTGCCGTCACGCATCACCGTGACCGTGCCTTGCTCGGCATGCCAGTTGGGACCGCGGGTGGCGTCCACGCCATCGAAGCGGAACGTGTAGGCGCCCACGGTCTGCGTATCGCCCGGCGCCATGCGCACGTCGCGGGTGACGCTCAGGGACTCGGACAGCAGCACGCCGACAAGGAACACGCCCAGGCCGAAATGCGCCAGCAGCATGCCGGCCATCTCGGCGGGGTAGCGCCGCCCGCGCGGCATCTCGCGCCAGCGCTTGTAGACGTAAAGCAGCGTTCCGACGCCGCACCACACCGCCGCTGCCACGCCGGCGATCGCCTTCGCCTGGCCCTGCACGAAGAACGCGGCCACGATCGCGCACGCGACCGCGGCGATCGTCACCCGCAGCAGCACGCTCTTGAGCGGGCCGGCCTCGCTCTTGCCCCAGCGCAGGAACGGACCGAACGGCAACAACAGGACCACCGGCAGCATCAGCAGCGGGAACAGGAAGCCGAAGTAGGGCGGGCCGACCGATATCTTGCCCAGGTGCAGCGCGTCCCCGATCAGCGGGAACAGCGTGCCCAGCAGCACCATGGCAGCGGCCACGGTGAACATCAGGTTGGCGATCAGGATCACCGTCTCCCGCGAGAGCAACGCGAACGACTTGCCGCCGGCGACTTTCGGCGCACGCACCGCGTACAGCAGCAGCGAACCGCCGATCACGATCGCCAGGAAGGCCAGGATGTACAGGCCGCGGCGCGGGTCGGAGGCGAACGCATGCACGCTGGTCAGCACGCCCGAGCGCACCAGGAAGGTACCCAGCAGCGACAGCGAGAAAGCGAAGATCGAAAGCAGGATCGTCCATGCGCGGAGTGAACCGCGCTTCTCGGTCACCGCCTGCGCATGGATCAGCGCCACGCCCACCAGCCACGGCATGAAACTGGCGTTCTCGACCGGATCCCAGAACCACCAACCACCCCAGCCCAGCTCCGCGTAGGCCCACCAGCTGCCGGCGACGATGCCGCAGGTGAGGAACGCCCAGGCGGCGTTGGTCCACGGTCGGGCCCAACGCACCCAGCCCTGTTCCAGCGAGCCGCCCAGCAGCGCGGCGATGGAGAAGGCGAAGGCCACCGAGAAGCCCACGTAGCCCATGTACAGAACGGGCGGGTGGAAGGTCATGCCTGGGTCCTGCAGCACCGGGTTCAGGTCGCCACCGTCAGGCGGCATGGGCAACAGGCGCGCGAAGGGATTGGAGGTGAAGACGATGAAGGCCAGGAAGCCGACCGCCACGATGCCGAGCACGCCCAGCACGCGCGCCAGGAACTCCTCCGGCAACTGGCGGCTGAAGGCGGCCAGTGCGACCGTCCAGACGTTGAGGATCAGCACCCACAGCAGCATCGAACCTTCGTGCGCGCCCCATACCGCAGCGATGCGGTAGTACCAGGGCAGGGCAAGGTTCGAGTTGTCGGCTACGTACTGGACCGAGAAATCGAACGTCAGAAACGCCCACACCAGCAGGCCGAACGCCAGCGCCACGAATACCGCCTGGCCTGCGGCGGCCGGGCGCGCGGTGGCCATCAGCGCGCGATTGCCGCGCCAGGCGCCGACCAGCGGAAGCACGCCTTGCGCCAGGGCGAGCAGCATGGCGAGGATGAGGGCGAGCTGGCCAAGTTCGGGAGTCATTGCGGGGCCTCGTTGGCAGCCACGGTCTTGCCGTGGTGCGCCTTCTCCATGGCGTCCTTCAGTTCCTTGGGCATGTAGGTTTCATCGTGCTTGGCCAGCACTTCGGTGGCCACGAAATGACCGTCAGCCATGTGTCCCGTGGCGATCACCGACTGGTTGTCGCGGAACAGGTCCGGAAGGATGCCGGTGTACTCGACCGGCATCGCGCCGTCGGCGTCGATGACGGTGAAGCCGACCTTGAGCGACTCGCCCGAGCGCTCGATCGAGCCTGCCTTGACCATGCCCCCAAGGCGGAAGGTCTTGTACGCCTCGGCCTGGCCGGCGCGCACCTGGCTCGGGGTAAACAGGTAGTTCATGTTCTGCTGCAGGGCGAACACGGTCAGCCCCACCGCCACCACGGCGGCGGCGAGCACGAGCAGGACGATGATCAGGCGGCGTTTGCGGGTCGGGTTCATGGATTCACGGCGGGCGAGGCGGCGCGTTGCTGGCGCGCCGTTTGACGCGCCAGTCGGGCGCGAAGTTCACGCAAGTTGCGGCGGCGGCGCAGCAGCGGGGAAATGAAATCGGCCAGCAGCACGATGAAAAACACGGCATAAGCCGGCCACACGTATGCGGCGTAACCGCCCATGGCGAGGAACTGGCTCATGCCTGTTCTCCCGAGGCCTGTCCGCCGGTGGCGATCCTGCGCACCCAGTCCTTGCCGCCTTCGAGCTCCAGCAGGTCCGCGCGCACGCGTCCGAACAGGCTGGCCACGTAGTACAGCTTGGTCGCCAGCATCATGGTCAGCAGCGGCCACAACATGTCCATGCTGATCTTGGAGGGGCCAAGGATGCGTACGGTCGAGCCCTGGTGCAGCGTGTTCCACCAGTTCACCGAGAAGTGCACGATCGGCACGTTGATGATGCCGATGATGGCCAGGAACGCGGCGGCCCGGGCGCCTTGCCGGCGGTCCTCGAAGGCGTGGTACAGCCCGATCACGCCCAGGTACAGGAACAGCAGCACCAGCTCGGAGGTCAGTCGTGCGTCCCAGGTCCACCAGGTGCCCCACATCGGCTTGCCCCACAGCGAACCGGTAACCAGGGTGATGAAGGTGAACGCTGCGCCGATCGGCGCCGATTCCATGGCCACCGCTTCGGCCAGCTTGATGCGCCAGACCAGGGCGATGAACGAAGCCACCGCCATCACGCCATAGATGAACAGCCCCATCCACGCGCTGGGCACGTGGATGAAGATGATCCGGTAGGCGTCGCCCTGCTGGTAATCAGCGGGCGCCAACACCAGTCCGCCGTACAGGCCGATCGCGCCGGCGATCAGCGCCAGCGCCAGGAACCATGGCCGCAGCGTGCCGGCGAAGCGGTAGAAGATCGGCGGCGAGCCGAGCTTGTGCAGCCAGAGGGGAATCCACTTGGACATGGTGTCAGGCGTCCAAAGCAATGCGAAGGGCGGCGGCGCAGGCGAGCGGTGCAAGCACCAGGGCCAGGGCGAGCGCCGCACCGAGCCAGGCGATCGGGGCAACCCAAGGTAACCCCTGTTGGGCGGCCGCGACCGCACCTGCGGCAAAGATGACCACCGGCACGCAGAGTGGCAGCAGCATCAGGGCGAGCAGCATACCAGAGCGCCGCGTTCCGGCCGTCAGCGCGACCAGCACCGCGCCCAGCAGGCTGAGCATCGGCGTGGCCAGCAGCAACGCCAGCATGAGTACGCCCATCACCGGCACGGGCAGGTGCAGCATGCCGGCCAGCAGCGGTGCGATCACGATCAGCGGAAGCGCGGTGGTGAGCCAGTGGGCGAGAATCTTCATCGCCAGCATCATCGCCAGCGGCTGGGGTGCAAGCACCAGTTGCTCCAGCGAACCGTCCTCGATGTCGCTGCGGAACATGGCATCGAGCGCCAGCAGCATGGCCAGCAGCACGGTGACCAGCACTACACCGCCGGCGATGCGCTGAAGCAGGGCATCCTCCGGCCCGAGCGCGAACGGAAAGAGCGTGGCCACGATCAACGCGTACAGCACCGGCATGGCTATGTCGCCACGGCGGCGCCAGGCGAGCGTGAGGTCTCGCCGCAGCACGGCCGCGCAGGCGACCGCAAGCGAGGCCCGGCTCATGCAGGCAGCTCCGGTGTCGGTGACGAACCAACCATCTCAAACATGCATGCGGATCCGCTTCGGTTCGCCGCCGTGGAAGCTCACCGCGCCGTGGCTGGTGACGAGCGCCGCGCCGCCCTCGGCGATGTGCGTTTCCAGCAGCCGGTTGACCAGCGCGATGCCTGCGCGGTCCAGGTTCGCGTACGGCTCGTCCAGCAACCACAGGGCCGCCGGCAGCAGCAACAACCGCGCCAGTGCGGCGCGCTTCTTCTGGCCCGCGGACAAGCGACGTACGGGTTCGTCCTCGTAGCCGGCCAGGCCGACCTCGCCCAGCACGGACGCCGCGCTGCGGCCCTCGCGCGTGCCATGCAGGCCGGCGACGATGTGCAGGTTCTCGCGCGGGCTCATGTCCATCTTCAGGCCGAGCTGATGGCCCAGGAACAGCACCTCGCTCGCGCAGGCGTCGCGGCTCCAGCGCTGTCCGCGCCACTGAAGTTCGCCCTCGCCGATGTGCAGCAGGCCGGCCAGCAGGCGCAGCAGGGTGGTCTTGCCGCTCCCGTTGTCGCCTTCGACCAGCGCCAGTTCGCCTGCGTGCAGGGCGAAATCCAGCGGGCCGAACACCGGCTCGTCGGCGCGCAGAAAGGACAGGCCCCGCGCTTGCAGCAGCGGGATGGCGTGGGCGGAGGTCATCCCGGGGATTGTCCGCAATGCGTGCGTAACTTGTCCATGCGGTGTGGAGGCGCACCCGGGAAGGCTCCGGACGCTGATTGGGCCTTCCCCCGCCTGCGGGGGAAGGCGCCGAAAGACGGATGGGAGCGCCTTGCCGGAAGGTCGCAATCAGCCCAACCGCAACTCCGCAACCCCCGCCCCGTGCCCGAACAGCCAGGCGTTCTGTCCGTACCGGTCGCCCAGGCGCTCCAGCGCCTCCGGGCCGATGCCCACGATCCAGAAGCTCGGTTCGCGCCAGCCATCGGTGCCCATGCCCAGTGCCGGATGGACCTCGAGCGAGGTATCGGCCCGCAGGTCGGCCAGCAGGCGCCGTTCGGCCGCGCGGTTCACCGTCGGCGGCACTGGCCTGGAACGCGGGTTCCAGGCGGTGAAAAAGCCCCAGTCGCGGTTGCCGGCCAGCGGTCGTAATGCGACCGGCAACGGCTCGCCGATCCGGATGGTGGCGGCGCCGCCCGAGCGCAGGCGCACGCGATAGGCGCTGCGGCAGTAGGCTTTCAGCAATTCCTCATCCATGGCGCAGCGGCGGCAGGGGCGGCAGCGTGGCTTTGAGGGTGGCCACGGCGGCGTCCAGGTCGACCGAGGCCACATCGTTGGAATCGCGCAGCAACTGCTCCAGCAGCACATCCTGCGCACCTCCACGCTCGAGCGCGTAGGCGTAGGGCAGGTGGGTGAAGGTAACCATGCGGTAGCGCGCCATGAAGTGCTCCGGCGCCCGCGCAGCCAGGCGCGAGGCAAGTTCGCGCTTGGCCAGATAGCGGGGATCGGCTACCGAATCGCGCATTTCGACGTAGTTTTCCAATGCCATGGCGGCGATCGCGTCGGCGTTGGGCTGGCGGATGCGCTGGAACTCGGCGAAGGCTTCGACCGGACCGTTGCCCTCCAGCAGCTCGGCCAACACCACCGTGTCCTCGAATCCGCAGTTCATGCCCTGGCCGTGGAAAGGCACGATGGCGTGGGCAGCGTCACCCACCAGCAACGCGCGGCCGCCGAGGTGCCAGCGCTCCAGGTAAAGCGTGGCAAGCGTGCCCACCGGATGGGCGTCGTAATCGTCGGCGAAGCTGGGCAGCAGGGGCAGCAGATCCGCGAAATCGTCCTGGAAGAACGCCTCGGCCGCGCGCGCATCCGGCACCGTGGCGAAGCTCGGGTGCGGTCCTTGCGTGGGCAGGAACAAGGTGACGGTGAAACTGCCCTCGGTGTTGGGCAAGGCGATGCACATGTAGCCGCCACGGGGCCAGATGTGCAGCGCGTTGGGTTCGATGGCGTACTGGTCGTGGCCGCCACTGTCGCGCAGCAGCGCGTGCGGCAACCGGGAAGCGGGCGGGATTTCCAGTTCCTTGTAGCCATGCCCCAGCCACTCGGTGCGCTCGCCCAGCGGGTGGTGGGCATTCATCGCCATGCGCAGCGCGGAGCCCGCGCCGTCGGCGCCGATCACTACCGGAGCATCGAGCTCACGTTCGATGCCATCGAGATCGGCCACGCGGATGCGGCCGGCATCGAAATCGGCCGAAACCAGGCCCTGGCCGAAATGGAAACGCACGCCAGCCGCCTCGGCGGCGTCCAGCAGCAGCATGTTGAGCCCGCCACGGGAGACAGACCAGATCACCTCGCTGTCGTCCACGCCGTAGCGCTGCAGGCCGCTGCGGCCGTCCGTGGTGTGCACCATTCGACCGCGCATCATCACGGCGTGCTGCAGTACGTCTTCGGCCAGCCCCGCACTGCGCAACGCCTGCAGGCCGCGTTCGGCCAGGGCCAGGTTGATCGAGCGACCGCCGAGGAAGCCGGCGACGCGCGGGTCGGGGCGCTTCTCGAACACATCCACGGCGAAACCGCGGCGCGCCAGCTGCTGGGCCAGCAGCGCGCCGACCAGGCCGCCGCCAATCAGGGTGATGGAAGGTTTGCTGCTCATGGGCGATCCGTTGCGGGCATCGCCGAACTGTTCCGCAAGCGGCGCGGGGTTGCAATGGCTCGCTTCCCCTCCTCCGAGGAAGGGCTGGGTGCGGCGCGCCTTTTGGCTCCCCCTCCCATCCGGGGAGAGGGTTGGGGTGAGGGGCAAGTCTTGCGAAGAAGGTGGTCAAAACGAGGTTGTCGATCGACAACCCTGGAGCGATGGCTCCCCGCGAGCCCCGGCCCCTCATCCCAACCTTCTCCCCGGAGGGGAGAAGGTGCGAATGTCGTCCCGGCGGACGGCTATTTATCTGATAAAGAGCTGGCTCAGCCCTTGGGGGTCTTGTTCGGCGGTGTCTGCGCGGCGGCGTCCAGGAAGCCGCGCTGCATGGTCTTCCAGGCATCCAGGTTGCGCTCGGTGAGCTCGTTGAGCATCGACCAGGGCGTTTGTCCCATCAGGCTGTTGAGCTGGGCGCGGAACTGCTGTTGCTGGTCGAGGAAGACCTGCAGGCTGCGCTCCAGATAAGGGCCCATGAACCCCTGCAACGAATCACCGTAAAAACGGATGATCTGGCTGAGCAGTTGGGGAGAGAGCATCGGCTGCCCCTTCTCCTCGTGCTCGGAGATGATCTGCAGAAGCACCGAGCGGGTCAGGTCCTCGCCGCTCTTGGCATCGCGGACCTCGAAGGTTTCGCCGTCCAGTACCAGCTGACGGACTTCTTCCAGCGTGATGTAGCTGGAAATCTCCGTGTCGTAGAGCCGGCGGTTCGGATACTTCTTGATGATGCGCAGTTTTTGTGCCATGCGGCACACGCTAGCAGAAGGTATTGCGCTGCACCAGACATCCATGCTGCACCCGCCGGTGCAGCAAAGAAACCCATGCCGCTACGCGTCAATGGCCTACCGCACCGCCCGCGCTGCCGAACGGCGGCCGGGCGAACCACAGGATCGGGATCAGCAGAACGAACAGCACCGCGCAGGCGAGGAATACGTCGTTCACCGCCAAAGTCAGCGATTCGCGGGTGACCAGCTGGTTAAGCAGACCGAGGCCCTGCGTGTGCGACATGCCCATGTGCGTTGCCTGCTGCAGAAAGCCGGTGGCGGCCGTGTGCGTGGTGTCGATGTTTTCGGTCAGCGTGGCGTGGTGGGTTTCGCCGCGGTGCTGCCACAGCGTCACCGTCACCGCGGTGGAGATGCTCGATCCCATCGTGCGGCAGAAGTTGGACAGGCCGGTGGCGCTGGCGATCTGCTCCGGCGGCAGGCCGGAGAGGTAGATCTGGTTGAGGGGGATGAAGAAGCAGGGAATGGCAATGCCCATCACGAAGCGCGGCCATACCAGTGACGAGAACGAGGCCAGGCTGTTGAACGTGGAGAACCAGTAGGACGTGATCGCAAACACGATGAAGGAGAACGTCACCACGCCGCGCAGGTCGAGCCGGTGCATGTTGCGGCCCAATATGGGCGCCATCAGGAAGGCCAGCACGCCCACCGGTGCGGTGGCCAGACCTGCCCAGGTGGCGGTGTAGTTGAGCGTCACCTGCAGCCACAGCGGGAACACCACGTTGATGCCGAAGAAGGCGAACATGCCGAGCGTCAGGGCAATCACGCCCACGGTGAAGTTGCGCTCCTTGAACAGCGCCAGGTCCACGATCGGGTGCTTGGCATGCAGTTCCCACACGATCAGGAAGGTGAGGCAGACCAGCGCGATGATCCCGAGCGTGGTGATCATCGGCGAGGCGAACCAGTCGTGGTCGTTGCCGTTATCCAGCATGAACTGCAGCGCGCCCACGCCGATCACCAGCAGTCCCAGCCCGACCGCGTCGATCGGCGTCTTGGCGGTCTTCGTCTCGCGCTTGTGCAGCAGGCCCCAGGTGATCACCGCCGCGGCCAGGCCCACCGGCAGGTTGATGTAGAAGATCCACGGCCATGAGAAGTTGTCGGTCAACCAGCCGCCCAGGATCGGGCCGAAGATCGGCGCGACCACCACGGTCATCGCCCACAGCGCCAGCGCGATCCCTTGCTTGGCTTTGGGATAGCTGGACAGCAACAGCGTGAGCGAAAGCGCCACCATCGGGCCGGAACCGGCGCCCTGCAGCAGGCGCGCGATCACCAGCAGCGGCATCGAGGTCGCCAGTCCGCACACCATCGAGAAGGTGACGAACAGCAGCACCGACACGACGAAGCTGCGCACCTCGCCGAATCGCCGCGCGATCCAGCCCGTCAACGGCTGCATGATCGCGCTGGCCAGCGCATAGGAGCTAATCGTCCAGGTGCCTTCGCTCGGGCTCACGCCCAGGCTGCCGGCGATGTGCGGCACGGCTACGTTGACGATGGTCATGTCCAGCACTTCCATGAAAGTGCTGAACGCGACGGCGATGGTGAGCAGTACCAGCGCGCTGCCGTGGAGGGGCGGCAGCGGCTTGGTGTCGTTGGGCGTGGCGGCCATGGGGCGGGGCCTTCAGGTTATTTGGCGGCGCGGGGCAGGTTGGCCTGGATGATGTGCCGGGCTTCGTCATCGGCCTTGTCCATCAGGCGGTCGTACACGCTCGTCTCGGCAACAGGCTGTTGCGCCGGCGCCTGCGCCAGCACTGGGCCGCGATCGTCGGAGATGTCCACGGTTACATCGGTCGACAGGCCCACGCGCAGCGGATGCTTGTCCAGCTCCTTGTTGTCCAGCGCGATGCGCACCGGCACGCGCTGCACCACCTTGATCCAGTTGCCGGTGGCGTTTTGCGCCGGCAGCAGCGAGAAGGCGCTGCCGGTGCCGGCGCCCAGGCCGACCACCTTGCCGTGATACTCGACGTCGCCACCATAGATGTCGGCCTCGACGGTCGCGGGCTGGCCGATACGGATATGCTGCAACTGGCCTTCCTTGAAGTTGGCGTCGATCCACAGATCGTGCAGCGGCACCACGGTCATCAACTGCTGGCCAGGCGCGATGCTGTTGCCCAGTTGCACGCTGCGCTGGGCCACATAGCCGGAGACCGGGGCCAGAATCGCGTTGCGCTGCGCGGCGATCCAGGCGGCGCGGAAATTGGCGCGGGCCTGCAACACGGATGGGTTCTCGGCCACATCCGTACCCTCGACTGCGGCGTGCGCGGCTGCGGCCTGCGCCTTGGCCGCATCCAGCCCGGCACGCGCCTGCGCCACGCCATCGCGCAGGTGCTGCACGATCTCGGGCGATTCGGCATGCGCGCCCAGCAGCGGCAAGTGGCGTTTGAGGTCGGCCTCCAGCTTGTCCAGCTCCAGCTTGCGCGCGGTCACCTGCGCATCGGCGCCGCTGGCCGAACTGGTCTGCTGGCGCACGCCGCGCACCGCCTGGGCCAGCGCGCTGCGCGCTTGCGCAAGACGAACCTGGGCATCGGTCGGGTCGAGCTTGACCAATACCTGGCCGGCCTCCACGCGCTGTGTGTCGTCGGCCATGATCGCCACCACGGTGCCGGGCACCTGCGCTGAGATCGTCACCTGGTTGCCGCCGACGTAGGCGTTGTCGGTCTTCTCGCGGTGCGAGAACACGAACAGCCACAGCAGCAACCAGATGAGCGCGACCAGGATGAACACGGCGGCCACGATGATCAGCGCCCGGCGCCGCTTGGCCGGGTTCTTGGCGGCCAGGCCGCTGTCGTTGTCGGCGTGCTTGTCGGCTTCAGTGGCGCTCATGGTCGACTCCGGGGGAAGGGGTGTTGGATGCGGTTTCGGAAGGGGCTTCGCTGCGGTAGCCGCCGCCGAGCGCCTTGATCAGCGCCAAATCGGTGGCCAACGCCTGCGCGTGGAGCTGGGTCTGCGCGTCGCGCTGCTGCAGCAGGACGAGTTCGGCGGCGAGGCTTTCGCGACCATCGCGCACACCCTGGCGCAGGCGCGCCTGGGCGTTGGCGAGCAGGCGCTCGTCCGCGGTCAGTTGCGCGTGTTGCTGCTTACGCTGCGCGGCCAGTTGCTCGGCTCCCAACGCCTGCGTGGCGACGTCGCGCGCGGCCGCCAGCACCGTGCTGCGGTACTGCGCCACGGCGCTGTCGAGCTGGGCGCGGCTGAGGCCATAGTTCGCCTCGAGTGCGCCGCCTTCGAAGATCGGCAGGTGCAGCGCCGGCGTCACCGCAAAGACGCGGCTGCCGGCGGTGAACAGCTTGCCCATGTCGATGCTGGACAGGCCAGCCAGCGCCGTGAGGCTGAGGTCCGGAAAGAACTGCGCGCGCGCCACGTCGGTCTGCTTGAGGGTCGCCTCGACCTGCCAGCGGCTGGCGGCGATGTCCGGACGACGGGCGACGAGATCGAGGCTGGCGTTGCCGGGAAGCCCCGGGGCGACCGCCGGCAGCGGGCGCGCCGTGAGCTCCGGCAACTGCGCCGGCGCCACGCCCAGCAACGAGGCGAGCACCACGCGATTGATCTTGGCCGCGCCCTCGATCGCGGTGCGCATCTGCCTCAGTTGAGCGAGCTGCGCCCGCGCCTGCTCGGCGGTGTCGGCCAGGTCGACGCCCTGGCGCACGCGCAACTGGGCGATGTGCAGCAGTTGTTCACCGGCGGCGATCGACCTGTCGGCGAGCGCAAGCCGGGCCTGGTCGGCCTGCCAGCCAAAGTAGGTGCTGGCAACGGCATATTGCAGTGCCAGTGCGGCCGCGCTGCGCTGTGCCTCGGCGGCGTGCGCCTGGTCCAGCGCCGCTTCCACCGTCGCCCGCTTCTTGCCCCACCAGTCGAATTCGTACTTCAACTGCACGCCGAGGTCGGCCTGGCTGTACCAGGTGAAGCCGAGGAATTGCGCGGGAATGAGGCCGTGCTCGCTCATACGCTGGCGCGAATACTGGACGTTGCCGTTGACCGTCAGCCCCATTTGCGCCGCGGCCAGCCGTGCGGACTCCTCGGCGCTCTGTACACGGCTCTGCGCCAGCGCGAGATCCGGCGCCTGGCGCAGGGCGCGGTCCATCAGGTCGTCGAGCTGCGGATCGTCATAGGCATGCCACCACTGCGCATCGGGCCAGCCGGCGCGAATGGCGGTTTCCAGGCCGGCGAGCGGCACGTCGTCGCGAAGTTGCGGCGAGGACAGCTTCGCCGGCGGCGTGGCGCACGCGACCAGCGCCAGCGCGATTGCCGCGGCCAGCGCGGTGCGAAGGCGGAGCAGGGCAGGTTTCATGGAACGTCCTTCGGGGAGGGGGTCTCGTCCAGCTGATCGAGGTTGTCGGCGAGCTTGCGCAGCAGGCGGCTGAAACTGCGCTTGTCGGCCTCGTTGAAACCAACGAATGCCGCGCTGACGCGCGGAAACAGGGGCGGCAGCAGCTTCTGCACGAAGCGCCGCCCGGCAGGGGTGATACGGATGACCACGCGGCGGCGGTCTTCCTCGCTGGCGCCACGCGTGATCAGCCTGCGCTTGACCAGCGCGTTGGCGATGCGGGTCATGTTGGTCGCGCCCTGCGAGGTGTATTCGCAGAGCTCGCCGGGCGTGGAACTGCCGTCGGGGCGGCTGTACAGGATCATCAGCGTGAGGAAATCGCTGTGGTTGATCTTGTTGGGTTTGAGCGCCTCTTCCACGGCTTCGTCGAAGGCATGGCCGACCATGAGCAGCAGACGGGTCAGACGCGCTTCGGTTGCTGGGATGTCGGGGATGACCTGGCTCACGCGGCCGATCCCCTCGTCCATCATTGCGATGCAGTCGCCCAGACGTGCCATTTCACCAGCTCATATTTCACCAGTGAACAAAAATAGCGCGGGCGCGAAAGACAGGCAAGTGCCGGTAGCGCCGTGGAATGGACCTTTCGCGCGACGCACGGGCGCGCGCGCAAGGTGCGCTTCTACAGCAACGCCGAGGGCGGGAGGCCGAACAGGCGGCAGGCGTTCGCCGTAGTGGCAGCGGCGACGGCCTCGGGGGTCTCGCCGCGCAGCTCGGCAATCGCCTGCAGCGTTTCCAGCATGCGAACCGGCTCGTTGCGCGTGCCCTGGCGCCCTGCGTTCGGCTGGTCGGGCGCGTCCGTTTCCAGTAACAGGCAATCGATCGGCATGTCCGAGACCAGGCGTCGCAGTCGCTTGGCGCGGGGATAGGTGATCGGGCCGCCGATGCCGAGCATGAAACCCATTTCGTAGAGCCGCTCGGCCTGCTGCTCGCTCCCCGCGAAACTGTGCACGACGCCACGAAGGTCGGGGAATCGCCGCAAGGCGAGCACGACCTCCTCGACCGCACGACGGGCGTGCACAATCACCGGCAAGCCGAGCTCCCCGGCCAGTGCCAATTGTTCCTCGAAGTAATGCTGCTGAAGGTCGCGGTCGAGTTCCTCCACGTAGAAGTCCAGCCCGATCTCGCCCAGCGCGACGGCGGTGCCGTGACCGAGGCGCTCGCGCAACAGTCGCAGATGCTCGGGACGGTGCCGCGAGAGGAACAGCGGATGCAGGCCGTAGGCCGGATAGAGTCCCTCGTGGCCTTGGCACAAGGCGTCGATGCGCGGCCAGCTCTCGGCGTCGATGCCCGGCACGATCATCTGCCGCACGCCCGCAGCGGCAGCGCACGCGAGGACCTGCGCGCGGTCGGTGTCGAAACTGGCGTCGTCGATGTGCACGTGGCTGTCGACCAGCCAGGGGCCGGGCCGGGACAGAGGCGGATGTGAGTGTTCCGTCACGCGTTCGTCACCTGGGTTGCGCGTAGGGAGGAATGTCTAGGCCGGATTCAGTATGGCGAAGGTTCAATGGTTCCGCAGGTGAATGGTGGACGCATGGCGCGCCCGCCACGCCGCAATGAAACGAAGGAGATGCAAGTCATGAACAGGTTGATGGTCAATGCGCTTCAGGTGGGAATCGCGGCATCGCTCGCGATGGGCATTTCGGCTTGCAACCGCGACGCCAGTGCCGATGCCGGCCTGGCCAACGCCCAGTCCAGCGCCACGGCCGCGGACAACGGCGTCAAGTACGCGCGCGTGGTGAGCGTGGACCCGGTGCGCAAGACGGTGAACAATCCCCACCAGGTTTGTCACGACGAAGCGGTCACGCACAGCGAACCGCCCAAGGACCAGCATCAGATCGCCGGCACGGCAATCGGTGCGGTCGCCGGTGGCCTGCTCGGCCACCAGGTCGGCGGCGGCAAGGGCAAGACCCTTGCAACGGTGGCTGGCGCGGTCGCGGGTGGCTATGCAGGCAAGAAGATCCAGGAGAAGCGCCAGCAGCCGACCGTCACCACGACGACCGAGCGCAAGTGCGAGACGGTCAACGACAGCAGCACCAAGGTGGTCGGTTACAACGTGCGCTACGAGTACAACGGCGTCACCCGCACGGTGCGGATGGACCACGACCCGGGCGATCGCGTCCAGGTGCAGGAAGGCGTCGTTGCCGTTTCGGACGCGCATTGATGGTCTGACGTTCCCTACGCGGTCCATGGACGGACCGTTCGCGATCATCGACTCAACCCCACATCGAGGAGTCGCGCCATGACGTTCAACCGATCCCGCAATCTCGCTCTCGCCACCGCTCTGGCGGGTAGCCTCGCCCTCGGTGGCTGCGCCACCGGGCCAGGCAACAATGGCGGTTACAACAACGGTGGCTACCAGAGTTCCGGCTACGGCAGCACGCGCTGCCAGAGCTGCGGAGTGGTGCAGGATATCCAGCAGGTCTACGTGGAGGATGGCGGCCATGGCACCCTGGGCGCGGTCATCGGCGCGGTGGCCGGCGGCGTGCTGGGCAACCAGGTGGGCAAGGGCAACGGCCGCAAGGCCGCCACTGTTGCCGGTGCAGTGGCCGGCGGCGTGGTAGGCAACCAGGTCGGCAAGCGCAGTGGTAACGGCGAGGTTCCGGCTTGGCGGGTCACGGTGCGCCTGGATAACGGGCAGTACGCCACGGTGACACAGAAGGAAGATCCTGGCCTTCGCGTGGGCGACTACGCACAGGTTCGGGGTGACCACGTTTACGCCATGTAGCCTGCGGACGTATAAGCGTCCAAAAAGAAAGGCCCTCTCGCGAGGGCCTTTTTGCTGCCGGAAACCTTTCAGTTGACCGCGTAGAAGCGGTGCTCGCCGATCGTGGTGCTGGTGTGGTTGAGCGACCAGGCCGGCGCGATAGCCACAGTGGCGAAGTGATCCGCATGTGGTACGAGCAGCTGGCGCTGGGCCAGCGGCAGGGCCCAGTTGTCCATCGAATAGCCGGCAACCTTCCAGGCCTTGGTGAAGGCTTTGAAGTTCGTGATGTCGTAGGAGCCGGGCGTGGCGGTGATGGCGAACTGGTGGGGCGCGGCTACCACCTTGCAGACGGTGTCGCCCCAGCGGCCGCGTTCGCGGCGGCGCAGAGCGACTTCCGCGACAGCGAGCTGACCGATGGTCGACTCGCTGCGTGCCTCCAGATACACGGTCGTCGCCAGGCAAGCCTGGTCGGCGATCGGCTGGGGCAGTACGGACGTCAGCCACAACAGCATGGAAAGTTTCATTGTCTGCCTCCAGCGTGCTGTACGCGCGGGATGAAACTTCCATCTCGAGCGCCGTTGCGGTGGACGGGCGGGCAGGCCGTTACCACCTGGATTGATCGCCGCGACCGAAACAGGAGTCGCGACGCTTTGCCACGGGAGTGTGGCGTTGGAGCCGGCTGGTCCGGAGCCGGCGTGATCGTTTGCGCGCGCACTGTCAATCGCGACCGTCTGCGGTCTGCGCGATTGCGGCTGCTGCTTGGATTGTTTCCGCCTACAGCGGTGGTTCCATCCGGCAATCTTTCTGCCGGGTCGCGCCGATCCGGACCCCTCCGGTTCGTCGCGTGCAGATGCCCGTGAGCGATGGGCATCATTCTTGATTCGGCGGGAGCGTAGTGGCGGTGATGCCTGCTGGCAAGTGCCGGATCGGAGCAATTTAAAGTTGGCTCACGTTCATCCAGTAAGCATCGCGAGCGGGTGAAGAACGAAAATCATTGTGAGGGTGCATCGCGTGAACGAGGTGTGCATTGCGTTGCACCCGATCGATGCATTGATGCGGATTGGTCGAAGCTATCGCTCATGCATGGAAGTTCACGGCGTAACTCGGAAGGCGGACGCGACACCGCGGACTTGCCGGTTGCGCGAGTGCACGCTACTCGGCTGCATCATGAAAGATGACGCCGAGCGTGTGGCGCGCACCGCCGCGCAGTTTGCTCACGCCGTGCCGCAGGTTCACCCGATATGAGCCGCGGGCGCCCTGCATGGGACGATGGTGGACCGCGAATATCACGGCATCGCCCTGTGCGAGCGGTACCACTTCGGCACGCGACTGCATGCGCGGGCGCTGCTCGGTCAGTACGAACTCGCCTCCGCTGAAATCGATGCCGGGCGCAGACAGGAGCACGGCGACCTGCAGCGGGAAGACGTGTTCGCCATACAGGTCCTGGTGCAGGCAGTTGTAGTCGCCTGACCGGTAGCGCAGCAGCAACGGCGTGGGCCGCACCTGACCGGCCGCGTGGCAGCGCGCCAGATAGTCGGCATGAGCCGGCGGATAGCGCACATCAATCCCCATCGCTTCGTTCCACCGGTTGGCCAGCGGCACCAGCCGGGGATAGATGCCCATGCGCAGCGCCTCGACCTGCGCGGGCAGGGGATAGGCAAAGTACTGGTATTCGCCCTGGCCGAAGCCGTGCCGCGCCATCACGACCCGGCTGCGGAAGTGTTCGCGATGGCAATAAAGCTCAGTCAGTTCGCGGCAGATTTGCGGTGCCAGCAGGCCAGGCAACTCGGCGTGGCCATGCGCGTCGAGCGCGGCGTGGACGGCCGGCCAGTCGATGGCGTGAAACGTGTCGGCGTGAGGGTCGTTGGCGGGCAGGTCGTCGGTCATGCCCTCAGGATTGCCCGTTGCGTGTTCCGGCGCCCTCCGCATCTTGCGCTTCCTCCTCGGCCTCGTCGCCGCGCACCTGGGCGTGGCTGATGAGCGCGAAGATGCAGCTTCCGCCGACGATGTTGCCGGCCAGCGTCGGCAGCGCGAACTGCGTGACGAACTCCTCGATGGACAGTCCACCGGTGAACACCAGGTAGAACGTCTCCACCGATCCCACGATGATGTGAGTGAAGCCGCCCAGCGCGATCAGGTAGGTGGTGAGCACGATCACGGTGATCTTCGCATGCTCCGCCGCCGGCAACAGCCATACCATCGTGGCGATCAGCCAGCCGGCAACGATGCCCTTGGTGAACATCTGCCATGGCGTGTTGCCCATGACCTCGGCACCGATGCCCGACAGGGCCGTCCGGGTACCCTCGTCGAACAACTGCATGTGCACGATGCCGTAAGCGAACAGCGCGGTGCCGATCAGGTTGCCCGCGAACACCACCGACCACAGCCGCAGCAGCGACCCGAGCTTGCGCAGGTTCGGATGCGTCATCAGCGGCAGTACCGCGGTCATCGTGTTCTCGGTGAACAATTGCTGCCGCGCCAGGATCACCACCAGGAAGCCGAACGGGTAACCCAGGCTCTCGACGAGAAAGGCGCCCGGCACACCTTCCAGGTGCCGGTGCAACAGGCCGCGGGCCAGCATCGAGAAGCCCATCGACAGCCCGGCCGCAAGCGCGGAGAGGCTCAGGGCGAGGAGGCCCCGGCTGAGTTCCTCCTCGCCTTCCAGGCGGATCGTTTCGTGCAGCACGGCCACGCGTGGAGGGCGTTTCTGCTCGACTTCGCCCCTCTCTTCGCGCGAGAGCGAGAAACCGTCGCGGGCGTCGACTTCGTTCGGATCTTCCGCGGCGCTGGCGCGCTGGCGTCCGGTTGGTTGGGGCATGCAGTGGTCCTCCGACGGCCACGGCACGCTACGACGGCTTCCGTATGCGAAGCGTCGCTTCAGGCGGGCACGTCGACCAGCACCAGTTCGGCATCCTCGAGTGCGGTCACGCGCAACGACGGTTCGCTTTTGATCGCTGCGCCGTCCCGCGCATCGAGCCGCACGCCGTTGACCTCCACGGCACCCTTCGCCGGCACCAGATAGGCATGCCGGCTGCCGCCCAGCGGATAGTCCGCTTGTTCGCCCGCGCGGAGCGTCGCGCCGAGCACGCGGGCCTGCGCACGCAGCGGCAGCGCGTCGGCGTCCCCGGGGAAGCCGCTGGCCAGCGCCACGAAGCGGCCGGCCCGCTCCCCGGTGGGGAAGGGCCGCGCGCCCCATGCCGGCGCGCCGCCCGGTCGGTCGGGGATGATCCAGATCTGGAAAATGCGGGTGGTTTCGGCCTCCAGGTTGTACTCGGCATGCGTGATGCCGGTGCCCGCGCTCATCACCTGCACGTCGCCGGCAACGGTGCGGCCCTCGTTGCCGAGGTTGTCGCGATGGCTGATCGCACCCTCGCGCACGTAGGTGATGATTTCCATGTCCGCGTGCGGGTGCGGCGGAAAGCCGCTGCGCGGGGCGATGGTGTCGTCGTTCCACACACGCAGCGCGCCCCAGCCCATGCGGGCGGGATCGTGGTAGCCGGCGAAGGAAAAGTGGTGCTTGGCGTCGAGCCAGCCATGGTTGGCGCCACCCAAGGTGTCAAAAGCCCTGCGTTCGATCATGTCGACCTCCTGCCGCGCGTGATGCCGGCCAGGCATGCAAGGTAAGGGTGCGCTTCCGGCTGCCAAATGGGCGTGGATTGAACGGATCGTTCGCGGACCGACACCCATTGACCGGGGCGCGGATGCATGGGTTAGGCTAGCGCCGGGGACATCCAGGAGTGCGCGTCATGCGCGGGCGACTTTTGTTGGCTTGGCTGCTGGCCGGCTGCGCGGGTACGTCGTGGGCCGGCCAACTGGTGGTGCGGGTCAGCGATAGTGGCGGACATGCCGTGGGCGACGCGGTGGTAACCGTGACCCCGGCCAACCCTTCGACCGAACCGCCGCCCTCGCCGGTCACCCGCTACGTCGACCAGCGGGACGAGACCTTCATTCCTTACGTGCAGGTGGTCCACCCCGGCGACCGCGTGGTGTTCCGCAACAGCGACGGCACCCGCCACCACGTCTATTCCTTTTCCGAAGCCAAGGCGTTCGAGTTCCTGCTGCGTCCGGGCGAGAGTTCGCCGCCGGTGACGCTGGACCAGCCCGGCCTGGTCGCGGTCGGCTGCAACATCCACGACCACATGATCGCCTACCTGCTGATTACCTCCGGACAGGCCAAGGTGACGCCCTCGCAGGGCCAGGCAGTGTTCGAACAACTGCCGCCGGGGAGTTACACCGTGACGGTATGGCACCCGCAGCTGCGGCCAGGCCAGATGCAGCCGAGCGAAATGACCGTGGTAGGCGAGGGGACGGAGGCGCAGCACGCCGACTTCACCCTCTCGCTTATTCCCGACCCGCGCGGGTTCACCGATCGCGAGCACCTGGACTACTGACCCCATGCGCGCCGTCGTCGGCTTCCGCCTCCGCTTGGCACTGTTCTTCGTCGCCACCCTGGTGACCGTGCAGCTGCTGACGGCCGCGCTGGTCTACGGCGTGACCCGGCGTGCGATGGTCAGCGAGGGCGAACGCCAGCTCGCGGTCAACGCGCAGGCTTTCGTGGCGCAGATGGACGATCTTTCCGCACGCGTGGCCGGCAACGTCGAAGTGATGACGCTGGACTACGCCTTGCGCTCGGCGATCGCCGAACGTGACCACGGCACGGTGTTTTCCGTGCTGCGCAACCACGGCCGCCGGGTAGGCGCCTCGCGCATGCAACTGGTCGGCCTGGACGGGGTGGTCGAGGTGGATACGGCCGACGCGCATGCGAACGGCAAGCGCTTCGCCTTTCCTGATCTTGTCGAGCATGCCTTCGACCGGCGCGTCGCGGCCGTGGTGGCGCTGCAGTCCAAGGCGTACTGGGTGGTGGTGGTGCCCATCTACGCGCCCCAGCCGGTCGGGCTGGTGGTGGTTTACGTACCGCTGGACGACGCGCTGCTGGCGCACCTGCGTGAACTGTCCGCGCTGCCTGGCGATATCGAGCTCGCGGTGCGGCCGGACACTTCGGGCTGGATCGCTGCCGCGCAGGGGCTCAGGCATACCGGACTGGTCGCCAGCCTGGCCGGCCAGGATCTGCCGACGAGCCCGGCGGTGCGCCGCATCCAGGGACACGAATACCTCGTGTTGGCGCAGCCGCTGAGCCAGGCGCGCAGCAGCGCCCCGGTGGTGGCGGTGCTCGGTTACTCGTTGGGCGACGCCTTGCGGCCATTCCGCGCAGTGGTGATCGCCTGGGGCTTCCTGCTTGGCCTGGGACTGGTGGTCGGCCTGATCGGCGCGTGGCTGACCGCGCGCAGCGTGTCGCGCCCGGTGGAATCCCTCGCCGGCGCGGCGCGGCGCATCGAGGCGGGCGACTACCGTGCGCTGCCCAGCCTCGGCCGTCGCGACGAACTGGGCGAACTCGCCGCGGCCTTCGGCACCATGGCCGAAGCGGTCCGCCAGCGCGAGGAGCGCATCCGCCAGCAGGCATTGCACGACCAGGTCACCGACCTGCCCAACCGCGTGGCCGCCGAGGCCGCGATCGATCGTGCGCGGGACGCCGGCACGACCCACGGCGCGCTGCTGATGGTCGGTCTCACGCGTGTGCCCGACATCATCAAGACCATGGGCCATGGCCTTTACGACCGCCTGATGCGCGAAGTCGGCATACGCCTGGGGCGCGTGGCCGCCAGGGCCTACCTGGCGCGCGCCACCGATACCCAGTTCGTCGCCTGGCTGCCTGACGCGGACCGCACCGAGGCGGTCGCCGCGGCGCTGCGCATCCTCGATGCGTTGAACGCCTCCTACGTCGAGGCGGACGTGAGCGTCGACACCCTGCCGGCGATCGGCATCGCCATGTACCCGGAGGACGGAGCGCTGGCGTCGGTGCTGCTGCGCCACGGCGAAGTGGCCCAGTTCGCGGCCACCGGCTCGACCCGTCCGCTGGCCTTCTACGACGCGGCAACCGACCCCCATCGCACCGAACGGTTGTCGCTGATGGGCGAGCTGCGCGAGGCGCTCGATCACGATCACCTGCTGCTGCACTACCAGCCCAAGCTCGCGCTGGACACGCGTCGCGTGGACGGCGTCGAGGCGTTGGTGCGCTGGCACCATCCGCGCCGCGGGATCGTGCCGCCGCAGGACTTCATCGGCATGGCCGAAGACACGGGCAACATCCAGCGGCTGACCCGCTGGGCGCTGGCCTCCGGCATTGCCCAGGCGAGCCGCTGGCACGCGCGCGGGCTCGACCTGAATGTGGCGGTGAATCTCTCGGCACGCGACCTGGGGGAACCGGAACTGCCGCTGCGCATCGGGCGTTTGCTCTCCATCCACGGACTTCCGCCCGGCAAGCTGACTGTCGAGATCACCGAGCGCGCCGTGATCGGCGAGCCGGAAACGGCGATCCGCGTGCTGCGGGGGTTGGCCGACCTCGGTGTCGGCATCGCGGTGGACGATTTCGGCGTAGGCCAGTCCGCCTTCGCCTATCTGCGCCACTTGCCGGTGAGCGAGCTGAAGATCGACCAGACCTTCGTCCGTCATCTGGCTCGCGACGCCAGCGACCAGACCATCGTGCGCTCGATCGTCGAACTCGGGCATCGCCTCGGCTTCCAGGTCACCGCCGAGGGAGTGGAAGACGAGGGGGCGCTGGAACAACTCGCGGCGATCGGCTGCGACCATGCGCAGGGCTTCTTCATCGCGCGCCCGCTGCCGGCGACGGAACTGGCGGGCTTCGCCTTTGAGCGGGCCGGGGTGGCATGAGTCTCGGCCGCGGCCTTCGCCGGCTTGCCCTGGCCTGCCTGGCTGCGCTGCCGCTGGCGGGCTACGCGCAAGATTTCAGCCTGCACGGCTACGTCGATGGCCGCCTGGTGGCCGCGCCATCCGAGCGCAGCTGGGTCGAGGGCGGGCTCGGCAAGACGCGTTACGGCGGCGGTGGCGTCGAGGCACGCTTCGGCGGCGCCGCGCTGGCCGGCACCGCGCAACTCACGCCCTCGCTGCTCGCCTTCGCCGGCCTACAACTGCAGGATGGCGACCGCGCCGGCATCGACATGCTGGAGGCCTACCTGCGTTGGCGACCCGTATCGACCACGCGCTGGCGCGGGTCGGTGCAGGCTGGCGCGTTCTTTCCGCCGGTCTCGCTGGAGAACGACGCGATCGGCTGGACCAGTCCGTGGACGCTCACGCCTTCGGCGATCAACAGCTGGGTCGGCGAGGAGCTGCGCGCGGTCGGTGCCGAGGGCCGCATCGAGCGGCGCGGCGAGATCGCCAGCTGGGAACTGCGCGGCGCGCTGTTCCAGCGCAACGACCCGGCCGGCAACCTGCTGGCGGTCCGCGGCTGGTCGCTCAGCGACCTGACCTATGGCATCGGCAGCCGTCTGCGCGAACCCGATGCCTACGTGCGCGACGACGGCGAGGAGCCGCCAATGCGCTACGACCCGTTCCGCCGCATCGGCCACCAATGGGGCAACTACGCCCAGTTGACGTGGCGCGCGCGCGGCTGGGGCCGCCTCAGCCTGATGCACTACGACAACCACGCCGACCCCCAAGCCTGGCAACCCTACGAAGGCGGCGAGCGCCTGTACGCCTGGCGCACCCGCTTCTGGAGCCTGGGCGCCACCGCCGACACCGGGCCGATCACCTGGCTGGCCCAGGCGATGGACGGCGATACCGTGATCGAGCCGGTGCCGAACCTGGTGTTCACTACCCGCTATCGGGCCGCGTACCTGCTGGCCGGCTGGAATCGCGGTGCGTGGCGACCCGCACTACGGCTGGACCACTTCAGTACGCGCGAACTGCCCGAAACCCCGGGGCTGCACGAAGGGGAGCACGGCAATGCGGTCACTGCCGCCCTCAACTGGCGTCCCCACGACTGGCTGCGCCTGACGTTCGAGGTGCTGCACATCGACAGCACGCGCACCGCCCGTGCCGATTACGGGTTGCAGCCCCGCATCCGCGGCACCCAGACGCAGCTGAGCGCACGCCTGTTCTACTGAAGGGTGGATTCGCAAGAATCACGCAGCCGCCGCGTATCCGACCGCCGCGGCGCTTTGCTATCCTTCGCCGTTCTCGCCAGCGCCCGTCCGGGCGCCACAACCACGGCCATACGTTTTCATGATCGAGACCAATCCGATCCATGCGCAGATCGCGGACCTCACCGGCCGCGTCGAGTCGCTTAGGGGGTATCTTTGACTACGCCACCAAGCGCGAGCGCCTCGAAGAAGTAAGCCGCGAGCTGGAAAGTCCCACCGTCTGGGACGATCCGCCACGCGCGCAGGAGCTTGGCCGCGAACGCGCCCGCCTGGATACCGTCGTCACCGGCATCGACGAGCTCACCGCCGGCCTGTCCGACGCGAAGGAACTGCTCGACATGGCTGCCTCCGACGGCGACGAGGACACTGTCCAGTCCGTCGCTGACGACGTGCAGAAACTCGAGGCCCGGGTGGGCAAGCTCGAGTTCCAGCGCATGTTCTCCGGCAAGATGGATTCGAACAACGCCTTCGTCGACATCCAGGCCGGCGCCGGCGGCACCGAGGCGCAGGACTGGGCCGAGATGCTGCTGCGCATGTACCTGCGCTGGGCCGAATCGCGCGGGTGGAAGGTCGAGCTGATGGAAGTGTCCGGCGGCGAAGTGGCGGGCATCAAATCCGCGACTTTCCGCGTCGAGGGCGACTACGCCTATGGCTGGCTCAAGACCGAAATCGGCGTGCACCGCCTCGTGCGCAAAAGCCCGTTCGACTCGGACAACCGCCGCCATACCAGCTTCACCTCCGTGTTCGTCTCACCCGAAGTCGACGACGACATCGACATCGAGATCAATCCGGCGGACCTGAAGACCGACGTCTACCGCTCTTCCGGCGCTGGCGGCCAGCACGTCAACAAGACCGAGTCGGCCGTGCGCATTACCCACGTGCCCTCAGGCGTGGTGGTGGCCTGCCAGACCGAGCGCAGCCAGCACGCCAACCGCGACCGCGCCATGAAGATGCTGGCGGCCAAGCTGTACGAACTGGAAGTACAGAAGCGCAACGCCGAGAAGGACGCGCTGGAAGCGAGCAAGTCCGACATCGGCTGGGGCAGCCAGATCCGCAACTACGTGCTCGACCAGAGCCGCATCAAGGACCTGCGCACCGGCGTGGAACGCTCCGACACGCAAAAGGTCCTCGACGGCGACCTGGACGAGTTCATCGAGGCGAGCCTCAAGTCCGGCCTGGATGCGGGCGCCAAGCGCATCGACGCCTGATCCGGACCCCGAGGAGGTGACCGAATGAACGGCAAGACCATCGGCGTGTTCCTGTTTGCCTGCGCCGCGCTGGCCACGTTTGGCGCGGCCGCGCAGGACAGCGGCGCCGGCCAGTCGATCAAGCAGGATGCCAAGGCCGTCGGCCATGGCGTGGCTGATGGCGCACGCGACGTCGGCCATGCCACGCGCGACGTCGCCAGGAAGGTGGGCCACGGCGCGAAAGAGGCGGGCCTGGGCATCGGCCATGGCGCGAAGAAGGCCGGCATCGCCGTCGGCCATGGCGCGAAGAAGGCCGGCATCGCCGTCGGCCATGGCGCGCGTGATGGCTGGAACGCCACCAAACATGCGGTCAAGCAGGTGTTCGACTAGCAGAACCGACGCCCGCGACACGTTTCATCGAACCTCACCCATCACGAGACACCCGCTGCCGGCACCGGCCCGCGGCCACGGAACCATCCATGAGCGAAGCCACCGAAAACCTGCCCGTCGACGAGAACAAGCTGATCGCCGAGCGCCGCGAGAAACTCAAGGCGCTGCGCGGGCAGGGCGTGGCCTTTCCGAACGACTTCAAGGTGGACGCCTTCGCCGGCGACCTGCGCAACGAATTCGTCGACCACGACGCCGAGGCTGTCGAAGCGGCCGCACGTCGCGTGAAGATGGCCGGTCGCATCGTGCTAAAGCGCGTGCAGGGCAAGGTCAGCTTCGTGCAGATGCAGGACTTCACCGGCCGCATCCAGCTGTTCATCCACCAGGGCACGGTGGGCGAGGAAACCTACGAGGCGTTCAAGGGCTGGGACGTCGGCGACATCGTCGGCGCCGAAGGGCAAGTAATGCGCACCAAGACCGGCGAGTTGTCGGTCAAGGTGGAAAGCCTGCGCCTGCTGACCAAGAGCCTGCGCCCGCTGCCGGACAAATTCCACGGCCTGGCCGACGTCGAGCAGCGCTACCGCCAACGCTATGTCGACCTGATCGTGACCGAGGAGGCGCGCCGCACTTTCGCGCTGCGCTCGAGGATCATCGGCTTCATGCGCAAGTGGCTGGAAGCCGAACCGCGCCGCTTCATGGAAGTGGAAACGCCGATGATGCACGTCATCCCCGGCGGCGCCACGGCGCGCCCCTTCGTCACCCACCACAACGCGCTCGACATGAGCCTGTACCTGCGCGTGGCGCCGGAGCTGTACCTCAAGCGCCTGGTCGTAGGCGGGTTCGACCGCGTCTACGAGATCAACCGGAATTTCCGCAACGAGGGCGTGTCGACGCGGCACAACCCCGAGTTCACCATGCTTGAGCTCTACCAGGCCTACGCCACCTACCACGAGATCATGGACCTCACCGAGGCGGTGATCCGCGAGACGGCGCAGAACGTGCTCGGTTCCACCGAGGTGACCTGGGAAGGCGCGCAGATCGACGTCGGTCCGGCGTTCCGCCGCTGGCGCATGGAAGACGCCGTGCTGGAGCACAACCCCGGGATCAAACGCGAGGAACTGCGCGATCGCGAGGCCATGGTGGCGCATGCGAAGCGCCTGGGCGTCCACGTCAAGCCGGGCTACGGCTGGGGCAAGCTGCTGCTGGAAATCTTCGAGAAAACCGTCGAGCACACGCTGATCCAGCCGACCTTCATCACCGACCATCCGGTGGAGGTTTCCCCGCTGGCGCGCGAGAGCGATACGGACCCGGGCATCACCGACCGTTTCGAGCTCTTCATCAACGGCAAGGAGATCGCCAACGGGTTCTCCGAGCTCAACGACCCCGAGGACCAGGCCGCGCGCTTCAAGGCGCAGGTCGAGGCCAAGGAATCGGGCGACGACGAGGCCATGCACTTCGACGCCGACTACATCCGCGCGCTGGAAGTCGGCCTGCCGCCGACCGGTGGCCTGGGGATCGGCATCGATCGCCTGGTGATGCTGCTGACCGGCTCGGCCTCGATCCGCGACGTGCTGCTGTTTCCATACATGCGTCCGGAAGCCTGACCGCCGATCCTTCGCCGTCACGCGGGTAAAGTGTCCGACGGATGGTGCAACGCTACGCAAAGTAGGGCGGCTTCAACCCACAGTTCCCTCGATGATCGGGCATGGTGGGCTGAAGCCCACCTCGGTTATCGCCGCGCACGGTGGCGTACGCGCCGCCGCAGCAGCGCCACCTGCAGCAGGTTCACGCCGCTCGATCCAGCCCAGTACAGTCCCAGTCCCGCGGCCAGGTGCCAGACCACGAGGAACGACACCACCACCGGCAACCAGTGCAGCAGCGTGCGCGCCTGCTCGGACATCGCCGGATTGAGCAACAGCGCCGCGAAACTCAACAGGCCCACCACCAGCGCCAGCATCACATCCGGCCGCGCCAGCTTCGGTATCCACAGGAACGATCCGGCCCCCGCGACACCCTGGCGGATCGCCGCATAGATGCCAGCGCCAAGCGGCGCCTGCACCAGCGCAACCAGCAGGCTGCTGCCCAATCCGCCACTGACGCCATACTCGCGATATAGCGCCTGCATGGCCTTTGCCTTTGCCGCCGGATCGCCGGCGTGGCGCTCATTGAGCCGCGCCAGCTTCGGCTTGAGCGCAAGCAACTGCTGCTGCCGCCACCAGCCCTGCTCGGCGGTCTTCAGCGTCATTGGCAACAGGGCCAGACGCACCAGCAGCGCCAGCACGATCACCGCCAGGCCATAGCTCCCGTCAAGCCACGTGGCCAGCTGCGCCAGCAGTGATGAAAGTCCGTCCACGAACATCGACCACATACCCCTTGCTCCTTGCTTCATGGCGAACCAGCAAGTGGGCGCAGCGTGCCCGGTTTTCAAGCACCCGCGTGCAAGGCAGCGCGCCAGGGGACCGCCAGCCCCGCGACGATCCCGGTGGCAGTCACGCCAACGGACAACGGTGCGGGTCGGCTAAACTTGGCGGTTTCCCGGTTGGAGCATCACGCCATGTGGTTTGCCATCGTCGGCACCGACGTCCCCGAGTCGCTGGACAAGCGCAAGAGCGCCCGGCCGGAACATCTGGCGCGGCTTGAGAAGCTTCAGGCCGAAGCCCGCTTGCTGCTGGCCGGTCCGTTCCCCGCCATCGCCTCCGACGACCCGGGCCCGGCCGGCTTCACCGGCAGCCTGATCATTGCCGAATTCCCCTCGCAGGCCGACGCCCAGCGCTGGGCGGATGCCGACCCGTATGTCGCTGCGGGCGTCTACGCCAGTGTCGAGGTCAAACCGTTCCGCAAGACCCTGCCATGAGCGCGATGGTCGAGCAGATCCGCCAGCGCCTTGCCGATGCCTTGGCGCCGGTGGAGCTGGAAGTGCTCGACGAGGGCCACAAGCACGCCGGCCACGCCAACGCCGGCAAGGGCCATTTCCACGTACGCATCGTCAGTCCGGCCTTTGCCGGCGTGCTGCCGATCAAGCGCCACCGCATGGTGTACGCGGCGCTGGAAGGGCTGATGGACCAGGGCATCCATGCACTCTCGATAGATGCCAAGGACTCATAATTAGCAATTTCAATTAGTTGTATTGTTTCGTTCCAGTCACTTGTCACGCCAGGTTCGCATTGCGACGACGCCCGGCGTTTGGCACAGTGACCTGTCGCCCGATCCACCGCGGGCCGTCCCTACTGTTGAGCCCGCATGCGCCTTACCACGATCAAACTCGCCGGATTCAAGTCCTTCGTCGACCCGACCACGCTGCACCTGCCGACCAACATGACCGGCGTGGTCGGACCGAACGGTTGCGGCAAGTCCAACATCATCGACGCGATCCGCTGGGTGATGGGCGAGAGCGCGGCCAGCCGCCTGCGCGGCGACTCGCTGACCGACGTGATCTTCTCCGGCTCCAACGCGCGCAAGCCGGTGGGGCAGGCGACCGTCGAGCTGATCTTCGACAATGCGGACGGCACCATCCAGGGCGAGTACGCGCAGTACGCGGAGATCTCGGTCAAGCGCCAGGTCACCCGCGACGGACAGTCGTCGTACTTCCTCAATGGCGGTCGATGCCGCCGCCGTGACATCACCGACCTGTTCCTCGGAACCGGCCTGGGGCCGCGCAGCTACTCGATCATCGAGCAGGGCATGATCAGCCAGATCATCGAGGCGCACCCGGAAGAACTGCGTACACATCTGGAGGAAGCCGCCGGCATTTCCAAGTACAAGGAGCGCCGCAAGGAAACCGAGAGCCGCATCAAGTCCACGCGCGAGAACCTAGACCGCGTCAAGGACGTGCGCGACGAGGTCGACAAACAGCTCGAACACCTCAACCGCCAGGCCCGCGCCGCCGAGCGCTGGAAGGCGCTGAAGGAAGAACAGACCCGCAAGGAAGCCGAGCTGCGCGCCCTCGAATACCGCGCTTTCAAGGGCCAGCACGAAGGCGAGGGGCAGGGCCTGTCCGCCGCCGAGATCGAGATCGAGAAGCAGCTTGCCGGGCAGCGTCAGATCGAGGCGCAGCTCGAGTCCGTGCGCGAGCGCCACACCGGCGCCACCGAACACCTCAACGAAGTGCAGGCGGAGGTCTACAAGGTCGGCGCCGAGATAGCCCGCGTCGAACAGCAGGTGCGCTTCAACCGCGAGACCGCCGACCGCCTGCAGCGGACCCAGGCCGAGGCCGAGCGCGAACATGGGGAGCTGTCCGCCCATATCGCCAACGACCGCGAGCAGATCGAAACGCTGCGCATGGCGCTGGCCGAAGGCGAGCCCAGGCTCGAAGCCCTGCAGCAAATGCAGGACGACACCGCTGACGCCGCGCGCAGCACCGAATCCAAACTGGCCGACTGGCAGCAGCGCTGGGACGTCTATACGCGCACCGCCGGCGAGTCCAGCCGCGCCGCCGAAGTCGAGCGCACCAAGCTCAATTATCTCGACCGCCAGGCAATCGATCTTTCCAAGCGCCGCGAAGCGTTGGAAGCCGAACAGAAGGCCACCGATGTGGCCGCGCTGGACGCGGCGGCCGAACAACTGCACGTCGAGCACGACACCCAGCGCGAGCGCGTGGAGTCGCTGGGCAGCCTGCTCGACCAGCACAAGCTCACCCACGAAAAGGTGCTCGACGAGGAGCGCCAGGTGCAGTCCGCGCTCAACGAAGCACGCCAGCAGCTGCAGAGCGCGCGTGGACGCCTGTCATCGCTCGAAGCCCTGCAGCACGCCGCGCTGGGCCAGGAGGAAAGCACCGCCAGTGGTTGGCTGGCCAGCCTGGGACTGGACAAGGCGCGTCGCCTCGGCGAAGCGTTGCAGGTCGATGGCGGCTGGGAATCGGCCGTGGAAACGGTGCTGGCTGGCTTGCTCGACGGCGTGCTGGTCGACAACCCCTTGGGCCTTGCGGGTGACTTCGGCACGCTGGGCGAAGCCGACCTGGCCTTGTTGGCGTCCGCCGACGGCGCGCAAGGCGGTGAAGGCACGCTCGCCGCCAGGGTGCGCGGTCCGGCCGCGGCCATGCAACTGCTCGCACAGGTACGTACCGCCGAGACGCTGGACGAGGCACGCAACCGCGTCGGCTCGCTGGCCGAAGGCCAGTCCATCATCACCCGCAGTGGCGAATGGCTGGCCCCGCAGTGGGCGCGCGTCCGTCGCGCCCAGGGCAACCAGGTCGGCGTGCTGGCGCGCGAGCGCGACATCCGCCTGCTGACCGAACAGATCGAAACGCTCGAAGCGCAGCTGGAGGAATCGGCTGCCCGCCTGGACGAACTGCGCACCGCCAAGTTCGAAGCCGAGCGCGCCCGCGATGACGCCCAGCGCGAGCTGTACAACGCGCACCGTCGCCAGTCCGAACTGGCCGGCCAGCTGCAGAGTCACCGCGGCAAGGTGGAGACTGCCCGCGCCCGCGCCGAGAAGGTGGCCGGCGAGCTGTCCACGCTGATCGAGCAGCTGGACGATCTGCAGGTGCAGACCCGCGAGGCCCGCGCGCGCCTGGACGAGTCGGTCAACCACATGGGCGACCTGGAAGACCAGCGCCGCGAGCTGGAGAACGAACGCCGCGCGCTGCTCGAAGCGCGAGAGGAAGCCCGCATGAACGCCCGCGAGGCTGCCGACCAGGCCCACGCGCTGGCGCTGTCGATGGAATCGAAGCGCTCCTCGCTGGCCTCGCTCGAACAGGCGCTCGCACGCCTCGACACGCAGCTGCGCCAGGTCGAGGCGCGCCGCAACGAGGTCGCCGAACAGCTGGCCGCCGGTTCCGATCCCATCGCGGAACTGGAGGCCGAGCGCCAGACCTACCTCGACCAGCGCCTGCTGGTCGACAAACAACTGGTCGAGGCGCGCCGCGCGCTGGAAGACTGCGACATCGAATTCCGCAAGCTGGAACAGCAGCGCCACCTGGCCGAGCAGGGTCTGGCCACGCTGCGCGAAAGCGTCTCGGAAAAGCGCCTTGCCGCGCAGGCCCTGCAGATGCGCGCCGACCAGCTCGCCGAGGCCATCACCGCCTCGGGGCTGGAACTCGAACCGCTGCTGGCCGAGCTGCCCGAGGCCGCCGACGCCAACCAGTGGCGCACGCAGCTGGGCGACCTGGCGCAGAAGATCGTGCGACTGGAACCGGTCAACCTGGCCGCGATCCAGGAACACGCCGAGCAGAGCGAGCGCAAGACCTACCTCGACAACCAGCTCGCCGATCTGGCCAGCGCCATGGAAACGCTGGAAGGCGCGATCAAGAAGATCGACCGCGAGACCCGCCAGCGTTTCAAGGAAACCTTCGACAAGGTCAACGCCGGCGTGCAGGAGCTCTTCCCGCGTCTGTTCGGCGGCGGCCACGCCTACCTGGAACTGACCGGCGACGACCTGCTCAACACCGGCGTGTCGATCATGGCGCGCCCGCCGGGCAAGCGTCCGTCCAACATCTCGCTGCTCTCCGGCGGCGAGAAGGCGCTCACCGCGGTCTCGCTGGTGTTCGCCATCTTCAATCTCAACCCCGCGCCGTTCTGCCTGCTGGACGAGGTGGACGCGCCGCTGGACGAAGCCAACGTCGGCCGCTTCTCCAACATGGTCCGCGAGATGAGCGAGAAGGTGCAGTTCATCTTCGTCAGCCACAACAAGGCCACGATGGAAGCAGCCAGCCAACTCTGCGGCGTGACCATGCGCGAGCCGGGCGTTTCGCGCCTGGTGCAGGTGGACCTGGCCGAAGCGGCTAAACTTGCCGGAGCTGCGTGAGGATCCATCGATGACCGTGCTTGCCTTTGCCTGGAACCCTGCCGTCGGCATACCGCTGGCGATCGTCGGCGCCATTGCGCTGGCGTTGCTCTGGCTGTTCGGCCAGCCCAGGAAAGAGCAGGGCAGGCGACGCATGCCGACCGGGCAGGGCAGTGGCGAACGCCGCGAGCCCACGCTGGGCGAGGGTGACGCGGACGACATGCTGCTGGACGATACCGATCCCCACATGCATCGCGACGAGCCCATGCCGCACCAGGGCGAGCTGGAAATCGGCCTGCGGCAGGAACTGGAAAAGCTCGGCGCCACCCTGGCCGGCGAACGGACCACGCCGACAAAGCCCTCCGGTCGCGCGGCTTCGATCATCGACGCGCTGCGCGCGCCTTCCGGCGCACCCGAAGCGGTTGAGCCGGCGCCTGTTCCCGTGGTCACGCCTGCAGCCGCTCCCGCACCCGCGGCTGCCGCGAAGGCTCCGCCACCCTCGGACCTTGGCCGCCGCCCATCCCAGTTGCCGATGGAGCGCATCGTCACGGTGTTCGTCATGGCCCGCGACGGCGGGGTATTCAACGGTGCCGACCTGATCGTCGCGGCCGAAAAGGCCGGCCTCGAGTACGGCCACCTGGGCATCTACCACCGGCTGGTCGATGGCAAGCGCGAACAAGGCCCGATCTTCAGCGTCGCCAACATGCTCAAGCCCGGCAACTTCGACCTGACCCGGCTCGATGCCTTGCGCACCCCCGGCCTGAGCTTCTTCATGACCCTGCCGGGCCCGCTGTCCGCGCTGGACGCCTGGGATGCCATGCTGCCTACGGCCCAGCGTCTTGCCGAGCTGCTCGACGGCCAGGTCCTGGACGAGGAACGCAACGCCCTGGGCCGCCAGCGCATCGCGCACATCCGGGACGAACTGCGCGGCTGGGATCGCGACCACGAAGGCCAGGAAATCATCTTCGGTCGTTGACGCCCGCCCACGGTCGCGGGAAACACCCTTGCAGGAGCGCGCCGTGCGCGACCGCCATGCGTCCGGTCGCGCACAGGTACTCACCTACAGCCCATCCGCCCGGATCAGCGCGCCATGTACACGCCCTCCGCCTTCCGCGAAACGCGCCTGCCCGAACTGCACGCGGCGATCGATGCGCATGCCTTCGCCAGCCTGATCAGCACCACCGCCGGCGGCCTCCAGGTCAGCCACATCCCGCTGCTGCTGGCGCCGGAAGAGGGCACGTACGGCACCCTCTACGGCCACGTCGCCCGCGCCAACGCCCACGCGCTTTGCAACGGCACGACGTCGCTGGCGATCTTCCTTGGACCGCACGCCTACATCTCCGCGGGCTGGTACCCCGGCAAGCAGAGCCACGGCAAGGAAGTGCCCACCTGGAACTACATCGCCGTGCACGCCCATGGCACCCTGGAAACATTCGAAGACCCGGCCGCTTTGCGCGAACTCCTGCGCAAACTCACCGATCGCCACGAACGTCCCATGCCCAGGCCCTGGCGCCTGGACGACGCCCCGGCCGAATACATCGACCGCAACCTCAAAGCCATCACCGGCCTGCGCCTGCCGATCGGGCGCATCGAAGGCAAATGGAAACTGAGCCAGAACCGCACCGACGCCGACCGCGACGGCGTACTGGCCGGGCTGGACAGTCTGCAGGATGAGCACAGCCGCCGGATGGCCGAGGCAATCCGCACGGTCACCGCCCGCCCGAAGGATGCGCGCTGATCCATCACGGCGCAGCCCGCAGAAGCTGCACCTGCGCCAGACACTTTCGGCCACGAGCATCTCCAGCGCCGCCACCCAGCGGCGCCCGGCAGCGGCTAATCCGCCTTCAACGACGCTTGCAAGGCCGTGGCCAGTGCGGCATCACCGCTGACCAGATCCTGCCAACGCAACTCCACGCCGCGACGGCGGCCTTTCCGGGTCAACTTCAATCCCTCCGCATCGATGGTCAGCGTGTAGGGGACGGCGTCGACCTCGATTTCCCGCTTGAGTGGTTTGTCCAGCGGAGTCATGGGTTCTCCTCTACCGCCTGGTTTTCATCTGCGGCGCGCGAGCTTCGTTTCGTGGCGCATGAGAACGGCGTGAAAGCCCCGTGAGGCACGGTGCGCACCCGCAAATCCTCCCGGTTCCGCCGCCGGCCGATCATGAACACAATCGCTTTTTTTTGGCCCATCGCGGGAATAGAGTGTGCGCGATTCGACGGGCAACGCGGGGAACGCACGATGCCGGTCATGCTCGGTCAATCCAGTGCGCTGATGGCGGTGCGCGCGCAATTGCAGCGATATGCCGGCTGCGATGTCCAAGTGCTGATCGAAGGGGAGACCGGCACCGGCAAGGAGCTGGCTGCCCGCGAGATCCACTATGCAAGCCGCCGGCGCGACCGCCCGTTCGTGCCCGTCAATTGCGGTGCGATCCCCGATGGCCTGGTCGAAAACGAATTGTTCGGCCACGAGCGTGGCGCCTATACCGACGCGAGGTGTGCACAGATCGGCCTCGTCGATCGCGCGCGCGGCGGCACCCTTTTCCTGGATGAGGTGGACGCGCTGTCCAGCAAGGCGCAGGTGATCCTGCTTCGCTTCCTGGAGGACAACGAATACCGCCCCGTCGGAGGCGGTGCGACACGTCTTGCCGATGTGCGCATCATCGCCGCCACCAACAGTCCGCTGGAGCAGCAGGTGACAGCGGGGCTTTTCCGGCGCGACCTGCACTACCGGCTCAACGCGCTTGCGGTGCGGCTGCCGCCGTTGCGCGAACGTTCCGGCGACGTGCTGTTGCTGGCTGAGCATTTCCTCGGCATCGCAGCCGAACGCGTGGACGGTCCGGTCAAGCGCTGGAGCGGCGTCGCGCTGCAAGCGCTGGTCGCCCACGCATGGCCGGGCAACGTGCGTGAACTCGAGCATGTGGTGCTGCGCGCCTACATGCGCGCGGACGACATGGTCATCGGCCTGGCTGACCTCGCCGCGGCCGAGTCGGCCTTTGCCGCCATCGATGGTGCGCTGGCCCCCAGCCCGGGACACGACGAGGCCGGTTTCAGCGTGGCGAAGAGCCACGCCATTCGCGTCTTCGAGCACAGCTATCTGTTGCAGTTGATGCACCGGGCCGGCGGCAACGTCAGCATCGCCGCGCGTCTGTCCGGTACCGAACGCCGCCAGTTGGGCAAGCTGCTCAAGAAGCACGGCATCGAAACCAAGCAGTTCCGTTGCCAGTAGCGGCTCGCCGGCGCGCCCTCCGTCCGGGTTGAAGCCGACCCGCGCCGCGGGCGAACCCGGGTCACCGTTGCCCCGGCATCCTCCGTAGCCCTCCCCGAAACCGCACCGCGCGGGTGTTTTCCAACGCCGGCGATGGCATGGGTGTTGCCTCGTTCCTGCGCAGGCGCGGAGGTGCCGCGTGACCGATCGGCTATCTGATGACGAGGCAAGCCGACGCGAGGTCGAGTCGGCGGTGCTTGCGTACCTGCACCAACACCCCGAAGCGGCGGACACGCTGGACGGCATCGTGCTGTGGTGGTTGCCGCGGCAGCGCTACGAAACGTCGCGTGCGCGTATCGGGCGCGTGCTGGATGACCTGGTCGCACGGGGGCAACTGCGATGCGACCGATTGCCTGGGGGCGCCGTTCTTTACGGACTGCGCCGGGGCGCCGAACCGCCTTTGCACTGACCGCCACGATCGAGGAATACAGACATGCCTTCCACCCTCACTTATCCGGGCGTCTATATCGAAGAGATCTCCAGCGGCGTGCATACCATCGCCGGCGTGGCGACCTCGATCGCGGCCTTCGCCGGCTGGGCACCCTTCGGCCCGGTGGACCGGGCCGGGCTGGTGCTGGGATTCGCGGATTTCGCGCGCAAGTACGGCGGCCTCGACAGCCGCAGCGTGCTGGGCCACGCCGTGAACCAGTTCTTCGCCAACGGCGGGCAACGCGCCTATATCGTGCGGCTGGCCGATGGCGAGGCCGACCTGGCTACGGTCACGCTCGACGGGAAACTGGTGGTGACTGCCAGCAATCCCGGCCAGTGGGCCAACGACTGCGCGATCGTCATCAAGAAGTCCACCTTCGATGCGACCCGGTTCCGGCTGACGGTCGTCAACTGGAAAGTCGATCCGGCAGGCAAGGTGATGGAGTCGTTCGACAACCTGTCCATGGACCCTGCCGACGCGCGCTACGTCGTCAGCGTGCTGGCCAGCCAGTCCAGCTACGTCACCGCCGCGCTCCAGGGCACCCCCGCCACGCCGCCGGCGGACACCTTCCCCGGCGCACCCGGCAACATTCCCGATACGGCCAAGCTTGGCGGGGGCGGTGACGGCGCCGTTCTTGAACCGAACAAGGCGCCTTTCGAGACCGCGTTGTTGCCGGTGTCGGGCACGGGAGGCCTGTACAACCTCGACCGCATCGACCTGTTCAACCTGCTCTGCGTGCCCGGACAGACCAACCCCGGCACGATCGCCAGCCTGCAGAAATTCTGTCGTGACCGGCGCGCCTTCCTGATCGCCGACAGCGCGGAAACGGCTTCGCTCGATACGCTCGAAGACGGTCCCGGCGACATCACCGCCGCCGACGCGATCAACGCGGCGTTCTACTTCCCCTGGGTGATCGCCGCCGACCCGCTGCAGCAGAATCGTCCCCGCGCGTTCCCGCCCTGCGGCTTCGTGGCGGGGATCTACGCCCGCACCGACGCCACCCGTGGCGTATGGAAGGCGCCGGCCGGAAGCGAGGCCAGCCTCAGCGGCGCACTCGGCGTCAGCACCACGCTGACCAACGACGAAAACGGCGTGCTCAACCCGCTGGCGATCAACTGCATCCGCCACTTCCCCGTGTACGGCACGGTGGTGTGGGGCGCGCGCACCTTGCAAGGCAATGACGAGCGCGGGTCGGAATGGAAGTACATCCCGGTACGGCGCACCGCGCTGTTCATCGAGGAGAGCCTGTACCGCGGCACGCAGTGGGTGGTGTTCGAGCCGAACGATGAGCCGCTGTGGTCGCAGATCCGCCTCAACGTGGGCGCGTTCATGCAGGACCTGTTCCGCCAGGGCGCATTCCAGGGCAGCACCCCGCAGGAGGCGTACTTCGTCAAGTGCGACAAGGAAACCACCACGCAGAACGACATCAACCTGGGCGTGGTGAACATCGTGGTCGGCTTCGCGCCGCTCAAACCCGCCGAGTTCGTGGTCATCCAGCTGCAGCAGATGGCCGGCCAGCTCCAGACCTGAGGAGAAAGTCATGGCTGAGTTCAGCGTCAATGCGCAGCGCTTCGATCCGTACAAGAACTTCAAGTTCCGGGTGAAGTGGGACGGGCGCTACGTGGCCGGGGTCAGCAAGGTTTCCGGCCTCAAGCGCACCACCGAGGTGGTCAAGCACCGCGAGGGCGGCGATCCCAGCAGCAGCCGCAAGTCGCCGGGCCGCAGCGAGTACGAGGCGATCACCATCGAGCGTGGCGTCACCCATGACCTGGAGTTCGAGCGCTGGGCGAACAAGGTGTGGAACTTCGGCGCCGGCCTGGGCGCGGAGGTGTCGCTGAAGGACTTCCGCAAGAACCTCATCCTGGAGGTCTACAACGAGGCCGGCCAGCTCGCCATCGCCTACAAGCTCTATCGCTGCTGGGTGTCCGAATACCAGGCGCTGCCGGACCTGGACGCCAACGCCAACGCGGTGGCGATCCAGCACATCAAGCTCGAGAACGAGGGCTGGGAGCGCGACGTCGGCGTGGTCGAGCCAACCGAACCCAGCTTTGCCGTGCCGCCCGGCTAGCGATCATGCGCACGCCCACGCCCGCGCAACTGCTGCACGTCTGGGAGCGCGGTGGCGATGCGCCCGCGGCCGCCTGCTGCCTGGCATTGCTGGCTGTCAGTTGTGATGACTGCACGGACGACTCGCTCGCGCACCTGCCACTGGGCCGGCGCGATGCGCTGTTGCTGGAACTGCGCGAGCGCCTGTTCGGTGCGCAGGTCTGCGGCGTGGCGATCTGCCCGGCCTGCGCGACCACGGTGGAAGCGAATTTCCGCTGCGACGACCTGCTGACCGTCCAGCCGATCCTCCCCGAAGCGGTGCTCGAACACTTCTCGCCGGCGCACGGCCTGCGGGTGCGCTTCCGGCTGCCCGACAGCAACGACCTGATCGCGTTGCAGGCCTGCGGCGATGCCGGTGCGGCGCGGCGGATGCTGCTCGACCGCTGCGTCATCGCGGTGCAGGGCAGGCGAGGGCAATCGCATGGCTTGCCGGCCGATCTGCAGGCGGAAATCGGGGGGGCCATGGCGGCCGCCGATCCGCAGGCCGATCTGCAGCTCGCGCTGGCCTGCCCGCAGTGCGCGCATCGCTGGCAGCCGGTGTTCGATATCGCCCGTTTCCTATGGCAGGAACTGCATGCCTGGGCGCTGCGCACGCTGCGCGACGTCGACACGCTGGCGCACGCCTATCACTGGGCCGAGGCCGACATCCTGGCGTTGAGCCCGCGCCGCCGACAGGCGTATCTGGAGTTGTGCCAGCCATGACCGACTTCCTCGACCGGCTGGCCACCCGCGCGCTCGGCGGCGAAGGACTGCTGCTGCCGCGGTTGCCGTCGTTGTTCGAGCCGCAGGGCGTGGCGGTCATGCCGCCCATGGGCCAGATGCACGGGGAGCCGGGGCGGCGCGACGTGGTCCCGGCAGGTATCGAGGCCGCCCCGGTCGCCCGCGAACGCAGATCCGCGCCTTCCCATCCGGTGTCCGGGAGCGCCATCGCGGCCGCGCCCATACCCGCAGTGGGGGCTCCGGCGCTGGAACCGTCGCCTCGACCGTCTTCCATCGAACCACCGCCGGCAACCGTTGCCGTCATTGAGCGACGCCCTTACCCGGCCGAGGAGCAGCCGAAGGAACCCACGCCACACCGGAATGCTCCCGCAGCGCCGCCGCAGGCACGCGCTCGCGAAGCGCACGCCGTTTCCGTCGACCCCATTGCCCCACCGCGACCGCAGCCGCGGCGAGGCAGCTTGCTTCCGCCCACATCGCCGGTCTTCGCCGCGCCGCGTGCCGGAGCGCCGGTGCAACCACGCGGCTCCCGTTTCGACGCCGCGCGTTCGCGCCCGGAGCTGGCTGACAGCGGGCGCGGCGGTGCAAGCGAGCCGGTCATCCACGTCAGCATCGGCCGGCTGGAAGTACGCGCCTCGCCCGCTGCGCCCGCATCCCGGCCTCGCCGCGACGAGCCGCGACCGGGCAGCCTCGACGACTACCTGCGCCAGCGCGGCAAGGCCTCGCCATGAGCAGCGTGCTGGCCATCGCCGCGACCACCCGCACGCTGCGCAACCTGCTGCTGGCGCAGATGCCGATGCTGGACGCGGACCTCGGCGACCTGGAAGTCACGCTGCAGCCACCGGACACGGCGCGCAAGGGCATCAGCAAGGCGCAGCTCAACCTGTTCCTTTACCAGGTGGTCCACAACGCCGCGTGGCGCAACCTCGACATGCCCGGGCAGGTGCGTCCCGGCGAAAGCGCGCCGCCGGCGCTGCCGCTGACCCTGCATTACCTGCTCACTGCCTGGGGCCGGGGCGAGAACGACAATGATGCGACCAGCCATCGGGTGCTTGCCGCCGCCATGAGCACGTTGCACGACCGCCCCGTGCTGGACGGCAACGACATCCGCAATGCGCTGCCTGACAACGACCTGGCCGACCAGGTCGAGCGCGTGCGCATCACGCCGCTCCCGCAGAGCATCGAGGAGCTGTCCAAGCTATGGACCGCCTTCCAGACCAACTATCGCGTGTCGTCGGCGTACGAGGCCACCGTGGTGCTGATCGACAGCCACGCCACGGCGCGTGCGCCGCTGCCGGTGCTCAAGCGTGGGCCGCAGGACCAGGGCGTCACCGCGATCGCTTCGGCCGCGCCCGTGCTGGAAACGCTCGCCTACCCGCGCCCGCAGGTGGCGGCGCGGCTGGGCGAGGCCATCGTGCTGGGCGGCCGCCAGCTCACCACCGACCATGCGACCGCCCGCTTCAGCAGCCTGCGGCTGGATGCGCCGGTCGATGTCGCACCGCTCGCGGGCGAGGCCGCCGGAAGCTTGCGCGTGCCACTGGCCAACGATGCCGATGCCGCGGCGCGCTGGGCTCCGGGCATCTACACGGTCGCGCTGCTCGTGCAACCGACCGGACTGCCCGCACTGCTCAGCAACGAGCTGCCGCTGGTGCTGGCGCCGATCATCACGGTCAGCCCGCTCGCCGCGCCCGCGGGCGACCTCGCGCTGACGCTGACCTGCCTGCCGCGCATCCGCGACGGCCAGCGCGTGCTGTTGCTGTTCGGCGATCGCGCCGTCGCGCCGCAGGCCATCAGCAATCCGGCCGACCTGCACCAGCCGACCGCACTGACCTTCCAGGTGCCCGCGGTCGGCACCGGACGCTACACGGTGCGCTTGCGCGTGGACGGCGCCGACAGCATCCCGGTCGATTTCAGCGGTGCCGTGCCGGCCTTCGCGGCCAGCCAGCAGGTGGTGGTGTCATGAGCGACTACGCGCAATGGCTGAGCGCCAACGACCAGTACCTCGCCGATGCGCTGGCGGATATCCGCGCACGGCTGCAACACGCCGCCGAACGGCAGGGCGAGCTGGTCGCGACGAGCGCCGCGCCGGACACGCCCGTGCGGCTGCCGGCTGCCACCGCCGAACCGGTGGCACGCATGCCCGCGATCGTGCCCGTCGCGCCGAAGCACGCTTCCTGGTTGTCGCGCATGTTCGGTCATCGGTCGCCGGCGACCGCGCCGCCACCCCAGCCGTCCGCCGGTGCGGCGGAACCACCGGTCACGGACGACGTGGCGCCGCAGGCGAGGACGCCAGGTGCCGAGGGCGCGCATACGCCGGCCTTGATGCTGCTCGCCCAGCGCCTCGGCCTGAGCCCGTTCGAGCGCGACCTGCTCCTGCTGTGCGTCGGCATGGAACTGGACACGCGGTTGCCCGCGTTGTGCGCGCAGGCCCAACGCGATCCGACCAAACCCTGGCCGACCTTCGCGCTGGCCTTCGCGGTGCTCGACCAGCCGAGCTGGGATGCGCTCTCGCCGGAGCGGCCGCTGCGCTATTGGCGCCTGATCGACATCCACCAGCCCGGCCCGCAGCCACTGATCGGCGCCGCACTAAGCGCCGACGAGCGCGTGGTCAACTTCGTCAAGGGCATGAATTACCTGGACGACCGCCTGACGCCGTTGCTCACCGCCCTGGTGTCCTGGCCGCTACCGCCGTCACAGCAGGCCGTGGTCGAGGGCGTCGTCGACGAACTGCGAAAGCCCCCGACGGGCGCGCCATTGCCCGCGGTGCAACTGTTGGGCAGCGACAGCGCCAGCAAGCAGGCCATCGCCCAGACCATCGCCGCCGCATTCGGCGCGCAGGCGTATCGCTTGCCCGCCGATCTGCTGCCGGCGGCCATTGCCGAACAGGAGACGCTGATCCGGCTCTGGCAGCGCGAAAGCCAACTGCTGCCCCTTGCGCTCTACGTCGACGCAGCCGACACCGGGCGAGGCGATGCATCGACCACGCAGATCCAGCGCGCGCTCGGGCGCCTGGGCGGGCTGGTCTTCATCGACACCCGCGAGCCATGGCCGGCCACCGCCAACCTGCTCAGCGTGGACGTCGCCAAACCCACGGCGGTCGAGCAACGCACGCTCTGGCAGCAGACCCTGGGCGAGGCAGCCGGCGATCTCCCGCAGCATCTGGCCGGCCATTTCGACTTCGGTCCCGGCAAGATCGAACAGGTCGCGCATGCCGCCCGCACCACGGTGGAGAGCGGCCCGGGCGCGATGGCCCACGCGCTGTGGCACGGCGCGCTGTCGCGCACGCGGCCGGCGCTGGACCAGCTTGCGCAGCGGATCGAACCGAAGGCCGGCTGGGACGACCTGAAACTGCCCGGCAACGAGCGTGCCCTGCTGCGCCAGATCGCCGACCAGGTCGCCCTGCGCAGCACCGTCTACGACGACTGGGGCTTCCGCGAGCGCATGAACCGCGGCCTGTCGATCAGCGCGCTGTTCACCGGTGAGAGCGGAACAGGCAAGACCATGGCGGCCGAGGTGATAGCGCAGGAACTCGGGCTCTCGCTCTATCGCATCGACCTGTCGGCGGTGGTCAGCAAGTACATCGGCGAGACCGAAAAGAACCTGCGCAAGCTTTTCGACGCGGCAGAGGAGGGCGGTTCGATCCTGTTCTTCGATGAGGCCGACGCCCTGTTCGGCCGCCGCAGCGAGGTCAAGGACAGCCACGACCGCTACGCCAACATCGAAGTGAACTATCTGCTGCAGCGGCTCGAATCCTTCCGCGGCCTGGCCATCCTGGCCACCAACATGAAAGGCGCGCTGGACAGCGCCTTCCTCCGCCGCATCCGCTTCGTGGTCAATTTCCCGTTCCCCGGCATGGCCGAGCGCGAGGCGATCTGGGCTTCGGTGTTCCCGGCGCAGGCCGCCACCTCGACGCTGGACGTCGCACGCCTGGCGCGGCTCGCGCTCACCGGCGGCAGCATCCAGGGCATTGCCTTGAACGCGGCATTCATGGCCGCCAGCGCCGGTGTCCAGATCACCATGCCGATCGTGCTGGAAGCCGCCCGCGCCGAATTCCGCAAGCTGGACAAGCCGGTCAACGAAGCCGACTTCCGCTGGCTGGAAAGCGCCGGAGGCCGGCCATGAACATCCGGTTGCACATCGAGCGGCTGGTACTGGACGAGTCACTCGTGGCTGGCGAGCGCCCGGCCGCCGTGAGCGAGGCGATCACGCAGGAGCTGTCCCGACGGCTGGCCGATCCGGACACTGCGCAGGCGTTGCTCGGCCTTGGCAACGCGGCCTCGCGGCAACCGATCGCGCTGCCGCCGCCGTCGCATCCGGGTGATCGCCTGGGCCGGCGCATCGCCGACGCCGTCCATCAGTCGCTTGTGCCGGCCGGCCCTGGCGATGCCGGAGGACGGCGGCCATGAAAACGGCTTTCAAACCAGCCGCCGGAAGTCCCTCGACGCGCAGTGGCATGACCCTGCAGCGCAAGTGCGCATGCGGTGCCCACCGTCCAGGCGGCGGGGCGTGCCCCGAGTGCAGCAGGAAGCGCCAGCTTGCTCAGCGCAAAACCTCCAGTCAGGACGGCGGGCGCGACGCGCCCGCGAGCGTGCACGACATCATCGGCTCGCCCGGACAACCTCTCGGCAGCTCGGCGCGCGCATTCATGGAACCCCGCTTCGGGCACGACCTGAGCCAGGTACGCGTCAACCATCCGGCACCCAACGCGACGTCGGCGCTCACGGTGGGTTCGGCGCACGATCCGCTCGAGCGCGAGGCCGATGCCGTGGCCGGCCGCGTCGTCGGGATGTCATCGCCGGATCGCGCAACACGCCTCGACTTTTCCGGGGTGCGCATCCACACCGACGAGGCGGCGGCGGCATCGGCCCGGGAACTGCATGCTCGCGCCTACACGGTCGGCAATCACATCGCCTTCGACAGCCAGGCCTATGCGCCCGACACCCGGGATGGACGGTTGCTGCTGGCCCACGAGCTCGCCCATACCGTCCAGCAGGCGCAGACCGGCGTGGCGCTGCAGCGTTTCGTTCCCTGCACGCGCGCCCGGCTGTCCACCGAGGACTGTCCGAAACGGGATCCGGACGAGGACCGCACCACGCGCGCCCAGCCGATGATCCTCGAATACGTCACCGCGCCCGAGGCGGGCTTCCTGGTGGCGAACTTCGATATCGACAAGACCACGGTCAAGAGCGACCTCAAGCGCCATCCTCTATGGCCTACGCTGGTCAAGGCGATTTCCGAGCCCAAGAGTCAGTGGGAAATCATCGGCCTTTCGGATTGCCACGGCGACGAGCCGCTCAACACCGGCTTGCGCAAGCAGCGCGCCGATGCCGTGCGTGCGTTCCTGCCGGCCAGCCTTGCACCGGGCATCACCGCTACCTCGGGCGCGGCGCTCAACGACTGCATGACCGACAACGGCAACGCGGTCGCCCGGCAATGGAACCGTGCCGCCCTGATCACGCCGGTCAGCCGAGAGGTGCAGTTCGAGGAGGAAGATCCCATCCAGGGCAAGCGGCCGGTGCCAAAGCCGATCGACCCGGACGTGGTCGATTGCAGCGACGCGCAGAAGAAGGCCGTCGCGCAAGCACAGCCCATCGCCAAGGACATGCTGCAGGTGGCGCTGTTCCGCCTTCGCGACCAGAGCGACCCGGAGATCAAGTCGCTGCTGCGCGCGTACTTCGGGGACGACAGCAAGACCACCTTCGAGCACGTCCACGATGGCCTCCTGGCCACGCTGATGGGCCTGTCCTCGGACCTCACGGTCGAATGCGAGCGCAAGGGGTCCTGGTTCTACGGCCACTTCTGCAAGGACGGGGACGTCGTCACGCAGGGATACACCAGGAACAGCCTGTTCGCCCTGCACATCCACCTTTGCGAAGCGGTGTTCACTCATCCGGACATCGATATCGCCGAAACCATCATTCACGAATCCAGCCATCTCTACGACGGCACGGCCGACAAGGGCTATTGCTGGCAGGGCGGCGGTGGCGCCTGCGCAACGATGGGACCTGCCAACGCCTACAACAATGCCGATTCCTACTCCAACTTCGCCAAAGAGGCGTGGCTGCGCAAATAGACGGTAATCGCGATGTCCTGCCTACCCGACAAGAGACAGTGCTTCAGTGCGGCATCGCTCGTCCCGGGACGCCGTGCCAAGGGAGCCGTGCGCCGCATCGATCCCGGGATCAGGATCCATCCCAAGGTGCATCGCGCGGCTCGCACCCGCGCAGCGCCGGGAATCCAGCCATGAACGATGCACTGCGCAAGGGCGATCACGGCCCGCCGGTTCGCCAGCTGCAACAGCGGCTCGCGCAGCGCGGCTACGCGGTGGCCGACAGCGGCAGCTTCGATGCGGCGACCTGGCGCGCCGTGCGCGCCTTCCAGGCGCAGAACCTCGACCAGCACGGCCAGCCGCTGGTGGTCGATGGCGCGGTCGGGCCGTTGACGCAGTGGAGCCTCGAGCATCCGAAGCCGCTGATCGACACGCCCTCGGCCGTCGACTACGCGGCCATGCCCGCGGACGGGGGCAGCGCCCGTGGCCGCGCCGCGCTGGCGGCGGCCATCGGCGAACTGAAGTCGGGCGCCTGCGAATCCGGCGGCAACAACTGCGGCGCCTTCATCCGCAAATACCTGGCGCCGGCGGGCGTGGCGGAAGGCAACTCGTGGTGCGCCTCGTTCGTGAGTTGGTGCTTCCTGCAGGCCGCCGGCGGCGACACGGCGGCGATGCCGTTCGCCTACGTACCGGGCGCACGCGCGATGCTCGCGGAATTCAAGGCGCAGGACTGGGCGCGTGCGCCCGGCAGCGGCTACCCGCCGCAACCAGGCGACATCGTGGTGTGGTGGCGGGTGAACCTGCGGGGCTGGCTTGGCCACGTCGGACTGGTCCACTCGGTGCGCGACGGCATGCTCTACACCATCGAGGGCAACCGCAGCCCGCGCGTGCAGGGCTTCTCGTATGTGCTCAGCCGCATGGACCGGTTGCTCGGCTTCGGACACGTGCCATGAATGCATTGGCGCCACGCCGGCTTTCCTTGCCGCACGTTCCCGCGCCGATCGTCGGCCTGAAGCGATCGTGCGGCTGCGGCCCGCATGGCAGCGGCTGCCCGCGGTGCCGCGCGAATCTGCAGCGCTCGCGTGCCATCGCGCCCTACGCTGGCGACCATCAGTCCGCGCAGGCGCACGCGCGGGCGAGGAGCGATCCCCGATCACCACTCGCCCAGGACTTCACGCGCATGCCGCTGCGCGTGTCACACGAATCCCTGGACGGCACCGCCGATGACGAAGGCATGGAGTCGGTCGATGCGCCCGGACCCGGCACCGATGGCGGTACGCAGCCAACGCCGACCGTGCGACCGGCCAGCACCCGGGTCGACACCACCACCAGCTACACCCAGGTGGCGCTGCAGGCCGGCTACCTCTCGGGCCTGGGAATCATCGCGCGCATGCAGGTCCTGCCCGACAGTACGACCTGGGACGGCAAGGAGGTCGTCGAGTCGTTGCAGCAGACCTCCTCGACCTGTCCGGACACGCTCACCCAGCCGGGCCCCTGCAACGGGCACTCGCATTTCCCGATCGGCAGCGCGATGCGCGGCCGCGGCGTGCGGCCGGAGCAGCCGGCAATGCGCAACCGCTTCTACGACATCCATACCTCGCAGTCGCAGAGTCTGAGCTTCCTGCACGATGCCGCGCGCAATCCCAAGGGCATCGACGCCTGTGAATCGGTGTGCCGGCAGGAGTACGCCTTTGACGGCGTGGTGATTGGAACGCACAGCATCCGGCGGCAGTTCCGCAAGGGCAAAGTCGATGGGCACGACGTCACCATCATCGACGTGACCAAGTCCGATCTCGCTCCCGCGACGAGCGGCGGAAGCGGGCAGCCGCCTTCGGGCGGGCAGGGCGACGCAGGCGCTCCGCCACGGCCCGACGGAGGTGGCCCATGAGCGGGTTCCCCGGCTCACCGCGCATCCTCAAGGGCGGCATCGTGCTGATCGATCCCGACAGCTCGGCGGTGCTGCGCGTGATCGCACTGCAGTACAACCCCGACTCGCTCACCCGCTCGCTGCAGGTGCAGCCCGTGGGCGCCGACGGTGGTGACCGCTCCGAGCTGCTGCGGTTGAAGGGGCCGCCCGTGGAAACGCTGAAGCTGGAAGCGGAAATCGACGCGACCGATCAACTCGAGTCGCCGGACCAGAACGCCGCCACGGCCCAGTCCGGCCTGTTCGCCCAGCTCGCGGCGCTGGAAACGATGGTCTACCCGACCAGTGCACAGCTGCACGCCAACGACGCGCTGGCGCGGATTGGCACGCTGGAGATCGTGCCGATGGAAACACCGCTGGCGCTGTTCGTGTGGAGCGCCACGCGCATCCTGCCGGTGCGCATCACCGAGTTCAGCATTACCGAGGAGGCGTTCGACACGGCGCTGCACCCGATCCGCGCCAAGGTGAGCCTGGGGCTGCGCGTGCTGTCGGTGAACGACGTGCCCACCGGCCACAAGGCGGCCGCCCTGTTCATGAACTACCTGCAGCAGAAGGAGCGCCTGGCCGGCACCGCGGCCAGCCAGCCGCTGTCCGCACTGGGGGTTGCCGGAGTGCCGTAATGAACACGATCTTCCCGCCCACCAGCCGCTACGCGTTGACGCCGACCGCCACCTGGACACGCGCCGACGGCACGCCGGTGGTCTACCTCACGCGGCGCTTCGTGCCGGCGCCCGAGAACTACGCCACGCTGCAATGGCACCGGGTACTGCAGAACGAGCGGCTGGACACCATCGCCGCGCAATACCTGGGCGATCCGGAACAGTTCTGGCGCCTGTGCGACGCCAACCGGGCGCTGCGTCCGCAAGACCTGACCGGCACGATCGGACGGGCGTTGCGCATCACCTTGCCCGAAGGCATCCCGGGGGTACCGCATGCTTAAGGGCGTGCACCTGACGTTGCTGGTCGGCCCGGTGGTGCCGGCGCCGGTGCCGCAGATCGTGCTCGACGCGCTGACCCAGGTCGAGGTGGTCGCGCCGGACGAAGCGGCCGGGGCGTTCACCCTGCAATTTTCCCTGAGCGTGCGCTCGCCGCTGCACACGCTGTTCCTGCTGAGCGGCGGCGGTGTGGTGCCGCTGTTGCGGGTGATCTTGGTAGTCACCTTGAATGGCATGCCACAGGTGCTGATCGACGGCGTGGTGACCCGCACCCAGATCGTGCCGGGCGCCGATCAGCGCCACGCGACGCTGCAGGTCACCGGCGATGACCTGACCACGGTGATGCAGAAACTGGAATTCTCCGGTCTCCCGGGCATGCCGTATCCGGCGATGCCGGCCGAGGCGATCGTGCTGGCGATCCTGGCCAAGTACGCCTTCCTGGGCATCGTGCCGATGATCGTGCCGAGCGTGGCGATCGACGTGCCGATCCCGACCCATCGCATACCGACCCAGCAGGGCAACGACCTGGACTACGTGCGTCTGCTGGCGCAGCGCGTGGGCTACGTTTTCTACCTGGACCCCGGCCCGGCACCCGGCATGAGCGTGGCGTATTGGGGGCCGAAGGTGAAGATCGGCATCCCGCAGCCGGCGTTGAACGGGGACATGGACGCGGCCGGCAACGTGGAAAGCCTCAATTTCACCTACGACGGAAACGCGCGCAGCCTGCCGGTGGTCTACATCCAGAACGAGCAGACCAAGGTGCCGCTGCCGCTGCCGATCCCCGATGTCGGCCCGCTCAATCCGCCGCTGGGCCTGCTCGATCCGCCACCCCAAAAGTTCAATCCGCTTGCCGAGACGGCGAAGTACTCGCCGTTGCGGGCGATGCTGCTGGGCATGGCCGAGGCGGCGAGGTCCGCCGATACCGTGACCGGCACCGGCACGCTCGATGTCACCCGCTACGGTCGCGTGCTCAGGTCGCGGCAGCTGGTAGGGGTGCGCGGCGTCGGCCCCGCGTTCGATGGCCTGCACTACGTCAGCGAGGTGCGCCACACGATCAAGCGCGGCGAGTACAAGCAGAGCTTCAGCCTGTCGCGCAAGGGATTGCTCTCGACGCTGCCGGTGGTGCCGGCATGAAAACCTACTTCGGCAAATACCGCGGCACGGTGCTCCAGAACGTGGATCCCGAACAGCGCGGCCGCATCCAGGCGATGGTGCCGGACGTGGCCGGCCTGCTTCCCTCGAGCTGGGCGATGCCCTGCGTGCCGATCGCCGGCAAGCAGAGCGGCAGCTGGGTGGTGCCGCAGATCGGCGCCGGGGTGTGGATCGAGTTCGAGCAGGGCGATCCGGATTACCCCGTCTGGACCGGCGGCTTCTGGGGGCTCGCCGCCGAAGTGCCGGCGCTGGCGCTGGCCGGCAACCCGGCCAGCCCGAGCATCGTGCTGCAGAGCGGACTGCAGAACGCACTGGTGATCAGCGACGTGCCCGGACCCACCGGCGGCATCCTGCTCAAGAGCACGACCGGGGCGATGATCCTGGTCAACGACATCGGCATCACCATCTCCAACGGCAAGGGCGCAACCATCGTGCTCGCCGGGCCGACGGTGACCATCAACAACGGCGCGCTGGTCGTGACGTAGGGAGATGCACGATGCCCGGCTTCGTCCTCCATGTCGGCGCCAGCGTGCTCTGTTCGCACGCCGGGCAGGCGCAGCCGACGACGCCGAACCCGCGCGTGATGGTCAGCGGCCAGCCGACGGTGACGATCGCCGCGCCGTGGTTGATCGTCGGCTGCGCGCTGCCGCCACCACCGGGTGCGAACGGACCCTGCGTGAGCGCGCAGTTCGTCACCGCGGCCACCCGGGTCACCTCCAACGGGCAGCCGTTGCTGTTGTTCGATAGCCAGGCGATCTGCGTGCCCACCGGCACGCCGTTGCTCGTCGTCGCCAGCCAGATGCGCGCCACCGCGATGTGAGGCGAAGTCATGAACATCGACTATCCGTTCCAGTTCGACAACCGTGGCCGGAGCGCGGAAACAGGCGACGACGAGCATGTGCGCGACATGATCGAGCAACTGCTTTTCACCAGCCCGGGTGAGCGCGTGAACCGCCCGGACTTCGGCAGCGGCCTGCTGCAACTGGTGTTCGCACCGAACAGCCCGGAGCTGGCTGCCGCGTTGCAGTTCACGGTGCAGGCGGCGCTGCAGCGCTGGCTGGGCGATGTCATCGACGTCGGCACGCTGCAGGTGAGCACCGACGACGCCACCTTGCGCGTGGAGCTCAGCTACACCGTTCGCGCCAGCGGCGCGGCGCGCAGCGACAGTTTCGAGCGGAGCCTGCCATGAACACGCTCCCGTCCGCCCGCATCGGTTGCACGCTGCCGCCGTCCTGCAGCGTTCCCGCGCGGCGCGAACGGCTGCGCCTGTCAGGCACGTTGAACGGCATCGACTACATCGAAGCGGGCGAGGATGGCGTCACCCTCTGCGTGCATCTGTTCGGCGATATCCCCGGCGACATCGGGGTGGCCAACGTGCGGGTCAGTGGTGGCGATCGCATCACCGGCCTGCGCGTGCTGAGCGTGCAGGAAGAGCACGAGCCGGACATGCACGACGATGCCTGCCTGCGCGTGCGGCTGGACCGCGAAGGCGACCACACCGTGTATTGCCTGTGCCTGGTCGAGGCATCCTCCGGCAGCGACCCGTCGGACTGGCGCGCGTACCGCGGCTTCGACCCGCGGTATGCGTGCGCCTCGCTCCGCTTCAGGCTCGATTGCGCGAAAGACCTCGATTGCGCCACGCCCACGCCGTGCGTGCAGCCGCCGATGCCCGTGCCCGAGATCAACTACCTGGCCAAGGACTACGCCAGCTTCCGGCAGTTGTTCCTCGATCGCATGGCGCTGGACATGCCGGCCTGGCAGGAAAGCCACGTGCCGGACATCGGCATCGCGCTGGTCGAGGTGCTTGCCTACACCGCCGACTATCTGAGCTACTACCAGGACGCCGTCGCTACCGAGGCCTACCTCGCCACGGCGCGCCGGCGCATCTCGGTGCGGCGGCATGCGCGACTGGTCGATTACCGCATGCACGAGGGCTGCAACGCGCGCGCACTGGTGACGCTGGGGCTGGCCGAAGGCGAAGTCGAGCTGCAACTGGATCAGCTGCTCCTGCTGGTGCCACCGCCGGGGCAGGGCAACGTCGCACCCGGCGCGATCGACGCGCGGCAGCTGGAGACGGCTCGCGGGCAAGGCGCGCTGGTGTTCGAATCCATGCCCCGCGACGGTGCGGCCACGCAGCTCGTGGTCGCGGCGCACAGCGCGATCCGCCTGCATACGTGGGGAGACGAACTGTGCTGCCTGCCGCGGGGCAGCATCCGCGCCACACTGGTCGATGCACCACTCGATGCGAAGCCCGAGTCCGGTTCCGAGGCGTCGTCACCCGATGCATCCGGGCGCGGCGCCGATGCGCGGTCGTCCGATGGACGGCCGTCCGATGCGCGACCGGACTCCGCCGCCCACGCCCCGCCGCCCGACCCGCGCCACGCCGTTGCCGCTGCATCCGGGCAGCCGCAACGCGCACTCAAGCTCGTCGTCGGTGACTTTCTGATCTTCGAGGAGGTGCTGGGACCGGGGACCGGCAACCCGGCCGACGCCGATCCCACGCACCGGCACGCGGTGCGCCTGACCCAGGTGCAGCCCGGCGTCGATCCGCTGGATGGCCGCCTGCTGCTGGAGGTTGCCTGGGACGCCTGCGACGCGCTGCCGTTCGACCTGTGCCTGTCGGTACGCAAGCCGGCGCCCGACTGCGCATGGCTGCACGATGTCAGTCTCGCGCGTGGCAACGTGCTGCTGGTCGACCACGGCGAACACGTGGCCGGGCAATGCCGTTGCGATCCTTTGTGCGCACCCTCCGCCAACGACGGCGACTATCCCGGACTGGCCGGCGAACTGGCCGCCATGCCCGATGCCTGCCAACGCTGCCAGGCGCTGGTCGAGGATTGCTGGCTGGTTCCCGGCACTGCGCAGTACGCGTGCTGCCGTTGCGAAGGGGCAGTGCAGGACACCACACGCGTGCCGGCCGACACCGGCCACGTGGTGCCTGGCGCGCCGCTGACGTGGGCCGAACCCTTGCCTCCGCAGGCGCCTGTCCGTCGCCTGTTCGAGCGCGACCCACGGTCGGCGCTGCCGCAGCTGCGCGTCCATGGCGGCACGCTGGCCGGCGTGCTGGTGGGTGGCACTCCTCCGGCGCAGTGGCGCTGGGAAGCTCGGCACGACCTGCTGCAAAGCGGCCCGGACGATCGTCATTTCGTGGTCGAGATCGACGACGACGGCGCCGCGCACCTGCGCTTCGGCGATGGCGTGCTGGGGCGCCAGCCGCAGGCGGGCGAGTTCTTCCGCGCCGCCGTGCGCGTGGGCAACGGGCCGGCAGGCAATGTTGGCCGGGACAGCATCGTGTGGCTCGCGTTCAAGTCGGACGAGGCGCCGGCCGACCTGCATCCGCGCAACCCGCTGCCGGCCAGCGGCGGCATGGCAGCGGAAAGCCTGGCCGAGGTGAAGCTGTATGCACCTGGCGCGTTCCGCGCCAACCCGTTGCGGGCCATCGTCGCCGACGACTACGCGATGTTCGCCCGGCGCGCGCCGGAACTGCAGGGCGCCGCAGCCAGCCTGGACTGGAATGGCAGCTGGTACGAAGCCGATGTGGTGGTCGACCCGCGAGGCCGCGAGAGCCTGCCCGATGGACTGGGCGCGCGCATCGCCGGCGAACTCGAGCGCTATCGGCGCATCGGCCACGACCTGGCCGTTCGCGCGGCCTGTTACGTGCCGCTTCGCGTAGAGCTGTTCGTCTGCGTGCTGCCGGATTTCCTCGTCGCGCACGTCAAGGCGGAACTTGCCGACCGCTTCGGTGCGGGCTTGCGCCGCGATGGTGCGCCCGGCTTTTTCCATCCCGACCGATTGCAACTGGGAGCACCGGTTTTCGCCAGCGTGCTGATGGCCGAAGCGCAGGCGATCACCGGCGTGGCGCACGTGGAGCTCCGGACGCTGGCGCGCATGCAGGGTGGACGGTCGGGCGAGGTGCCCGCCGATGGCGTGCTTCACCTGGGCGGCCGCGAGATCGCCCAGCTGGACAACGACCCCGACCATCCGGACCGCGGAACCCTCGTCTTCACTCTTGGAGGTGGCCGATGAGTTGCTGCAGTGCCTGCGGTTCGCATGCCTGCGCCTGCGGTTGCGGCGCCGGCACCCGCACGCCGCGTTCCCTCTACAACCGTCCCGGCCTCGCCAGCCTCGCCTATCGCGTGGGCAGCTGGGCCGACTTCCACGCCACCATGCAGATGGACCTGAGCGACGGCGCGCGGCCGGCGTTGGCCAGACTGCGTACCCGCGAGCCGGACGATCCGGCGCTGGCGTTGCTGGACGCCTGGGCGATCGGCGCCGACGTGCTGAGCTTCTACCAGGAGCGCATCGCCAACGAGGGCTACCTGCGCACGGCCACCGAACGGCGCTCGGTGCTGGAGCTTGGCCGCCTGGTGGACTACCGCCTGCGTCCTGGCGTGGCCGCCAGCGTGTACCTTGCCTACACCATCGAGAAGGACTCGCCGCCGGTAACCATCCCGGCTGGCGCCCGCGCGCAGTCGATCCCCGCGCCCGGCGAGCAGATGCAGACCTTCGAGACCGCCGAGCCGCTGGAATCACGCTACGAATGGAACGCCATGTGTCCGCGTCTGACGCGGCCGCAAGAGATCTCGCTCGAAACCGTTGCCGACCTGTCCGAGCTGTGGATCGCCACACTCGCCAGCCAGCTCAAGCCCAACGACCTGCTGCTGTTCCTGTTCGGCGATCTTCCCGCCGGCGTGCCGGCCATCCGGCGGGTGCAGTCGCTGGAAGTGGAACAGGCCAGCGCGCGCAGCCGCGTGCTGCTGCAGCCGCTGGACAAGCTGGCGCATGCGGTCGTCGCCGCGGCGCATGTCGCCGTCGCGACCATCGAGAGCGTCGCCTACGAGGGCGACGTGGCCACCCAGGCCACCGCGTTGCGCGACGAGCTGGTCGCCTACCGCAACCAGGCCCTGCTGGGCCTGCCGGAGAGCTGGTACACCGCCCACAAGCGGGAAGGGCCGCTGTCGGTGGCGCATCTCGATCCGGCCCTGCAACCGGTCGGCATGCGGTTCTGGGACGACCTTGCGCACGCCCAGGGCGACGATGCACCGGCACCTTCGCGGGGCGGCGGAAGTTTCAGGTCCTTGATCGAAGCGCTGGCGCGGCAGCCCGCGCCACAGCCGGCAAGCAGCCTCCACCTGCACCGCTCGATCGCCGGCGCACTGGGGCCATCCAGCGACGCCCGCCCGCAGCTGCTGGTCAACCTTCGCACGCATCTGGCCGACAGCTTCTATCGCGCCTGGACCAGCGTGCCGCGCGGCATGCCGTCGCCTGCGCTCACTGGCGTCCATGCACTGCGCCTGGCCGCGCCGTTGTTCGGCTACAACGCGCCGCGCATCATGGGGCTGGGCCTCAACACCGACGATGCCACCAGGGACAGCGTGCCTTACATATCCCGTCCGGACGGCGACTGGGCCGCGCATGAGCAATCCGGGCACGTACAACTGGACAATGCCTACGACGGCGTTCTGGCCGACAGCTACCTGGTGATCCAGTCCGCGGGCGAGGTGCCGCTGGTCGCGAAGGCGCGAAGCGTGCAGATCCATCCGCGCAGCGATTACGGCATCAGCGGCAAGACCACCGACATCGCGCTCTATCCCGCCGCCGGCGACGAGGACAGCTGGCCGGCACCATCGATGACGGCGGTGCGCAGCGTCCAGGTCCATGCGCAGAGCGAGCCGCTGCGGCTGGCGGAGCAGGTGATCGACGAGCCGGTTGGCAAGGTCGGCGCTGACGAAGCCGGCCCACGCAGCAGCGCGGACACGGCCACGCGGCTGACCCTCGATACCGCCGTGGACGGGCTCAAGCCGGGTCGCTGGATCCTCGTCGAAGGTCAGCGTACCGATGTCCCCGGCACCGACGCGGTCCGCGCCGCCGAGGCGGTGATGCTGACTGCGGTGGAGCAGGGCGTGGACACCCGGCTCCCTGGCGATACCGTGCACAGCACGCTGGTGTTCGCCAACCAGGGCCTGGCCTATCGCTATCGCCGCGACAGCGTCCTGGTGTACGCCAACGTGGTGCGTGCCACCCATGGCGAGACGCGCAACGAGGTGCTCGGCAGCGGCAATGGAGCGGCGGCGATGCAGGCATTCGCGCTGAAGCAGCCACCCCTGACCTACGTCTCCGCGCCTACCGTCGATGGCGTGCAGAGCACGCTGGTGGTGCGCGTCAACGCGCTTCAGTGGCACGAAATCGACAACCTGGCCTTTGCCGACGCACGCGCGCGAAGTTTCGTTACCGCAACCGACGACGAGGGCAAGACCCGAGTGCTGTTCGGCGACGGCATCCACGGTGCGCGACTGCCCACCGGCATCGAGAACATCGTGGCGAGCTATCGCAACGGCATCGGCCTGCCGGGCAATGTGCAAGCGCGACAGATCAGCCTGCTCGGCACCCGGCCGCTGGGCGTGAAGGAGGTCATCAACCCGTTGCACGCCTCCGGCGGTGCCGACGCGGAGACGCGCGACCAGGCGCGCGGCAACGTGCCGCTGGCGGTGCGGGCGCTGGACCGGCTGGTCTCGGTACCGGACTACGCGGATTTCGCGCGCATGTTCGGCGGTGTGGGGAAGGCGGTCGCCAACCGGCTTGGCGCGCACGTGCTGGTGACCATCGCCGGCGCCGCCGACGCGCCCGTCGAAACCACCTCCGACCTCTACCGCAACCTGTTGCAGGCGTTACAGCGCTACGGCGACCCGTCATTGCCGGTAAGCCTCGCAGTGCGCGAGCGCTTGGCGCTGACCATGAGCGCGCGGGTCGGGCTGGTGGAGGACTACGCCTGGGTGGACGTGGAGCCGCGACTGCGTGGCGCGTTGCTCGACCGCTTCGGCTTCGAACGGCGCGCGCTCGCCCAGGATGCGTACCTGAGCGAAGTGGTGGGGTGCCTGCAGGCCATTCCCGGCGTCGCCTGGATCGACGTGGATGCCTTCGACAGCCTGAGCGCCGCCGCGCTCGAAGCGGCGTTCGAACAGGACGAAGACAAATCAGCGCCCGACGCGCCGCGGCTGATGCAACGCATCCAGGCCTTGCCTGCGCGCTACGGCGCCGATGGGCTGGCCTTGCCGGCACAACTTGCCTGCTTCCTGCCCGCCGTGCCGGACACGTTGCTGCTGCAGGAGGCCACGCCATGAGCGCACCGGACCGGCTTTACGACCTGCTGCCCGCCATCTATCGCATGCGCGACGCGGACGCGGGCTATCCGCTGCGTGACCTGCTGCGCGTGCTCGGCGCCCAGGCGGACGTGCTGGAACAGGACATCGCCCGGCTCTACGACAACTGGTTCATCGAGACCTGCGATGACTGGGTCGTGCCGTACATCGGCGACCTGCTGGGCTACGCGCTGTTGCCCGAAGCGGCGACGCTGGACCCGCAGGGCACGACGTGCGCCGGGACCCTGGGCCGGGTGCTGGCGCCGCGCGCCGACGTGGCCGGCACGATCGACGCGCGCCGGCGCAAGGGCACGCTGTCGCTGCTGGAGGACTTGCTGCGCAACGCCGCCGGCTGGCCTGCGCGCGCGGTCGAATTCCAGCGATTGCTCGGCCGGATGCAGCACCTGGATCACCCTCACCCCTCGCGCGGCGGCACCGCCGATCTGCGCAGCCCGGGTGCCTTGCAGTTGCTTGGCTGGGAGCAGGGCGCCTTCGACACCTGCGCGCACAGTCCCGATCTGCGCCGCCTGGCCAGTCCGCGCCGACGCGGCCGCCACCACATTCCCAACGTCGGCGTGTTCACCTTCCGCCTGCGCAGCTACCCCGTCACCACCACGCCGGCCTATTGCGTGGAAGAGCGCGGACCGCATTGTTTCAGCTTCAGCGTGCTGGGCAACGACACGCCGCTGTTCCAGCGCCCCGTGGCCGAGCCCGTGCCGACGCATATCGCCGAGGAAGACAACCTGCCGGTACCGCTGCGTCGCTACCGGTTCGCCGAGCGCGGTCCATCGGCGCGGTGGGACGAGGTCTCCGACGCGCTCTACGGCGACGGTCGCAGCGTGCAGATTTTCGCGCCCGACTGGCCGGCGAAAGGGCAGGGCGTGCCGGTGCCGCGCGAGACGCTGATCCCGGCCGATCTGTCAGGCTGGCGCTACCCGATCCCGCGCGGTCGCGTGGCGGTCGATCCCGAGCGCGGCCGGATGATGTTCCCCGCCGGCCACCGTCCCAAGCGTGGGGTGTGGGTGTCCTATCAATACGGCTTTGCGGCCAACCTGGGCGGCGGCGAGTACGCGCGGGTGACGCCCGAACCGGATGGCGCGACGCGCTACATCGTGCATGTCGCCTTGCCCGCCCGCGACCCGGCCACGGTCGTCTGGCCGCCCGGCCATTTCGCCAGCATCGCCGCCGCACTCGATGCGTGGAAACAGGCGCGGACCGCCACGCCCGGCCTGCGCGCGCTGGTCATCGAGCTGGCCGAGAGCGGCGTCTACGAGGGCCGCCTCGACCTGCAGCTCGACGCGGGCGAGGCGATCCAGCTGCGCGCCGCCGAGCGCACGCGACCGGTGCTGCGTCTGCTCGACGTGCGCGCCAGCCAGCCGGATGCGCTTTCCGTCGGCGGCGGCGCCGGCAGCCGCCTGGTGCTGGACGGCCTGCTGATCGTCGGCCGCGGCATCGAGGTGCATGGGCCCGAGGAAGACGAGGAGCGATCCGGACACGAGGACCTGTGCGAGCTGTTGATCCGCCACTGCACGCTGGTACCGGGCTGGGCGCTGCATTGCGACTGCGACCCCAAGCGCCCGGGCGAGCCAAGCATCACGCTGGATGGCACGCGCGCCTCGCTGCGCGTCGAGCACAGCATCCTTGGCGCCATCGCGGTGACGAGTCCCGTGCATCGCGGCGAGACGCCGGCCGTGCAGTTGTGCGACAGCATCCTCGATGCCACTGGTCCGGAGCGCGTCGCCCTGGGCGCACCGGACGAGGCGGTGGCCTACGTCGAGGCGAGCTTCCTGCGCTGCACGGTGATCGGCGAGGTGCAGGCGCACGGCCTCGCACTCGCCGAGGACTCGATCTTCGCCAGTCCGCTGCGCGTGTTGCGCCGACAGGCTGGTTGCGTGCGCTTCTGCTTCGTTCCGCGCGGATCGCGTACGCCGCAGCGCTTCCATTGCCAGCCGGACCTGGCCTGGGCGGCGGCCGGGGTGTCGCAACGCGAGCGCGAGGTGCTGCGCGTGCTCCCCCGGTTCCGCAGCACGCGCTACCCCTCGCCGAACTACCTGCGCCTGGCCGATACGTGCTGCGACGAGATCGGGCGCGGCGCGTCCGACGGCTCGGCGATGGGCGTCTACCACGATCTGTTCGAACCGCAGCGGGAAGCAAATGCGGCGGCACGCCTGCAGGAGTGCGTGCCCGCCGGCAGCGACGCCGGCGTCATCCACGCCAATTAGGAGATCGACCATGAAAGGCGACTTCGCCCGCGTCACCTTCGACCCCGCGCTGCACTACAGCCAGGTTTTCCAGCAGCAGGGAAGGGTGCTGCTGGAGGCGGACTGGAATGAACAGGCAAGCATCCAGCTCGATCTGCTGCGCACGCTGGCGAGGGACCTTGTCGGACCGTGCTGGGCAGCGGGTTCCGGCTTCGTGGTCACCCTGCAGGCGCATGCCGGGGACTGGCAACTGGGCGCCGGCCATTTCTACGTGGACGGTATCCTCTGCGTGAACGAAAGCACCTGCACCCTGGCGACCCAACCCCACGCGCCGATACCCGATGCCGGGCTGATCGACGACCCGCCGGCAAGCGTCGCGCTGTACCTGGATGTATGGGAGCGGCACCTGTCTTCGCTCGAAGCTCCCGGCGTCAACGACATCGCGTTGAACGGTGTCGACACGGCCTCGCGTTCCCAGGTGATCTGGCAGGCGCGCCTGCTCGATACCGATGCCGAACACGTCGGTGCGCCGCTGGACGACACCCGCGCCGCCATCGAGCTGCGCTTGCAGGCTGCCGCGACCGACGCCGAAAAGGCGATCTGCAAGCAGCAGCTCGCCGACCTCGACAAGCTGCGCGATCGACTTGGCGGACAGCGGGCAGGGGATGACCCGTGCGTGCTGCTCGGTCAGGTGCTCGGTGCCCGCGAGTCCTACGCCTGGCCTCGCATGCGTGCGCAACTGGGGCCGGTCGAAGCGGACAGCGACCCGTGCGTGATTGCCGCCGACGCCCGCTATCGCGGTTGCGAGAACCAGCTTTACCGGGTCGAGGTGCACCAGGGCGGGCTCGCCGGCAGCGAGGACGCACCCGGCGGCGCCAGCTTCAAGTGGTCGCGCGAGAATGGTTCGGTGATTTTCCCGGTGCTTGGCGCAGCTTCCAGCCAGAACGCCGACGGCAGCGCACAACTCACGGTCACGCTAGGCCACCTGGGCCGCGACCAGCGCCTGGGGCTTGCGGTCAACGACTGGGTCGAACTGATCGACGACAGCTACACGCTGGCCCAGCGCGCACTGCCGCTGTTGCAGGTGGGCGCGATCGACGCGACCAACCGCATCCTCACCCTCGCCGTGCCGAAGAACCTCGCCCCGTATCTCCCGGGCGCCGATGCCCATCCGCTGCTGCGCCGGTGGGACCAGCGCAACGATCTGACAGAGCAGGGCACCGTGGCGCTGGCCGAAGGCGAAGCGATCGACCTGGAGGACGGCATCCAGATCACCTTCGAGCCGGGCGGCCAGTACGCCACGGGCGATTACTGGCTGATTCCCGCCCGCGTCGGTGGCAACGGCACGCTCGACTGGCCGCAGACCGCCGGTACGGCCGCCGCGATGAGATCCCGCGGCATGCACCACCGGGCGGTACTGGGCACGACCGGCGACGACGGCGCGTACCACGAATGCTGCTGCCGCTTCGACTCGCTCTGCGCACTGCTCAAGGGCAACACCAGGCGTCTTGCCCCCAACCGTGCGGGAAGACCGCGCAGAGAACCCTGAAGGCCGCGCTGCGGAGCACACCCATGCCCAACCCATCGCAAGACCCGGAAAAGGCCCGCTACCCGATCATCTACGTTCGCGGATACGCGATGACCGACGGCGAAAAGGACGAAACCGCCGCCGACCCGTTCTGCGGATTCAATGCAGGGTCCACCGTCTACCGTGCGGTTTCCGATCGCACCAAGCCGGCGCAGCGATTCGTGTTCGAATCACCGGTGGTGCGGCTGATGAAGGACTTCGGCTACAGCAACGTCTATGAGAATGGCCTGGATATCCTCGATGACGGATACGAAGGCCAGATTCCTCCCACCTCGATCATCATCTACCGCTATTACGACGACACCGCGCCGCTGCTGGGCGGCAAGCAGGCGCCCTCGCTGGAGCGCTTCGCCAAGGGCCTGTCCGACCTCATCCTGCGCCTGCGCGACCAGGTCTGTGCCAACGCGCTCAACTGCATGCCCCCGGAAAACTTCCGCTGCTACCTGGTGGCGCACTCGATGGGCGGCCTGGTCTGCCGCGCCTTCCTGCAGAACCCCGACCTCGGCGACGGCAAGGCACGCGCGACGGTGGACAAGTTCTTCACCTACGCCACGCCGCACAACGGCATCGACATGGCCGGCATGAACGTGCCCAGCTGGCTCAGCGCCTGGGACATGAACACCTTCAACCGCTACAAGCTGATGGGCCTGTTCGGCTACGACGAGGCGTTGCGGAAGAGGGGACGCTCGGACTATCTGCGGAACGGACAGGACTTCGATGCAAGGCGGTGCTTCTGCATGGTCGGCAGCAACCGCAGCGACTACCACACCGCCATGGGCCTGTCGCGCACGTTCGCCGGACATGGCAGCGACGGCCTGGTGCGCATCGAGAACGCCTGCCTGTGCGACATCGACCGGACCGGCATGGAAACGCCGGTGGCGACCGCCTACACCTACCGCTCCCACTCGGGATTCTTCGGCATCGTCAACAGCGAAGAGGCCTACCAGAACCTAACGCGCTTCCTCTTCGGCGACGTGCGGGTCGACATCTTCGCCCGGGTAGACCGGGTGACGCTTCCGCCGGCCATCCAGGGCAAGGACGTCGACGCCCTTTACCAGTTCGAAGTGCTGGCCTCCCCACGGGGCAAACCCTGGTTCCTGACCCGGCGCGTGGCCGAAGAAGACTCCGTCGCCTGCCGCAGCCACGCGGAACTCACCGGTGCGCCGGGCGACGCGCGCCGGACCGTGTACCTCTCCAGCGTCTTCCTCGCCAACCGCTCGCGCGTGGACAAGAACCGCGCATCGCTTTCCTACAGCATCACCTTCGGCGCGCGCGTCCCAGACTACAAAGTAGACCGCATCCTCTGGCTCGACCAGCACTACGAAGGCAGCTACCTCTACCGCGACACACTGATCGTCGAACTGCTGCCGCCCGCGACACCCGACGACAGCTGGAAAGTGCGTTACCGCTGGCAAAGCCAGGCAGCCGCACCCATCGAAGACGACTACAAGCCGATGCCGCTGGTCGACGGCAAGGCCGTCCTGGAAGTCGGCTTCGCCAGCGCAAGCAATCCCGGCATCGCGGGCACGCTGGTGTTCAACGTAAGCGCCTGGAACGATTGGGGCGCTCCAGCGCCAGGAAGGGTGGTGGCGATGGGGCATGATGGATAACCCCGGTAGGGATCCGTAGGTGGCTCTTTAATTTCGCATAATGTCTATTATGTCAAATCTCACGCGGTGGGCGCGGAGCCTTCACGCGGCGGCTGTTGCCCTGTTGGCCCGCCTGCATGGAGGCGCGCAGCATGGGCCGTCGCCGGCAGCGGCTTGACTGGGACTGGAATGATCAGCGGCAGGAATTCACCACGCCATCCGGCCGCGTGGTCTCGCTCCAAGAGATCGCGCAACTTCTTCACGACCAGGCGGAATGCCGCTTTGATTTCGCCGGACCATGGGCCGGCTGGCGCATGCGCGGCGCGGCGCTCTTTCCGCCTCACGCAGTGCGCGGTGGCCCATGCCTAAAGCCAGATACGGGAAAGCACCTGTGTCGCTGGATCGCAGAGGCTAGCGCCGGTACTGGCCCGAACACGCAACCGGCCGGCCGTCAGGCCCTAAGGCTTGTGTATAGCTCGCGCCTTCGACCCTGATGACGGTCCCGCCAACGCAGCGCTCACTTGCAGCAAGCCGCCGAGCATCCAGCGCCCGCTGTCGCGCCTCCGCCCGCTGCCTCGCGTCCAAGGCACTCTGACGCTGGCCCTCCTGCAACGCCTGCTGAGCATAGCCCGTGAGGCTTTGGATAAGTTCTTGTGCCTCGGCAATGTCGCGCCGGCGTTCGAATTCCCGATAGCTGACGAACCCGACCACCAGCAGCAAAGCGGCTGCGACGATTCCTAGCGCGATTTTTCCTGCTCCGTCCATGTTCCACGCCCCTGTTGCTTGCCGGCATCGTAGCAGCGCGCGAGGCGCTCAAATTGATGCGGCGTGTTTGACCTCGCAGCCGCGAACGATGGAGCATCCAGAAATATCAAATGAAAGGGGGCATGAGAATGATCGAAGGTATCGATCCACGCGAGGCGAGTTGGGTAGCCGAAAAACTGTTCCATTCGGCGATAGCAGACGGCCACCTAACCTCAGATGACCTAAAGGATCCCCATCGCGCGATCAAAAAGCTTCAAACGCTCGTCAAGGTAGGAGACTTCGAACTGACTTTTGTCATCGATCATAGGGGTTCGCTTTTAGACCTTGCGCTTGAATATATGAAAGCCACCAAGTACGAACTTAGCGTCCTTTTCTTCGCCACATTTTTCGAGCATTCGATAAACCATGTAATTGACGCATCGCTTAAGCGGAAAAATTTCGGGAATGACGTAGCGAAAGGCCTGATTCGGGCTTGCGCCATCCGTGACAAATTCGGCTGGGTGCTGGAACTTCTCTCCCTTCCCTCTTTCAATGCGGCGCATAGAAAAACCATCGAGCGTGTGGCCGAGGAACGTAACCAGTTCGCTCATTACAAATGGACTGGTTTCAAGGAGCCGAAGGCGGCAGATTTGAGCTTGCTAGCTAGCGCTAAGAAGGCGGCTACGTACGCAAGAACTTATGAGTCCAGGTTGATTTATAACGGGAACAAGACACGCATCAATAAGCTGTTCCCGGCAAAGTCACCTAAGTCCCGCAAACCCGTCTAACCGAAGATGGGAGTAGTAGAAGCGGGTCGGCGGGGAGGCGTGAGGGGTCAAGATGAAGACTTGCCATGCAGCCCCCGGGAGGGGGCTGTGGGTGCGTCTGCGGCTTCACCGAAAGCAGAAGGGCGTATCCGCAGGGGTTCCCCCTGCACCCCACCCGGCTACGATCAACCGTTATCGCCGGCGATGGCATCCGGGTTCCATGACCCAGGTTCACCCGGCGCAACGTAGGTCTGTGCACCAACGCCGTTTTGCCAGCGGCCGGACGCCTGGGGCTGAGCGGGTGCAGACCAGCCCACCGGCTGGCGCGCCTGCGGCGTGCCCGCCGCCGCTTGGCTGGTCTGTCCCCTTCCCGCCTCGGCGCGGTCGGCCGACTGGAACGGGTTGTACAGCCCATCGTGCACGATCTGCCGGCACATCTTCACCGACATTTCGTAACGCGTGCCCTGCTCCGTCATGCAATGGCAGTCGCCCGTTTCTATCGCTGCGCAGAACACGCGGGGCTGCGCCTGAACCTGCAACCCGTCGAACATAGGAGCGGACCAGGGGATGCCTTCAATACGCGGACGTTGCCACTTGGCGTAGTCCTGCGTTCGCAGCGTTTCAGACTCGGTTGCCGAGCTATGGCCCATGCGGTCCAGAGCATCCACGCCCTGGTCAACATGCGTAGCAGCTTGCACCTTGGCAGGGTCTTTGAGGCCAAAGACGAAGTACAACGCGGTAGGGATAAGCACCGCCGCGCCGACGACCATGGCCACGAAGAAATACAGCTTGCGCGGAATCTTCCGCTTCATGTTGTGCAACTGGGCGGACTTGTAGTCATCGAACACCGCAGCAGGCAACGTGCCGATTTCTTCGGTCGCGCTTTTTTGCTGGCTTGGGCGTTCGGGCTGGTCCATGCACCGGCCCCAGGTGTAGCGAATCACAAGGTTCGTGTTCCACTTCCGCACGCAATGCACGTGCTCGTCGACCAGCTTGCGGACGTAGGCGCTCATCAACGAGGGGTGCTGCGTGGTCAGCAGGAAGTGGCAGCCATCGTGCCGCACCTTGGAGATGGATTTCACCCAGGACTTCGGCAGGCCCTTGTCCAACGGCATCAAGTGATCTTCCTGGCACTCGTCCAGGCAGATAATCGAACCGGGCGGAAGCTCCTCGCGCCAGTTCTGTAGCTGCTCCATCGTCAGCGTATGCGCCAAGCCTTCGCGCAGCCCGTTGATGCCCATTTGAAAAATGGGCCGGTCGGGCGAACTCTCGCGCAACTTCTGGATTTCGTGCACGAGGCACGCCGTCTTGCCCGCACCCGGCAGGCCCGTGAAAAGCTTAACCGGCATTGCCGCCTGCCCCCTTCGCCCGACGCGACACCAACATGGCGTGCGCGCTGTCCGTGATCGCCCTGCCCATCCAGGCGCTGCAAATGATCGTGATCGCTTGATCGATCCCAAACCAGCCGACGTAATCGACCATCGGCCCCGCGGTGCCGAGCATGGCTTTAATCTGCGCCTCGCCCGGGACCACGCTCGAGCCGGCGATCGCGCTCGTGGCGAAGCCGATACCAAGGCTGACCAAGCCGCTTATCACCATCTGCCCGACCGTGCTGAGCAGCATTTCACCGATCCACGCAACCAGAACTGGCATCAGCCGATCCCCTTCATGCCGGCGCCCTTGGTGATTTGCCAAGCCGCATAGAGCGCCATTGCGAGGATCAGGCCCCGCACCCAATCGCCCACGACGCACGCGTTGGAGAACGGGACAACGAACTGCCCGAGCTTGCCAGCGTCAACCGTCAGATCAACGAGCGGGCACGTGGTGCCGTAGCCGAACCCGCTCATGTCGTAATTGCCGGCGTTGGCCGCGTCGCCTGCGCCGCCGTCGCCGGTGGGCGGCGTATCGCTCCATACATCGCTCTGCGCATACTTCGTCTTGAGCGAGTCGAAGTCGCTCGGCGGACCATCCCCGGTCAGGTCTTTGTGCAGCTGCGCGGAATCCTTCTTGGCCTGACACATCGCAGTCCACTCCTGGCGCGCAACGCCGCACATCACGGCATCGCCAGCACAAACGGGAGGACTGCCGCAGTCGCCGCCGCCGCTGTAGCTCCCTGGCGGGCTCGCCGTGCTGCTACCGGGTGCAGGGTCGCCCCCAGTCGCAGGCGGGCCGCTGTCGCCCGCAGATTGGCCGCTGGTGGACTGCGTGCCGCCTTGGTTCGTGTAGCTGATGACGGTGACGTTCTGGTTGGTGCCGGTGGACGGGTCCGCCTGCGTGTAACTGTCGTTGTTCGTCACCGCCGTAGGCGGGTCAGGCACCTGCGCGGCTGGCGGAGTGGGTGCGGAAGGCGAGCCCGCGCAGATCGTGGAATCACCGGAACTAGCACAGCCGCCGCCAGGCTGGCGCGCGGTGTTGCCGGGGATGCAGATTTGCACGCCGTCACTGACCGCGCAGAAGTTGTCGTTGTTCGGGTCGTAGCAGCTTCCGCCGCCGCACGCCTTCGGAGGCGGGTTCGTCGGCGGTGTCGTGGTGGGATCGGGAGGCGTGGGGACCGGCGTGCTTCCGTTCGGCGCTTTCCAGCCGCCGTTACCGGGAGAGCCGTCGCACGTGGAACCGCTGGAGGTCGATGACCCTGGGGTGTGCCAGCTTCCCCACTGGTTCATAGTCGGAGGGCCGCTAACGCTGACGTTCATACGGCACATAACGGTCGCGCCGCCGCTGGTGACCGGCGTGCAGAACGAGTAGCCCTGCAACACCTTGCCCGCGAGCGACCCGCTCACGGTAGGCGCGCTATCGCACGGGTTGATCGGCGTGGTGTAGATATAGTCCTGGCGCTTGGCCCAGGGGGAATACACCTGCGAAGTCCGAACGCCACCGGAAATGTAGTAGATGATTTCCCAGCCCTGCACCTCCGGCCTGCCATCGGTGTAAGTGCCCTCACGGCACTCCGCATCCTTGGCGACGTTCGTTTCTTCGTTGGCGGCCCACGCCTGACACGCGGCCATCGCTTGAGTGTGCGTGGTGTAGGTGGTGGCCGCGTGCGACGCCACGGGAGCGCCCAGCAGCACCAGGAGCAGCAGCGCCCTCAGTCGCCCCGCGAGGGCGAGAACATGATCCAACCGGCACCGAGCCACGCGACGATACATAGCCATCCTTCCATCACTCGCCTCCACAGGAAAAAGGCCCCGGAGCTTGCTCGCGGGGCCTTGCTTGCCGATCAGTTCGGCTTGAGCCACTGGTACGCCTTCTTGCCGTACAGCACGGCCAGGATGGCGAGCATCAGCGTACCGACCGCGATGCCGGCGTCGGTCATGTTGGTGGTCAGGCTGGTGACGTCGATGGCAGCGGCCTGGGACGAGGCAGCGGCCAGGAACGCACCGAGGCCGATGCCGTAGGCAACGGGCTTGCTGTTGTTGAACTTGCGCATGGTTAATCATCTCCTGACGGTTTGAGGGTTCGAAGGCTGTAGGCGATGGCCCAAACCGCCAGAATGCTCAGGCCTACAGTGTTTCCTTCCGCAATGGTCATCGGCGGAAGAAGGGACGGCGGTTGACCCCAGTACGGCTGATCGCAGACGCCCGTTTGGACGTCCAAATGATCGACCGGGCACATCTGCACATAGTCAGCGGGCATGGGGTATCCAAGGCACCAATTCCCCCGGGAAAAGATGAAGCTATTTCCCGGTGAAATCGGTCGTAGAGCCTTGTCCTAGCCGGACCGGCCGAAGCCGAGAGCGGAAAGGTACGAAGGCGGAAAGGCGGAAAAGCGGAAGATCGAAAGGGGGTCTGAAAACCCCCTTTCATCCCCCGTTATCAGGCTGCTTTCGCAGCCTGGGTCTGAGGCTTGACGGGTTCGAACTCGCGGCCGATCTGCAAACGGCCGTCGCGGTCCAGGTACATGCCGGTCGCCTTGACTTCGTAGTCACCGGGCGGCAGGAAGTGCGGATTCTTGGCGGCGTCGAAATACTGTTCGAACTCCTCCACCCGGCCCTCACCCTTGACGATGCCGCAGACCTGGAAGCCGTGAACCTGCCCCGGCTTCTTGCCCTCGCGGGTCTTGATTTCGTTGTAAGCGCGCAGTCGCGTGTAGTTGACTTGATTGGACATGACGATGCCTCCGTTTGGCCGTCTATATGGCGAGTTGATGGGTTGCGAACGCGACCCCGAGTGATTCCCCCGACAGGGGGTTTTCTTGCACCCAGCGCGGCACAACGGCACGCGCGATGCGTTGGCGGACGAACGCGCCCAGCGCGTAGTCGTCCATGCTCAGCTTCGCGACCAGATGCAGCAGCCCGCCGTACTGGCGCTTGCAATGCCTGACCGCGCTCGCGAAGTTGCCCTTCGCGGTTTCGACCGCCGTGCGCATCAGCGACATGACGGCGCTCATCCAGTCCATGCAGGGGAACTCCCCCACCACGTATTCCCAGGGCGCGACGAGCACAGCGGTGGGAATCTCGCGGTTGCGTGCGTAGAAGCGCGCTTCCCAGCGCACCCAATCCACGCCCTCGTCCCCGTCCCGCAGCCCCTGTTCCCTGCCCTTCTCGTAGACGACCATCTGCCGCGTCGCGGTCTTCTTGCCGATGTACAGGGTTTGGCCGCTGCCATCGTTCCAGCCGACGCGTTGCATGGCCGGGCGCTTGAACGCGCCGTCAAAGGCTCCCGCCTCGTACATCTCCCGGGCGGTGTCCAGGTTGCGCATGCCGCTGTAGTCGTCGTGAGCGGCGTGATACTCCGTGATCCTGGCCCCCACCGTGTCCAGGCAATCGCGCACGTGACCCCACGCGTCCGCGAAGGGTCGCGAGCGCGCAACGAGGGCGCATGCTGCGCCCGTCAATTCCACGGACACGGTTCCCCGCTGGCGGTCGCCGCCATAAGCCACGTCGCCGCAGGAAACGCCGTCCGGCGTCAGCAGTTGGAAGTGGTGCGTGTAGCCACGACGCCCGCCCTTGGCTTCGCCTTCCAGCACGAGGCCCGACGCCGGGAAGAACCAGTCGAGGAAGGCCAGGACCTTGCGCACCCGCGCGGCATCATCGAACGCGTCTTCGAACACGACCGCTTCGCGGGTCGTGAAGCGCAGGAAGTCCGCGACGCACGGGAGTTGTTCGTTCAGGTTGGTAGGTCCCCTGTTAGCCGACGGGACCTTCGGTTCGCGGCGGGTCACGGGAACATCTCAAGCTGTTCGCCCGCAAGCTGCGCATGCAGGGCTTCGTTAGCGAGGCGCAGCCACACGGCAGCGCGGTCGGGCTGGCCACGGTCGCAGGCCGCGAGACACTCGGCCAAGGCGATGCTCTCGGCTTCGACGGCGCTCACAGGCGCACGCCTTCCAGCGTCTGGCGCTGGCGGCGGTTGAGGGTCACGAGGACAGTCGCGACGCGGTACGCGATCAGCGGCAAGGCGAGGTAGATCAGCCCGGCAAGAATTTCCATTTGAGGCCCCTTTGTCATCAGGCCGATGACATGGGCGCTTGTATACTCCCCGATGACAACTGCTGTCAACAAGGTGATGACATGTCGCACACGACCGATTTGCTAGACGCCTACAAGCAAGCGCTTGGGCTGCGCACGGACATGGCTGCGGCTGAAGCCCTAGGAATAACGCGCGGCGCAGTGAGTGCTTGGCGCAGCGATACGAACCGCCGACACGCCGAGCCTGAGAGCGTCGAGACGATGGCGAAGGCATGCGGACTGGACCCGGAGGAGTGGGTTCTCCGAGTCCAGGCGGACCGGGAGGCACAGGTGAACCCGCGCCGCGCACAGGTGTGGGTTCGATGTGCTGACCGGCTGGCAAAGACTGCGGCAGCCGTCGTCCTCATGCTCGCGTTTGGACGTCTAGGCGTCTACGCGTCACCTGCCCCGGGCGTGCATTCTTTCGCTCATAACCCGGGCACACTGTCTATTATGTAAAAATCCGGAAGTCCCAAGAGTGTCGCGTTTGTTCCGCTACCCAGCTGGCAGCCGCACGGCCTCGTGCTTGGACCGCAGCCAGCCTACGAAATCTAAAAAAGGCACTGGCGTGGGTCTCGTCAGTGCGACCGAATCGACGACCGGTATCAACAGGCGGACACGTGCACGTGGTGCTGCGCGTGTTGCAGCCAGACTTGGACCGGGCACATTGCCTCCGAACCCGGCGGAGTACCGCTCTGTTGGCAGCGTAAAGAAAGCCGGGCTATGCCCGGCCTTCCCTTTACGAGCGACGTTTACTGCCCTTGTTCGGGGCTTGCGTGAGTGCCGACGCTGCAACGCGCTTCACCGGCGCCGGGGTTTTGGGGTTGGACAGGAGCTTACCGGCGGTCGAAGCGACTGATTTGCTAGTTTGTTCGTTACGCTTAGTCATGGGGCGGGTCTCTTGCAGTGCGGGTCCGAGGCGGCTTTCGCCAACCTGTTCGAGCCACCTGCCGCCACCCCCTGAAGACGGCAACGTGCTCAACCGCAACATATGCCTGTGTTCACGCGACGTCAACACAACAAATGGTAAGCGCACATCGCTCTGGCCCCAAGCGATGGGTCGTATCCGGTCGGACCCGGCATTGCTACCGGCCTCAGGGGTCTTAGTAACCTCGAAAAGTCGAAGGGGCGCGATTTCGCCAGCTATCGCGGTCGGGACCGAGCCGTGACCAGGCCTTCTACGCGAACGATCTCACCCGCGCCACCTAGCGAGCCGTCCAAGCGGCAAGGATTGCCGACGACATCTGACCGTCGCTGCCCTGAAGTGCAGGAAGTACGTGCGGAGGTAGCCGTTGAGGATCGAGCAGTCCCAAAACGCGGTCGCGACTCAAATAGAAAGCCACAAGCCTCGCAGCCCTTGGCAGCGCCGCTATTGGTTCTCGCCTCGGACTCATTGTCATCGACAAGGCCTCATGATCTCGCGGCGCCCGGCGCCAGCAGTGCGATAAGTTGATCCGCCCGCCCTTCCGGTCGAGCTGGCAACTTTAGTCAAATGTATTGCCGCGAGCCGCCTTCATTGCATCGAACTGCTCCCGCGAAATGTTTTTGGTCAGAACCCAGCCTGACAGGTAATAAATCAGGGCCCTGGTGGCTTCTCGAGCACAGTCCATGATCTCGATCCAGCTCGATTCTGGATAGTGCTCATCGAACTCGCTAAGCTCCACAGCAATGCGTCCACCGGAATCCACTTCTTTGATGGCACCGGTAACGTGACTACCTGAGAAGTGCACGAAGCTTGACAGAGTGTCGTAGACCTTCGGGAGCCATGGGAGCATCGGTGTAAGCAGCTCCACCAGGCGAGCGTCTAGGAGAAGCCTCCCTTCCCTATCCTTAATCTTCCGAATGTGCTCGCCACTGTGTACTCGAGTTGCGAAAACATGGGGGTCATCGACGAACCAGGCAGCAGCGTATCGAAGTGCAGTATCGATGTGTACCCGAAGCATCGACCTAACTCCAAGCATATTGGAGGCTTCGGTTAATGTAATAAGTGCTGCGCTGGTGCTCAGGTTCCGCTTGACCGCGCCATACGTATAGAGGTCCATCGGGAAGATGGCGCCACCTCCTGCCTCCGCCATCTGTTTAGCGAGAGCGAGGATTCTTTTCCTATCTTCGCGCAATCCCTTAATGCGGCTCTCGATTTCAGTTTGCGTTACGGTGTTATACCTTTTCTAACCAGCGCGAACGGCATCACGCCGTTCCACCAAGATAATCCCTCATAAGGTATGAGCCTCGCCTACGTCAAACTGATCGCCCGCAGCTCTAAGATACATGAACGAGGTCTCGATCGTCTAAGTCAAGGTTGGAACTAAGGCCCTTCTCCTCGATGCGAGCGCGCCACCATTCGACGTTGCCCGGATGCTTGTTCTTTACAATTTGATAGACGAACACGACAGAAACTGCGGTCTGAATCATTGACTGCGGCCAACTTCTAATTTGGTTGGCAAGCAGGGTGCATCGCTCTTGACCCATTGCGAGCAGAACCTGTTCGATTATAGGTGCTTTAACGCGCAGCGCTTTCCCAACGGTCATGCCGACATATCGAACATCCTTGGTTCCGGCTCGGACAGCCGCCCAGGTTGCGACGACGATGATGGTCGCGCCAACTCCCCACCACATACAATGGCTCCTAGTCCTGTTGGTTGGTGTCGGCCAAAACGATGGCGATTTGACGCTCAGCAGCGGAGTCTAGTTGACATGTAAAGATTGCGATTGGCGTCATGCTAGTAGCCCAGACGAAGTAGCCGTCACTTGCGGCCTTGATTCCCGTCCTGAGGTAGGTGTTCCAACAGCAACCGATTGGCTGGTTCGGTCACGTTTTCAATGGCAGGTAGCTGTCCAATTGTCGTAATTATCAAAGCGGTAGATGAAACATCAACTTCGATTGTGCTTTTCCGGCGAGCCGTTGCCGCTTGCTTTTGCTTGCCTCGCTCAGCGGCAAGCTGGGTGGCTTCCATCAAAGCTAGCCCGGGAATCCTTTTCGCAGCTTTTTTGCTAAGAGAGTCCAACTTCTTGGCCAACGGTACAAGCAACATATCCCGCCGCCTGTTTTCCATACTTTCCGTCAGATGCGCCATGCGTTCCAGAATCTCGTGATCCGCTAAAGTCGGAGGAACGGCCCCGGCTACAATCTTAAAGAAGTCTGACTTCACTGCGGCCACGACATCTTCGTATTTTAGGCCGGCATGCTTGATGGCTGGTTCGTTCAATTTGCAGACCCGCATCAATTCGGTGCCCTTGCCGTTCTTTGCCGTATAGATCTGGTAGTTGACGTGAGACAAACAACTGGCCCAGCTGTCCAGGCGCGGATGGGGTATGGCGTAATTTACCGGGTCGGTGGGTAGGTCAGGTAACATATGGCCCAGCGTGGGCTTGGGCAGGAGCACGTCTTGGTTTCCCTTGGCGCCGTTGCATCGCTTGCAAGCAATGGCAAGGTTGCCTTCCTTTGCGAAGAACTGGGGGTAATGGTCTTCGCTGAGTACGTGTTCTAGATCCCAGTAGTTACTGTGAGTCGAGTCTCCGTATTTTTGGCAATAACAGCACCTCAACTGCTGAGCATACATGCATGCCTTCTTGAAGCGCGCCTTTGCTTCCGACTGATCAAACCAAGCGTTGAGGTCCTCTTGACTGCAGGCGTTCCCTACTTCGTCAATCTCAGTTTGTTCGCAAGCCAGGAATGTGGCGTTCATTAGTGAAGTATGGCTAAGCAGACGTTCCGGACGAGGTCTGCAAGCGGCTCGCTGCTTGGGATGCTGTCCTGGAAGCTGGCTAAGAATTCGGCGATCTGCTGAGCGCGATCTTCATCTTGAAGCCCCTGCTCGATGAGCGTGAGTGCTTCCAGAACTAGCTGTTTGAGATAGTTGTTATCAGGCGTAAGGACATTGAACGCACTAACCAAAGTCGCATCAGGCGAGGTGTTCGCCACCACATCGTCCTTGACCCGAACGGGTTCCTGGTCAAGCCGCAGAATGGCGCACCCCCTCCCCGCGAATCCGCTAACAATCAACGGAGAATGGGTCGCCAGCACGTAATGGCAGCCGCTGCGGCTCTTCAGCACGGCGTCTAGCATTTCCACGTAGCTCAGCTGCCACTCGGGGTGAAGGCTGTTTTCCGGTTCATCGATGAGGACAACACACCCGTCCTCAAGATTGGCCGCTAGCCCCAAGAAGCCCGAGAGTAGGTTCAACTCCCCTGACGATAGGTCGAGAAGTTCGACTTCATCGCCGTTTTGACGCTCAAGAGTTGCGGATATCATTCGCAGCACATTGGCGCGAACCAACTGGCGAAGCGTGTCGTACTCTATCTTGTTGGATGCAAAATTCGCCGCGTGCCCCTTCGCAAAATCGAAACGATATGGGATGGTGGAGGCCGTTCTCCCTGGGCCCGCTTGCAGTAGTGGTTGCAGGTCCGCCATCTGCGCCTCAACCCGTTCGCGATTGATGTGCTCGGATGCAAGAACGTTGTGCAAACGATTCAATTGGTAGTTAATCGTCAGGACAGGCCGATATCCGATCGCGGCCAGCACACCAGCGACGCGTTGATCTGGTATAGGGCTAGAGGCCGCGAGGGCCAATTGGTCAATAGACTGGCGTAGCAAGGCTCGCGGAGAGTTCCGCACACTGCCCTTGAATCCGAGATACACGTACGCATTCGCGGATTCGTTTGGGGAGCCTTTCCGGTTGCCAGGCACATTGATAGGAAACTTATCAAACGGCGTGAACGATAGGGCGATGATCTTGCTCGGCCCCTTACCCCTGCCCCGGGCCAAGCTGCGCTCATTGAAGAGTCTGCCGTTGGGCTCGCTTCGATCGAGCACATCAAGATGGCCGTCACTTTCGATCTTCAGTCCGACTACTCTTCCGCTACCTCGACGACTACGTGGTCGCCCGGAAAAGTACTCGCGCATAGCGTTCGTTAAGTCACGAAGCACGGTGGATTTCCCACTGCCGTTCCGCCCGATGAGGATGGTCACGCACGATGGCTGTGAGTGAGCTGGCGCGAACGATAGCCGTTGCCTGCCAAGGATAGGCAGGTCTGCAACGACTTCCTTGATCAAAACTTTAGACACTCGATCATTCCCTGTATCCCCCTCACGGACATTCGGGATTCAGCGGAGCATTGTCAATAGAGATCGTGCGCAAGCTCGGACCGTCGCTTCGCGGAGCCGGAACGTTTCGGGACGAGGCTGTCTTTGGGTTAGTACCGCCTGCTCTTTTTTTGCCGGCGTACACGCTGGCTTTGTGGCTATCGATATGCCTAGATTCAAGCTTCTACCACTAGCAACTGGTCCCAGTTGGTGGTGTACGCAGGAGAAAGCCGTCCTCGGCGCATAGTCCAGTCCTTGGTGGCTTTCACCCCGGCGTGGCCCATGCCAAATTGCTCGCGCCCGAAACGGGCCTGGATTTGATCGACCGTATGAGTGATTGGCGCCGCGTGCTCATCTGGGCTACGTCGAACAGTGCCCCCTGCGCGTGGGTTCGCTCCTCTAAGTCCTCGAGCATGACGCCTGCCTGGTGTAGCGATAACCATCCTTGAAAGTTCGGGCCAGTATCCGCTCCGCTGCGCACGTCAGGACGGCTGGATCATGGATGCGGATCCATCACCACGGTGTTGAGGTCGATCGGGCTCTCTTCATAGTCCTCGGCGGGGGGGGACGCAAATCCACATGGCACTTCGGTAAAGTGCCTCAGCAGCCAGGCTGAGTACCACCGGCACATGGGGTTCGGGGACGCGAATGCGCTGGGTGGGAGCGCCGGACACAGAGTCGCGCGAATTGAAGATGGTTGCCCATTCTATTAGACATCTACAAAATGCGGAGCTCTTTAGAGCCGGCGTTTCGGACGCCATTATTATAAAACGCTTCGGTCGTCGGAGTATTGCGCAGAGCCATTGTTACGATCATCGTAGCCTTGCTGAGGACCTAGCGCATATTGACCTACCGGAGGCCGCGAACGTTCTTGGTGATCGGACAAAGGAGCTAGCGAAGCTAATCCAAGCCCGAAGGGTCAGCGGTCCGATTATTGAGGAGTTTCTTTCTATTCAGGCGCCGGGAGGGTGACCAAGCGGCATTCGCATATCTCGAAGCAGAAGCTGATGGATTGCACGTGACCCCCTAAGGTTTGTGCGTCAACAGCTTCGTCGTGGACCCGTGCCCGAAGCATCTGGAGTGCTTCAACGGCTGCAGACACCTTACCCGTACCGAAGTAAGCTCGGAGAGGGAAAATCTACAGAAGCTTCTTGACGCTACAAAGCGTATAGAGACGGCTATTAAGGCCGTTCCTGAAACCGAGAGAAACATTGGCTGGGAAAACCAGTTGCAATCGGCGGCTTTGAGAATAGCCAATATTCAGATCGCTTTGAATACTGAGCCAAACAGTAAGCCATTTCCGGATGGCCGGGATCTCTTCACTTCGGTTGACAGCCAGTCAGGAACCTCCGTTCTGGACGCTCGACCTCCTAGAGAGCGAGTTTGATGAAAGCCTCTGGCGACATTGACAGGCTTCGAGAGGTGTTGGAGCGCATGCTCTCGTCCAATGACACCATCTCAGCAAGGGCCGTTGCGCGAGATCCGCGTGTGCCGTTCAAGAATGCATCCGACATCACGCGCCATGTGGCGCGACGTGCGCTACTGGAGGACTCAAGGAGCGGCAGAACGAAGCCAGGCGCTTAGCGGCAGATGTCGATAAAAATTCGGTGAAAAGCTTGCGGCTGAGGGTTGCGCAATTGGAGGAAAAGTGTGAAGCGCTTCAGCGATCTCGAGACCTGTTGGCTGCGTCGCACAAAGCTATGCTTCTTGCCATAGGTGAAATAGGAGGGATGCGCGCTTGGGAGAAGTTCTTCCCGCAATGGGACCAGGTGCGGCGCTCATTGATCGAAGTAGGAGCTTTCCCAGCTGATAATCCTGGTACAGGTTGGTGCCCTCGGGGTGGCAAGGGTCCCCCTGCAATGTAGCTTGCCCCTCCTGCTCGAGTGCTGATCGCACCTCAGCTGTTGCTGCTCCTCAGCTGACAATTCCGGCGAATGCAACACCAATGCTGCCCCTCGGCGCAACAGACTGCAGGATGCGTAGTGCAGGCGCGCACCCTCAAGTTATTGATGTTTCGGCCGATTACTGTCTTTGTGTGTCTGCAACATAAGTAAGAACGTCTCACTCTGTCAAATTCGATGGCAGGCCTTGATTGCAAGGAGTCAGGCTTTTGTGTCGCAACCCAGTTAACCGTGACAGTCGACCGGTTAACCTTGTCATCCCACGTAAATGTGTCGTGTTCAGACAGAACTGGTACTCCTGTCGCGCCCATTTCGGCTCTCGTCTCGAGGATCGTGTCGCGGGAGAGAACAATGTTCTTTCCGGGAGGATCCTCGCGGGCAACCTAACGACGCACCGCAGCGCCGGCAGGCCCCCCCTAATCCTCAAATTGAGTGGTTTTTGCTACACCCCAGGCAGCGCCGATACGCGCCCCAGCGCCCCTGACGTTCACGGCTTAACAGGCAACCCACAGACATAGCACGAGTCCGTGTGGCCCCGTCGCCACTGCAGCAGCCGTGCGAATTGAACGAGGTAATACAACGCGCTGGCACCTACCCCCAACGCCACGAGTGCGTCCGGAAGTTCGGGCCACATTGGCAAGCCCCCCCCATAGAGGCTGGTAGATCCGACAATGTCTTGGCCACTATTGCGACGAGTAGCGAGGCCAGCAACGGCACCACACTTGGTATCAATAGCCGAGCGCACATTCGAGAGACATACGACATCGGAGCTTCCCTCCCTGCAATCTCGCCGGCATTGTCCTAGATGGCGATCTCATAATCTCCCTTCCCTGCGCCGAAAACTATGAGCGGGCGCGCCATCTATCACAGGCACTGATTAAATGCCAAAAGCTAACGGGCTGCGTGAATGGTCTCCGCCATCAAGGCTTTTGGAAATATCTGGGGCATTTACTTATCGCCCTGTAGCAACCTTGGCGGAGGCACCTCAGAATAGCCCCAAGGGTGATCAGCCTTTGATACCCACTTGATATCGGTTATTGTTCCGGCCGTCTCAAAACCATGGTAATCGCTCGTATCACTTCCTCGCGCATTGAATCGACCAACCAGTTCGACATAAGAATGGTTTAACCCATATAAGCTTGAAACTTGCTTTACGCTCGCGGGAAGTACTACCGCAATGCCGTCCGAAACGCTGCTTGCCTCGAACATGTCCCGGCTCGTGAATAATATGGGAATCTCGCCGTAAGCGAAAAAGCCGGTCACCGCAACGACCTTATTATCGTAGTCGGCTCCTTTTGTAATCAGCGAGTAGAGGCTCACCGGGCATACACCCTCGTCGACTCCGGCAACCCTTCTTTTGCACTCACTCGCTTGAACCAAGGGCGCTAGAACTAAAAGGAATGTCGAAAAGAGTATTTTCTTGATCACTTTGATCTCCGCACTTGATAGATCGGCTCACTCAGGAAATGATAACCCCCTGAATAGTCAACGTTTGTTCTGAAGGGCTGAACACGCCAACCATAGACCGCTCCGTTCGGTAGCGCTACGTAGCCATTGATGTTGTTATTAAAGTATCTGACGAGGTCACCGGTCCCATTCGATCCAGAGACGTGGGCGTTTCGGTCGCCGGGAAACGCGTAAGCCGTAGTCCCAGAAAAGCCATGGTTGTCCGGGTGTGTATGGATTTCCGCAACTGTCGTTGGAAAATATACTCCAGCGACCTCCATGTCGATCGTGTTTCGATCGCCCGAGCTATAGGTGGCCGTGCAAGTAAAGCCTGAGTCTTTTAGATACATTATGCTCGAGCCAATCTCCACGTTTAGTTTTATAGTGACAGGGACCACTGCATCCGCCCAGGCCATTGCTAATTGGTCGGACGTTGTATAGGCATGACCCAAGACCCCCGCGTTCGTTAGCGCACTATCTGCCAATCTAGTCGCGCGCGCAGCCATTTGCGCCCTGGAAGTATCTCCGCTGCCGGATGTCTCACATCGATAGACCTCACAAGTTATTTGTGACGCGCTCATGTGCTCCGGGAACGCACCGCTAGGATCCACAGCAACTATTGGATTGTTCAATACATATGCGTATCTGTTGAACTCAAATCCAGCTTTCGCGCCCATTCCGACCAAGTCTACGCTTAAAAAGCGACCCAAGCTTGAATCATAGTACCGAGCCTCCATATAGACGAGTCCGGAATCAGGGTCGTTCACGTGCCCCGTGAACCCAGGTCCATTATCTACGCCTCCAAGTATCTGTTTACCGTATGGGCGGTACTCGTAAGTTGATGTGACGGCTCCACTGCTATCCGCTTCGGCAAGGGGAGTGCCTTGAGGATCAGTGTAGATGTACGTGACAGTGCCCGCGTGAGCGACACCAAATGCGTCGGGCACGAGTAACAAACAAATGAATTTCGAAAAGTTCCGCGTCATATCGCATCCTTGCCCTAAAGACTTGGAGCCACAGTGCCGGAGCCGTACGCGCTCCAACCCGAACAGCCCACCGAATTACAAGCGCGGACCCTGAACTTCCAGGTACCACCGTCGAACGCCAGCATGCTGAAAGTCGTGGAAGACCCGTTGTCGTTGATGTCGCCAGTCGTAGCGCCTGGTTCCACCACATTGACTTGGTAGCTTGTGGCCCGCGATACGGCAGTCCAGCTGACGGTAAGAGTTTGCTTCCAATCCACGCCGCTGACGGAGACATGCGGCGCGGCGGGAGTGGCTGGTACAACTCCTACGGTCACTGACTTTGCTGCGCTGACCGGGCCACAGCCGTTGGCGTTACATGCCATGACGCGGTATCCATACGTGCCGTTGGCCTTTCCGCTCAAGGCGAAACTGGTCCCGGTGGTGTTTGTGATGCTCGTCCAGGTGGTGCTGCCATTAACCTGCTCCTGCAGCTTGTAGCTGCTGGCCGCGCTAACGGCGGTCCAGCTCACGGTGTAGCTACCAGTACTACTTGAGGTCGGAACACTGATCGTCGGCGCGCTGGTCGGCGCAGAACCACCATGGGTCGTATAGGGGCTCCAGGGCGAGCATCCGTAGTTGCTGCACGCTTTCACATGGAACTGGACCATGCCCTCATCCAGCACCATGATGGAGGCGGAGGTGTTCGGGCCGTCATAGATGACCACGGTGTCTTCCCCGACCATTTCAGCGACGTATCGGGTCGCCCACGGAACGGAGCCCCACGAGACCGCGAACACCGGCTTCCAGTCGTTTCCGCTGATACTGATGTGGGGTGCCGCAGGGGCGACGGGGATGCGCCCCACCACGGTCTCGGCAATGGTGCTCCACGGCCCCGGACCGCCTTTGTTCTCGCCGCGGACGCGGTAATGATAGGTGCCGTTACCGGCATCGCTCACGGCAAGGCTGAGAGCGCTCCCATCCTGGGCCCTCATCCATGTGCCACCGTTCAACTGCTTATCGACGGCGTAGCTAGTCGCTGCAGCTACTGCGTTCCAGGTCACCGTGTAATTGCCAGTGCTGTTGGTTGGCGGAGCTGTCACGGTTGGTGCGGCTGTGGGAGGTAAAGTAACTTCCACTACGCCGCTTACCGCATAGGCGCTGTACCCTTTAACGTTGGACGCCTTCACGCGGTACTGGTAGCTGCCATTGGCCGTCGGATAGAACGTCAAGCCAGTTGTTGAACCCTTGTAAATGAACGACCACGTGACTCCGCCGTCCTTGCTTTGTTCCAGTACGTACGCCGCTGCGTTGGCGGACTCCGACCAGCTCACGCGATAGCTCGTACCTGCGCTCGCTGGTGCAGAGATCGAAGCGGGTGGGTCAGGAATGGTGAGCAAAATGGTGTCCTTAGCAATGAGCTTGTTGCCAAGGTAGATGTAGCTTGTGGCTTGATTGCTAGCAGCGTCGTACTGATGCAGGAGTTGGCCGGCTTGGCTGTAGAAATAGAAGGTGCTCGTCCCTCCCGCAGTGGTCTTCATCACCCGCCGGCCTGCGGCTTCATAGGCGTAGCTCGCTATGCCGTCGATTTGAAGTAGCTGATTCTTCTGGTCGAACTGGAGCGTCGTGCCGTTCTTGCTTGCGACGTTGCCGCGATTGTCGTAGCCAAAACTGCTGTTGATGGCGCCCGTGATACTGACCAGACGATTGGTCGAGTCGTAGTTGTAGGTCGCAGTACCGGTACCGACCTTGCTCCTGATGTTGTTGAGCGGGTCGTAGCTATACGTCTCAGTCCCCCACAGGTTCGAGGCTGTCGCACTGTCGAGCCGGTTCAGGTCGTCATAGTGGAAGTCCTTCGTTCGCCGTCCGTCGACGAAATCTTCCACATGAGTGATATTTCCATTCGGGTCGTAGGTCAGCTCCTGACTTATGTCCCAGGTGCTGGCGTTGCGCTCATAGGTGAAATTGCTCAGTAACTGGCGTGCGTTCTGGTCGGCTGAGTAAAGCGTGTTGTTACCTAAGGTGAACGCTTGCACTTCGCCGTTAGGGTAGTAGTGCACGCCTGTGGCATAGGCATCTACCTGGGTCGCGCGCCCTAATGCGTCGGGTGCATAGTTGACCACCGTCCCATCAGGGTAGGTCAGGCTCTGTAGATTGCCGTAAGCATCATGGGCGTACCCGATCTTCCAGGCATCCTGGCCAGTGACTTGCAACGTTTCGCTAACCAGCTGCCCCAGCTTGTTGCGCTTCGCGCTCCACGTGCTGATGCCGGAGATCGCACTGTCAGGATTGCCCAGAGGGTCATAGTGGTAGGTCGTGTCCTGTGTGCCCTCTGGGGCATCTACAACGAGCACTCGGTTCATTTCGTCGTAATGACGCACCGTCTTGCCGGCATCGGCGACCTGCTCCAAGCCGCAGCCGCTACCGGTCAAGCTCAGACCCGCCGCGCTCCACCACAGGTTGTTGGCCCCGTCGTAAGCCATCACCTCACTGCCGCTTTCCGGTTCGGTGGTGCGGCACAACCGGTGATAGCTGTCGTAGGTCAGCGTCTTGGTGAGGCTCACCGTGCCGGTGCCATAAGGTCCGGCCTGGTTGATCCACAGCGGATTGCCATACTGGTCACGCGCGATAGTCTGGACTAGCCCGGTCGGAGCCTCGACTTTGATCGGGCGCTCATTCGAGGGTTCGTCGAAGACCTGGAAGGTGGTCGTGGTGACCTTGTTTCGCGGATCGGTAACCGCGGTGCTCGCTCCTGGTTCATAAGCGCTCAGTGTCTTCAAGAGGCCGCCTTGGGCCGTCTGGTCGGTTTCGGTCACTCTGCCCAAGACGTCGTAGTACGACCTGAAGCCCGCCGTGATACTGGCAAGATCGGGAGTACCCGGGACCGAATAGGACGAGAAAACCGTCCTTCCACGATAGTCATAGTCCTTACGCTGGCTTATGTGTGAATCGTCGGCACCGGCGATAGAGGTATCCACCAATACCGGCTGAAGCATGGCGTTGAAGTGCGTGACCTGAAGCTGGTTGCCCTTTGAAACCGTGCGCTTCCAATGCAGGCTGCTTAGGACATCGCCGCTGACAGGGGCATAACTGAATGTCTTCGGATACCAAGCGCGCTCGTCGCCGCCCGGATAGTCGATGCGGGTCAACCGGCCGACATCGTCGTACCGATAGGAGGTCGTTGCCTCGGCCTGGTCTGTGATGCTCGTGATCTGGCCAAACTCGTCCACCACCAAGCTCTGGGAACGTAGGTCCGGGTAGCTGATCGCCTGCGGTACGCCCCGCATGTAGCCGCTGAGCGTCGTAGTGTGGGAATTCCCGTCGGTGAAACTCTTGAGCTGCCCTCTCAGCTGGGCGTTTGGATCTGCGCTGGAATAGAAGGCATAGCTCATTACTAGCTGGCCGAAGTGCCAGCGCTCGGCCAGAGTGTCGTCGGGAGTGCTGTAGCGATACTCGTCGACCACCTCTGAGGTAGTACCGCATGAAGGCATGCCGGCAACCTGCGCAGGCAATCGGGACACCTTAGCGGGCAGACCTAAAACCCAGTTGGTGGTGTCATTGAGGTAGGTGGTCTGTTCCGCGATGGCGCACCGACCCGCGGTCGCGCTATAGCGCTGCACTTTTGTCGCTTGCGCCAACGCGTCGAACGCATCGGCTTCCCAAGTGTATGTGTCCTGATCCTGGGCGATGATCCGTTTAGTGAGGGGGGTCAGTCGGGTGGTCTGGGCCTGATTGATGTATGCCTGCGGATTTCTTCCAAGACGCGCCGGCCAGGGCCCGGCATCGGAGGGCGAGTATGTGTTGATCACCGACTGCACAAGGAAGCCGTCCTTGTCATAGCGGTCGGTCCGGATTAGCCGGCTCTCAGTTTCGTCATAGCGATTGCTGAAGGTCTGACGTGTGCGCGTCCGATCGGGCGCCGTTTCGTCCGTCCAGACAGTGGTAGTGCATGTGCCAGCGGCAGCGCAGCTGTCCTGCGTCCAGCTTTCGTTTGACGAAGAGTAGCTGTAGGACCATGTACGGCCCGACGGGATTCCCGCGCCGGTGTACTGGCGGGCCGTAATCGACATCGAGTTCCACGCGTTGGGCGTCAACGCAAACGTGCTGGGACTGGTCGGCGTTATGGGAATACCCGCCTCGCCGATCCAGCACTCGCGATAAACGTACGAGCGCCCCCGCTTTACAGGAGTTACCGTGAACGAACCCGTCAGGCCAGACGGATGAGTGATGGTGCCCGTGTAGCTGGTTCCGAGGTTATGCGGGGTAGCAATCGAATCACAGTTTGAATAGGTTTCCTCGGTATCGACCCACGCCTTGTTGGTAAGGTCGGAAAGGTTGAACGTCCAGTGACCTTTGCCGTCAGGCAAGTCGACCGAAGTCAATTCGACCGCGCTCGCACGGTCATCGGGTAGATGGGCGTAGCTGTACACCCACGTTCGCGGGCGATCGCCTTTGGGCTGCAGCGTCACCGAACGGATTAGCGGGGTCTCATCGGTGTACTGCACGGAGAGCTCTCGACCATCGCTCGCCGTTATGGAGGTCAGTCGGTCATACCGGTCGTAGCTATAGGTGATCGAGTTGTGGAACCGGTCTTCAATTCGGGTCACCAGCATCGAAGCTTCGCGCCGCAACAGGAAATCCGACGGCGCAAGCATCGGATGCATCTCGCCGGCGACCAACGCGTCCGGCATCAGGACCGAATCGAGTTGGCGGTCCATGTTCGGCGCCCAGCGATAGGCCAGGTGAGCGAATGTGTACTTGGTTCCATCCGGTGCAACCGCGAGGAAGGCCTCACGCGTGCTGTCATTCTCCGCGGGCCCGGGGCAACCGATGGCCCAGTTCTGCTTGGTGACGATGGGAAAGCTCAAGCCGCCGATCTGCGGCGCCACCGGGTTCTCGGCTGTTCGCTCGAGCAGGTCTTGGCTACCCTGCCCTGGGATCACGAGCTGATAGCCGTGCCACCATTGCGAGGGGCTCCACGGCCGGCGCGCGCTGTCGCCAATGGGCGGATCAACCGTCGGCGGTGCGTCGAACTGGCTGCAGATTGCAAGCGGGTTGGGGCTGGCCACCATCCAACCCGTCACGTTTTGCTGGTTGGCCGTCATCGTGGTGATGCGCGGCAGGTCAATGTCCCAATTGCCGAACGCGCTGTCCAGAAGGTTCGTGTGGTCCTTCTGGGCAGGCAGGTCGAACCGACGACTGAGGGACAACGTAGGGCCGTTGCCGGACAGGCTTACGTCAGTCTGCTCGAATGAGAGACTGCCACTGTAGAGGCTGATGTTCTCGCCGAACGGGTTCTCCCCCAGCGGCTGGAGGTCCTCGCTGACGCGAATGAGCTTCTTGTACTCGCCTTCCGGCGTCACCGACTGCGCGTGCAACACGCAGCCAAACGAGCACAAACCAAGCACGACAAGACGGGCCCACCGTCCCTGTGGCGACAAATTCATTCCTGGATTCCCTGACGGGCCGTACGGCCCTGCGGCATTGATCCAAAACAGGCCGTTCCCGTCAACCCCTATAATGGAAGGCGTTTTGGGTGTACGGCCTCACGCAGCCTACGAACGTTAGCTCGACGGAGATGTCCGCTTCGGGTCGAGAGCGGACGCGCGCCCTACCCCCGATAACCGGCCCTTATCGCCTAATAGGGCGGCGCCTTGCGTTGGCGCTGTGCCTTCGCCGCCTCTGTCCACCAGGTTAGGTCGTCCGCGAAGCGGGAGAAGGACCGCTCCAGGAACTTTCCGGCCTCGCCCATGGGCTCGCCGGCCGGGTCCAGCGTCTGTGAGATGGGCCCCACGGTCACCGTGCTGGAGATGACGATCATGCCCATCTCCGAGAGCGTGCCATGCCAGAGCAGGTTGGAGCGGGCACCGCCGATGCGGCCGGCCGAGTAGCTGACGATGCCGGCCGGGCGCCAGAACCACTCTTCGAGGAAGTGATCGGTCAGGTTCTTCAGGCCCGGCTGTACGCCCCAGTTGTACTCGCCGGCGACGAACACGAACCCGTCGGCTGACCGGATCTGTCGTGCAAGCGACTCCATGGCCGCAGGCGCTTCGCCCGGTGGGTACTCCTTGTACATGCGGTCCAGCATCGGCAGGCCGATGCGCTGGGCGTCGATCAGTTGCGCATCTGCCCCTCGAGCGGCCAGGCGACGGGTGACGTAGTCCGCGAGCCGGATGCCTGCACGGTCGGCGCGATAGGAACCATAGAAGACGAGGATGCGATCGGGCATGGCGTATGGCTCCCGGGACCGGTGCGCCTCGGCAGGCAGGCGGGCGCCCATGATGGGCACCACCACATACGAAGGCGTTCCGGCGACCGATGGTTGATTGGGCATCAGGCCGCTGACGAGCATGTTACGACCGCTGTTTCTTCCTGTATGCGCTGGGGGATAAGAAGATCGCCTGAAGCCCGGGGCAAGCGCTGCAAGGCACCCGTCCACCCTTCAGCTGAACCCCAAAACCATTTCTTCGCTCGTCGTTTGTCATTCCTGCGAACGGACCCTGATTGCTCTCTAGCGAGCTACAGAGGATTCCGCTTCGCGGGAACGACCCGGTGGAAGGCATCCTTCGAGGTTGTCCTTCAGGGCCCGAGACGCGGAGGGGTGGCTTCCGCCAATACGACGCTGAAGAGGCGCTGCGGGTCGGTCCACTCCGCGACCGGTGTCCAGCCGCCGGCACGCAGCAGGACGCGAACGTCGCGCGTGCCGTACTTGATGCTGTTCTCGGTATGGATCGTTTCGCCCGCACGCATGTGGAAAATGCGGTCCGCGACCTCGAAGGTCACGTCGTGAACTGCCAGCAGATGCATTTCGATGCGCGCTTCGTGGTCGTTCCAGATAGCGCGATGGCGAAATGAGTCGACCGGAATCGTCCCGCCAAGCTCACGGTTGATCCGGGTGAGCAGGTTCAGGTTGAACCGTGCCGTCACGCCAGCGGCATCGTCATAGGCGGGAACGAGAACCTGCGGCTCTTTTATCCGGTCCACCCCGATCAGCAACTGTGCGGCATCGCCAAGTGTGGTGGCCATCGTCCGCAGCAGATCCACCGCATCGGGAGCCACGAAGTTGCCAATGGTCGAGCCGGGAAAGAACCCCAGCCGCAGCGAGCGCCCCAACCGGGGAAGTTGCAACGGCTTGGTGAAGTCACCGACGACCGGGTGTACCGGCAGCGCCGGAAACGAGCGCGCAAGTACCTGCACGGATTCGTGGAGAAATTCGCCGGAGACGTCGATGGGCACATAGGCTTCCGGCTCGATGGCCGAGAGCAGCAAGGGTGTCTTCGTGGACGCGCCCGATCCGAACTCGATCACCACCCGGCCGCGCCCTACCCTTTGGGCCATGTCCTTGGCGTGCCGTTCCAGGATGGATCGTTCCGTGCGCGTCGGGTAGTACTCCGGCAACGCCGTGATGGCTTCGAAGAGCTCGGAGCCCCGATGGTCGTACAACCATCTCGCCGGCACGGTTTTCTGCCGGGCGGACAGGCCGGCGAGCACGTCCGCGAGAAAGGCCGGATCGGCCTTGGCAGCAGTATTCAATTCCAGGTTGCGTTCGGTGCAGGCAAGATTCATATCGGTCACAAGACCCGGCGTTGGTCGACCGCCGGTATAGCGAGGGGCAGACGTCTTGCCTGCCGGTGGTAGAGCGCAAGCGGATGCGCAGCGGTGGACTTCGACGATGTGGTCAGTCGATCCGTCTTCCCGGGTCACCGAAGCGATGGAGGATTCCGCAAAGACCGCAGTGCCCCGTAGTTGAGTGCAGCTAAACCCCCATGACCGAGAGCAGCGCCTCCTTGATCCTGGCGATCGCGTAGTGGTCGATCTGCTCGAAGTCCAGATGGGGCAGATTGGGGATCTCGTCGGCCGCCACGACAGCGTCCACGATGACGGGGCCCTCGGTCGCGAATGCCTCGCGCAGTGTCGACTCCAGGCGAGCCGGATCACGAACGGTGAAGCCCACGCCGCCGCAGGCACGGGCAAGCATGGCGTAGTCGGGGTTGGGGTACTCGATGGCTTCCCGGAACGCGGCGATGCCGATGCTTTCGGCTTCGAGGGAAATCAGGCCCAGCGAGCCGTTGTTGTACACGACCACCTTGACCGGCAGCTTGTGGTGCACCGCGGTCAGGAACTCGCTCATCAGCATGTTGAAGCCGCCGTCGCCCGTCAGCACGATCACCTGCCTCGACCGGTCGAGCGCCTGGATGCCATTGCCCTGCCCCAGCGCGGTTCCGACGGCCGCATTGTTGAACGAGCCGATGATCCGCTGGCGCCCGTGCTGGCGAATCCAGTTGGCCGACCACAACGTGTTGAGTCCCGTATCCAGGACGAAGACCGCATCGTTGTCGGCCAGTTCGCCGGCGAGGCGGGCAACCGCCTGGGGATGGATGCGATCGTCGCTTCGGGCAACGTCCGCCTGCCTGTCGAGCATCTCGTTCCAGCGCATGCGGCCATGCGCGATCTCGTCGAAGAAGTCGGTATCTTTCTTCGCCGACACGCGCTCCAGGATGGCCTTCAGGCTCGGCCTGACCGAGCCCAGCAAGCCCAGCGCGGTCGGCGTACGACGGCCGAGCGCTTCGGAGCGATGGTCGATCTGGATGACGTTTCCGTCGACCGGAAGATAGTCGGCATAGGGGTAGTCGGTGCCGACCATGACCAGGAGGTCGCATTGCTGGACGGCGTCGTAGCTGGCGCGCGTCCCGATCATGCCCAGGCCGCCCATCCACCGGGGATCGTCGAACGGCATCAGCTCCTTGCCGCGCACGGTATGGATCAGTGGAGCGGCCAGCCGATCCGACAAGGCCGCCAGAAGATCACTGCTGTCGCGACAGCCAGCGCCGCACAGGAACACGATGTTCGACGCCGCATCGATGCGGCGCACCGCTTCTTCGACATCCCACTCCTGCGGCGATACCTCGAAGCGCGGCTGTAGCGTCGCCAGGCTTGGCGTCGCGTGGCCTGCGGAATCGGACAGCACGTCCTGCGGCAAGGTCAGGTGGGCGACGCCCGGACCCGCGTACGCCGCGGCGATGGCCTGGTGGATGAGTCCCGGCGCCTGCTCGCCCACCGAAACCGTCTCGGTATAAAGCGCCACGTCGCGAAAGAGCAGATCAGGCGACGTCGACTGGATGTAGTCCATGCCTCTGAGCTTCCGTGGCATGTCTCCCGACAACGCCAGGACGGGCGCGTGATCGCGGGCCGCCTCGTACAGACCGGCAACCAGATGGGTGCTGCCCGGGCCGGTCGTGCCACAGCACACGGCCAGCCGGCCGGTGAGCTTGGCTTGGCCGGCGGCGGCCAGCGCGGCGCCTTCTTCGTGGCGCACGCCGACCCATTCGATCGAGCTGTGGCGCACGATGTCCGCCAGTGGATTGAGGGAATCGCCGATCAACCCGAAGATCTGCCGTACGCCCAATTGCTCGAGTGTTTCCACCAGCACGCCCGCAACTGTCTTTCCCATAGGTACGTTCCTCGTTTTTGCCTGGGATGCCCGGCATCCATCACGTCGGAATGCCGCCCATCGAACGGCGCACGCGAGGCCACCGTGTTCGGGTAACGCACGGCGGCCTAAAGAGAGCTGGGCGAACCGCGCAGGGATCCCGCATCGCCATTTGCCGATCGCAACCATCCGAGCCTGCGGAACCGCCAGTAAAGCGACACGCAAAGCAGCCCCATGACACCGAGGGCTGCGAGATAGCCCCAACCGGCGCGCGTTCCGGGCATGTTGATGAAGTTCATCCCGTAGATGCCCGCGATCGCGGTGGGCACGCCAAGAATGCCCGCCCATGCCGCCAGTTGCCGGGTAATGGCGGACTGTCGCTGCTGCTCGAGGAGGCTGCTCGCTTCCAGCGCCGTGCGGATGACGTCGATGAGGCCCGTACTCATGGCCTCGATGCGCATGAGGTTGTCCAGGACATCCCGGAAATAGGGCCGGGACGCGCTGGAGACGCAAGGCACCTCGAGCGTCGACAACTTGTTGCACACCTCCATCATCCGGGTGATGGCGTGCTGGAAATGGATCACCTCGCGCCTGAGCTGGAAGATGCGCGCGATGTCCGCGCTGCCGAGCGAGTCGCACAGGAGCCGTTTCTCCATGAGCAGGATTTCGTCGGCGATCATCTGCACGACGGGGAAGTAGTTGTCCACGATGCGATCGAGCACCTCGTGGACAACGAACTCGGGCCCTCTCACGTGGCGCAGCGCGATCCGGTGGATGCCTTCCCTCAGCCGATGACCGAACGTGGTTTCCATCCGGCACACCGTGATGACCCGCCGTTCGGTGAGGAAGATGCCCACGTCGGCATACTGGATTTCGCTGGGGCCGAGCTCCGCCGCCTTCGCGATGATGAAGATGTGATCCGCATAGAGGTCGACCTTGGCCACCTGCGCGTCGCTCATCGAATCCTCGACGGCAAGCTCATGCAGCCCGAACACGCGCTGGATCGACCCGATTTCCTCGCCTCCCGCATCGACCACGTCGATCCAGGCAAAAGTCCTTCCGGGCAGGCAAAGCGCCGTGCCATCCCATGGGATCCACGTTGGCGCGTCTTGCCTGCCCAGAATCGCCGCGACGATGCTCATGTTCGATGCTCCCCCGGGCACATGCGCCCCCTTCGCTCCCATGCGACCGGAAAATCGGAAGCGCAGCGACGGCTCAGCCCGTCGCTCTCTTGCGGCGAGGCAGCACCCAGCCCGGGCGCACGAAATGGCAGGTGTAGCCGTGCGGGATCCGTTCCAGGTAGTCCTGGTGCTCGGCTTCCGCTTTCCAGAAATCGCCGGCCGGGGCGACCTCGGTCACCACTTTTCCAGGCCACAGGCCCGAGGCCTCGACATCGGCGATCGTGTCCAGGGCCACGGCCTTTTTCTCGTGGCTTGTGTAGAAAATGGCCGAACGATAGCTGGTGCCACGGTCGTTTCCCTGCCGGTTGAGCGTGGTCGGATCGTGGATCTGGAAAAAGAACTCGAGCAGGTGCCGATAGGTGGTCTGGGCAGGATCGAAAATGATCTCGATGGCCTCCGCGTGGGTACCGTGGTTGCGATAGGTGGCATGCGGCACGTCGCCCCCGGTGTAGCCGACACGGGTCGAGACAACCCCGGGAAGCTTGCGGATCAGGTCCTGCATGCCCCAGAAGCAGCCGCCTGCGAGAACAGCGCGTTCGGTCGTCACTGGATATCCTCCACTTGATCGAGATAGTCGCCGTAGCCCTGGGCCTCCATCTCCGCGCGAGGCACGAAACGGAGCGAGGCCGAATTGATGCAGTAGCGCAAACCGCCCCTGTCGGGCGGACCGTCCGGAAAGACATGACCGAGGTGGCTGTCGCCATGGGCCGAACGCACTTCGGTGCGGATCATGCCGTAGGTGGTATCGCGCAGTTCGCTGACGTGCGCGGGCTCGATCGGCTTGGTGAAGCTCGGCCAGCCGCAGCCGGACTCGAACTTATCGGACGACGCGAACAACGGTTCACCCGACACGACATCCACGTAGATGCCCGCTTCCTTGTTGTGGAGGTAAGCGCCGGTTCCCGGGCGCTCCGTCGCACTTTGCTGGGTGACACGGAATTGCTCGGGCGACAGCTTGGCGATCGCGTCGGGGTTCTTGTGATAGTTGGCCATCGGTCCTCCTTCGATCCGTGGGGATCGGCATCGGGTTCATCCTTACGCCACCGGACGGGCATCCGGCGTTTTCTCCAAAGTGGTTCGTTCCGACATCGGTGTTCGTTACCTCGTGCACACGCCGACCGGGACGATCACCGTTGTCGCATCACACCCGTTCGAGCAAGGTCACGGTCCCCTGCCCGCCGTCCGCGCAGATGCTGACGACGGCCAGCGAGCCCACGGGGTGCGACCACAGTTCCTTCACTGCCTGACTCAGGTCTCGGGCGCCGGTCGCGCCGAACGGATGACCGATCGCGACGGACCCGCCATTGGGATTGACCCGCTCCCAAGGAAAAGCCCCGAGGTCGGCCTGGACACCCGTCTTGGTTCGCACCCAGTCCGGTCGCTCGATGGCGGCGACGTTGGCCAGAACCTGGGCCGCAAACGCCTCGTGGATTTCCCACAGGTCGATGTCTCCGTAACCGAGGCCATGGCGCGCAAGCAGTCGCGGGATCGCATAGGACGGCGCCATCAGCAGGCCTTCCGTGTGGTGGTCGACGGCCGCCATCTCGAAGTCCACCAGGCGCAAATGCGGCGTGCCGTCCGGCAGCCGGGCAAGCCCTGCCTCGTTCGCGATCCAGCAGCCGGCGGCCCCGTCGGTAATCGGCGAGGAGTTGCCGGCGGTCAGGCTGCCCTGCCCGCTCGTCCTGTCGAACGCGGGCTTGAGCGCCGCAAGCTTTTCGGACGAAGTATCGGCGCGCGGATTGGCGTCGCGCTCGAGCTCGGGGAGCTTGATGACCAGATCGTCGAAGAAGCCGCTGTCCCAGCCCGCCACCGCACGCCGGTGGCTCTGCAGCGCCCAGTCGTCCTGCGCCTGGCGACTGATGTGCCACGCCTTCGCCGTCTCCTCCATGTGGTCGCCCATGGTGCGCCCCGTGATGCGGTTGGCCCAGCCCTTGACCGGGAGCACGTAGTCCCGTGGCGTCAGCGCCTGCAGCGCGGCCAGGGCGGCCGAGGGATCGACGCCGAACAGGGCGGTGAGCCGCTTCGACGCTTCCGCCGTCAGTGCGATCGGCGGGCGGCTCATGACTTCGCCACCACCGACCATCGCCAGATCGATGCCGCCGCCGAGCATGCCGGCCGCTGCGAACGCGGCGGTCATGCTGGTCGAGCAGGCCAGCACGACCGAGAATGCGGGCACGTTCGGATTGAGCCCGGCATCGAGCCAGATTTCCCGTGCGATGTTGCTCCAGCCGAGGTTCGGGATCACCGTCCCCCAGACCACCAGATCCGGCTCGGCGTGCGCGGCCATCGCTTTGACCACCGGTACCGAGAGGCTGATCGCGTCATCGTTGGCGAGCGCGCCGCCGCCGCGCCCGAATGGCGTACGGAGTCCGGCGGCAACGAAAACGGTTTGCGGGAAATGCTGCATGGGGAATGCCCGGTGGTCGATTGATCTGTTTTGAATCAGGGAAGCGTCGGCATCTGCATTCGCCGCTCTTCCGGTGCAGCCTGACCATCGGTGGGCGATCACAACGGCTCAGGCTGCCGCCCGGGGGAAGGTCGACAGCCAGGATGCCCGGATGTCCGCGGAGGACTGATCGGCAGTAGCCGGAAAATCGATGCGCTTCAGTGCTGCTTTCTCAGTGCCTCGACTGGCTGGCCGTGCGCGAGTCTCCTGACGCGGCCGGCAGGGAAACCGATTGCAGATAGGTGATGATCAATCGGCGCGCGGTGGCATCGTCCAACGCCAGATACATCCTGCTTCCGGGCGCCATCTTCTGCGTGCCGCTCAGCCACTGGTCGAGCCTGGCGGGAGTCCAGGTGCCACCGAGTTTCTTCAAGGCCGGCGAGTAGTCGTATCCCGGGACACTGGCCACCACCCTGCCGACCACGTTGCGATGGCGCGGGCCGATGCGGTCGGTGTCGACCGAGTGGCAACCGCCGCACGTGTTGACGTACAGCGTCTGCCCGGCAGCGACATCGTCCGGCGGCGTCTGCGCCCGAGCGGCCACGGCCAGCAAACCGGCAAACAGCAGGCCACCCAGTCGGATCGAAGCGCGGAACAGCGTCATGCCCTGCCCGCTCAGCCGAATACGTAAGCCGAGGTGGGGATCGGCGTTCCTGCTGCGTTGTTGAGCGTGGTCCAATGAATGGCCTCGTCGGCGGAAATCGAGGCGAACAGCTTCGCGAGGCCAGGATCCTTGAGTGCCTGGATCTGGCCGATGTACGCGCTGGCTGCACCGCGCTCGAGCATGGTTGCCAGCGCGACGACATCACCCTCGGACTTGAGCGATCCAAGCTTGAGCTCGGCGATGTACTGGGAGTCCGTCTTGGGCTCGACGGGCTTGCCACCGGCCGTTGCGACGAGTCTCGCCAACGAATCGCGATGCGCCTGGTGGTGGCCCATGAAGACGAGCGCGAGCTTGAGCGTTCCAGGGGAAAGCAACCCGCTTTTGCCCGCGATGCGGTAGGCGGCGATCCCTTCATGCTCGAGCGCCAGTGCGGTCTGGATGACCCCGACGTCGCCCGGACGAACCGTCGTGGCCGCCACTGCCTTGCCGGTGAAAAGCCCCGCGGTAGCGACGCCGAGCGTCGCGACGCCTGCCTGGGTCAGGAAGTTCCGCCGGCCACCCTTCAACTGATTCATGCGCTTGCCCTCCTCGCGTTTTCGATCTCGAACCTGCCACGCGTGACGCTCATCGAGCACCACTGGTTATCGAGGAACGTCGACAGTGTGAGCGCGCCGGATGGCCGGTTGCCAGCGTTCCTGGACGTCCCGGCGCAATCTCGGACGGGCAGGCACGGCAATTGGACGAAGCCGCACGCGCATGCGGCGAAGCCGGGTTGTCTGGCCTCTGGCGCCGCGACAGACTAGCCAGGTCGAAGATCCCTGCCCGCTCGATGAACGCCGGACGTGCGCCATCCATGCGCAGCACTCCGCTTCGAGCGCGCAACATTCCGTTCGCGCACCGCAAACCCGACGATCGCTCCAGGCTCCTTCCCCGGGAAGCATCTGCGACGATGGCGTGGCTGCACGCCCGGGCTACCCAACCCCTGCAACATTCCCCAATAGAGAACGGCCGAGGAGGCAATGCTCATGAAGGCGATAGTGGTGACGGACCAGGCCGCCGGAACGGCGGGGATGACACTCGTGGAGCGGCCGGAACCGCAGCCGGCGATCAACGACGTGGTCGTCGAGGTTCACGCCTCGGGATTCGTCCCGACCGAGTTGGCGTGGCCCTCGACATGGACCGATCGCCACGGCCGGGGGCGGACACCGTCGATCCCAGGGCACGAGCTGGCCGGCGTGGTCACGGCCCTGGGTTATGGCACCACCGGCCTGTCGGTGGGACAGCGCGTCTTCGGACTCGCAGACTGGTATCGCGACGGCACCCTGGCCGAGTACGTCGCCATGGAAGCACGCAACCTTGCGCCACTGCCGGGCGATGTCGACTTCACGTTGGGCGCGAGTCTGCCGATCTCGGGCCTGACCGCGTGGCAGGGACTGTTCCAGCACGGCCGCCTCCAGGCGGGCCAGAGCGTTCTTGTACACGGTGCGGCCGGCGCCGTCGGGTCGATGGTGGCGCAACTCGCGCGGGAGGCCGGCGCCTACGTCATCGGCACCGGGCGCGCCGCCGACCGCCAGACGGCGCTCGACTTCGGCGCGAAGGAATTCGTCGATCTCGAAAACGACAAGCTCGAAGACGTCGGCAAGGTCGACCTGGTGTTCGATCTCATCGGCGGCGACATCGGGAAGCGATCCGCGGGCCTGGTTCGCGCGGGCGGAACACTGGTCTCGATCGTCGGACCGGTGGAAGCCATGCCCAGCGAGGGCCTGGCCATCGACTTCGTCGTCGAGTCCGATCGCTCCCAGCTGATCGAAATCGTCCAGCGGGTGCGGAGCGGACGGCTGCGGACGAACATCGGTACCGTCTCGACCCTCGGCAACGCCGTCTCTGCCTTCAACCCGACCGTGCGACACACGGGGAAGACGATCATCCGCATGCGCCCGTGAGGGCGCCGAACGTTCCTGGCGAGAGATCGCGGGATGACGTCCGTCGCGTCCGGGAGCATCCTGCTCGAGCGCGGCGGAGGGTGGCCGGGCCAGCCTCATCTGTACCGGTCCAGCCCCGCTCGATGAGCACCCATGCGTCGAGCGCGTCGAAGCAGCACCTCGACGACGGCGCGGTCCAACGCCCGGCTCGCCCTGCCCGCGCGTCGGCTGCGGGCTAAACCCGAAAGGGTCCGATCAATCCAAACGCACGATTGCGCTCTTATGAGAAGCACCGATTTCGACAAATTGTTCAGGCGCGATCCGGCCGCGTCGCTTCCGCCGTACCCGCCCGCATCGTTGGCGGAACGGCTCCTCGATTCGATGGATGTGCGCATCGAGGCCTTCGCCATATGCCGGATCGCGCGGGATGCGGCGCTCGTCATCCCGGCGATTTCCGACCTGAAGATCATGTATGTGCTCAAGGGCACGTTGCACCTGTCCGTCGACGGCAGCGAACCCCTGGTATCGCCACCGGGGAGCATCGTCCTGCTGCCCAAGAACCTGTCGCGCACGCTGACAGGCAAGGAACCGGTCATCCGCACGTACAGCGCCCAGGAGACCATCCGCATGGGGATCCACAACCTCATGTATCTGGATGCCTTCGCCGGCGACGAGTACGAGATCCGCGTGTTGTGCGGTCGGATCCAGATCGGCTTCGCCAACGGTTTCGACGCGTTCGACGGGCTGGTCCGCCCCATCAGCGCCAGGCCGGACAACGACGTGTTCATCAGGAGCGCGTTCGAAACCATGCTCGACGAGAGCAGGTTCCGCACCGCCGGCTCCCAGACGCTCGCCAACACCCTGATGAAGGCCTGCCTGGTCGAGCTGCTGCGGCACGATCTGGATCAACTGCACCGCCCGGGCAGCTCGCCGGCGATCCTCGTCAAGCCCGGCGTCGGCCGGGCGGTCATCGCGATCTTCTCGCAGCCGGCGGCGATGCACACGGTGGCATCGCTGGCGAAGGCCGCCTGCATGAGCCGATCCGCGTTCGCCAAGGCATTCGTTGAAACCACCGGCACGACACCGATCGAGTTCGTGACGCGCGCTCGCCTTGCCAAGGCACGCGACCTGATCGCCACCACCGAGGCTTCCATCGCATCGATCACAACGGCCGTGGGCTTTGCCAGCCGCAGCCATTTCAGTTCGCGATTCCGGCAGCGCTATGGCGTGGACCCCACGGCATACCGCCGGCGAACCCGGCAGGAAGCGGCGCCGATGCCCGATGGCGATCCCGCGACGCTCGCGACCGGCGATCAGCCATGACCACGTCCGGGCACGCGACCGGGCATCTGTCTCACAAACCATCGAGGTCGTCCGCATGACTAGGCATCCCGTGATCATCGAAGACACCGGGCTGGGACTGTTCCAGGTAGAAGTACGCGCGCAGGGGGCCTCATTTCTTTCCGACGAGCCGATCGCGTCGGGTGGCATGGCTTCCGGCCCGGGACCGTTCGATCTGCTCGGCGCCGCACTTGGAGCGTGCACGGTCATGACCATCAAGCTCTACGCCCGGCGGAAGTCGATCGGCGTGTCACACGTGCAGGTCATGGTCACGCACCATCGCGACGGTGCCTCGCAACGCGACGTGTTCGAGCGCTCGATTTTCATCGACGGAGCGATAACCGAGGACCAGAGGAAACTACTGCTGATCGCGGCGGATCGCTGCCCGGTGAGCCGGACGCTGTGCAAGGGCTCGGACATTGTCACGAATCGCAGCGAGACCGCGATCGCCACCGCCCGGCGGGTCGATGACGCCACCCACATCCGCGCCATGGAGAAGGCCTGCGACGAACTCGAAACCGGCTGATCCATGCTCGTCGTCCACCACCTCAGCAATTCGCGCTCCCAACGCATCCTCTGGCTGCTGGAAGAACTGGACGTGCCCTACGAGATCAGGTTCTACGAACGCGAAGGGCGAAGCCACCTCGCCCCGGAGGAACTGAAGTCGGTCCATCCGCTTGGGAAATCTCCCGTGATAACCGACGAGGACCGCCCGGTGGCCGAGTCCGGCGCGATCGTCGACTACATCGTCCGCCGCCATGGCCGGGGCAGGCTCGCGCCCCCACCGGACAGCTGGCTCTACGACCAGTACGTGCAATGGCTGCACTACGCCGAAGGATCGGCGGCACTGCCCCTGATCATGAAAGGGTTGACCTCGTACCTGGGAGGCATGTGGCGCCCGCTCAAGGAGCGCGTCGATACCGAGCTGGACACCCACTTGAATTACATCGACCGGAGTCTCGCGGAGCGCGACTACCTGGTGGGAAACGCATTCTCCGCCGCGGACGTGCAGATGAGCTTCATCGGCGAACTGGCGGCGGTCCGGACCGACAGGAGCCGGTTCCCGAACCTCGATGCATGGGTACGCCGGCTCCAGAGCCGCCCGGCCTACCGAGCCGCCATCCGGCGGGGAGGACCCTATGCGCTCGAAGGCGGATGATGAAAAACCGCTGTCTCCGTTCCCGGCAGCGTTTGAAAGTCCACGGCCGTCAACCGGGTGTTCCGGCCATCCAATCGAGAGACTTCCGATGTCCAGCAACATGTATGACGACACGGTCCCCGCGCTGTTGCGGGGGCTTGGCGTCCTTCAGTCGTATCTGCACAAGATGCAGGCGGCCGTGGACGCCGGCCAGTTCAGCGCCGAAGAACTGCTTCAGGCACGCCTGGCGGACGACATGCTTCCCCTCGGCCGCCAGTTCCAGATCGCCAGCGACAACGCGAAGAACGGTCCCGCCCGCCTGGTCGGCCAGGACGCGCCCTGGTTTGCCGACGACGAACGGACGATCGGGGAATACAGCCACCGGATCGAAAAGACGATCGCGTACCTGCGCACATTGACGCCGGAGCTGTTCGAAGGCAGCCAGGCGCGGATGATCGACCAGTCATACCGGCACGCGGGCTCCGCCATGTCCGGAGGGGACTACCTGCGCGCCCTGCTGCTGCCCAACTTCTATTTCCATGTCGCGGTGGCCCACTCGATCCTGCGCCACGAGGGCCTGCGGCTGGGCAAGAGCGACTATCTCGGCGCACTGCCCGGACAGACCACGACTCCGGCCGGCGATGCCCTCGCGATACGGTTCCTGACCCGCCCCGAAAGCATCCAGTGGCTCGCTGACAACGGCCTGCCGGAGGTGCCATCGACTGAAGAGCTTGGAAAGAGCCACTTCCAGTTCGACCTGCAGCCGCTTCCGGTGAGGCTGTCAGACCTGGTCGGCTCGCTGATGGAAGACCTCGGCGCATTCGAGGGCGGATTGCTGCTGCTGGATGACTGGATCTGGGACGACGAGTACGAGGGCGACCCATCTGAACCGTATCGGCAGGCGCACAACGAAGCCCGCCCTCTGAACGAAGTGCCGGGGCTGCTGCTGGGCAAGTCGGCTCGCCAGGACACCGTGGCACTTTTGACCTTGCTCGTGGAGCGCAAGTGGTCCGGCCAGCTCTATTTCGCGCCCGGCGCCACGATCCTGAGGATCGTCGGGGGTGACCGTGCGCATGTATCCACCGCCAATCCGGAAGCAGAACGACTCGTGCGATATCGGCTCGCCGTTTCGGGTGGCGACATTGTGCCGATCTGACGAGCTTTACCCATGCCTACAGGAGGCGACCATGAACAAGCACGAGAACCTCGACGAAGCCTTTATTGCGCGCCAGCGCGAGCGCCTGCTCCAGCTGCGCGCACAGCTCATTGCCGGTGGCGACGCAGCCGGTGAGGAGGAAGACACCTTGCAGATGGCCGCGGGCAGCGAACCCCGGGATTCCGTCGACGACGGCGACCGACTCGAACAGCAGGCCAACGACGAAGCGATACTGGCCCACGACCTGCAGCGGATCGCCTCCATCGACCGGGCGCTGCAAAAAATACGGGAACACACCTATGGCGTATCCGATGGCAATGGCGAACCCATCGATCGCGCGCATCTGGAGGCCGTGCCCGAGGCGGTGTTTACGGTGGAGGAACTGAACGCACGAGCGCGCCAACAATGAAACGCCCGGACGAGCATTCGGGCGTGACCCAGGCCGACGTTGCCGAGGCGGCAGACATGCTCCTGGTCGCCGGGGAACGCCCGAGCCCCGACCGTGTGCGAGCGTTGATCGGCACGGGGTCGCATGACGTTGTCGCGGGGCTCCTGGACGCCTGGTGGGAAGACCTGGGGCGACGCATCATCGGCCCATCGACTGACCCGTGGGCGCCGCCGCCGGAGATCCAGCAGATTGCCGCGACGCTTTGGGTACGGGCCATCGCGCGCTCACGCGCCATGCTGGCCGCTTCTCATGAGGAAGAGCGCGATCGTTTGCTCGGAACGATCGCCCAACTGGAAGCGAGGCTGATGGATGGCGCTTCCGGAAGCTAACGTCGGGACCTCCACCGGAACCTTAGGCATCGCTAGGAAACGCCTCGCGGTGACGGCCGAAATAGCCGACCCGTTGATCCGGCTTCACGGGGGAGCAGAGGTGATTTTCGAGGAGGATTTTTCCGATCGCCTCGAAGGCATGTCCAAGCGCCGCCGCAAGAAATGGCTCGCACGCCGATCGATCCTGTTGCTGGATGAATACGACGACGGCGCGTTCGATACCAACGGCGAACTCGACCCTTGGGAACCCGACTAGGGACGTGCGCCACCGTGGCGGGACGCCACGAAAGGCTGGTGTCCCGGCAAGGACAGGGCGGCCACTGTGGGCCACGCGGTAGTCATCCACCCGCACATGAGGGAACTGTGCGCTTCCAGCATTCTCACGCAGTGTCCAGGAGCCCAAGGTGGTCGTGCCTGGGGTTCTGCCGACCTGATGAAATCCGCGGTCAATCCGGGCGGGCCGACGCCTTCGATGGGGCGAGCGCGCAACCTGATGGAGATGGCGTTTGTGCTTGACTTGAGTGCGGCAAAAGGACTGCTTGAGCAGTTCGCCAGCGTGCGTTCGAAGACGGAGCAACTGGCCGAAGGGCTTTCGGATGCCGATGCCAGCGTACAGTCGATGCCCGATGCCTCGCCCACGAAGTGGCATCTTGCGCACACGACCTGGTTCTTCGAGACCTTTGTGCTGCGTACAGGGGTTGCCGGATACGTGCCGTTTGACCACCGGTATCACTATCTCTTCAACAGCTATTACGAAGCGGAGGGACCACGCCTGGCGCGGCATCTGCGCGGTCTGCTGACGCGGCCGTCCCTTGCCGAGATCATGCAGTACCGGTCCCACGTGACCCAGGCGATCAAGGTCCATTTCGCTTGCCTTCCGCCAAGTCTGCTCGAGCTCATCGAGCTGGGTTGCCACCATGAGCAGCAGCACCAGGAACTGTTGCAAACGGACATCCTCCACCTCTTTGGCAGCAACCCGCTGCTTCCGGCCTGGCATCCCGGGGACATGAGTGCGTCCGGCAACAGCAGCGAGCCTCATGAGCTGCGCTGGGTAACCGGGCGATGTGGCCCGGTGGAAATCGGCCACGATGGTCCAGGCTTCGCCTTCGACTGCGAAACTCCCAGACACACGACATGGCTCTCGCCGCACGCACTCTCCAGCCGGCTGGTGACCAATGCCCAATGGCGCGCGTTCGTGGACGCGGGTGGCTACCGGGATCCGGATCTGTGGTTGTCCGATGGTTGGGCCTGGGTGAAGCAGGATCACATCGAAGCGCCCCTGTACTGGCAGCGCGCCGCCGATGGGCACTGGGGCAGCCAGTTCGGGCCACGAGGTACCGTGGGGCTCGCCGAGCACGCGCCGGTGCGGCATGTCAGCTATTACGAGGCAGATGCCTTTGCACGTTGGGCCGGGGCACGCCTGCCGACCGAGGCGGAATGGGAAGCCGCGGCTGCGCTTCTTGATCCCTTGAAGGGGCCTTTTCTCGAATCCGTGGCACCGGGCATTCCAGAGGACGATACCTCCGACGCGCCCCTTCGCCAGATGTATGGCGAGCTATGGCAGTGGACAGCCTCTGCCTACCTGCCCTATCCGGGATTTCGCCCGGCTGCGGGAGCGGTTGGCGAGTACAACGGCAAGTTCATGTCCGGGCAGTTCGTCCTTCGTGGAGGAAGTTGCGCCACGCCTCGCGGCCACGTAAGGCCGAGCTATCGCAATTTCTTCTACCCCCACCAGCGATGGCAATTCACCGGCGTGCGCCTGGCCAGGAATCTATAGCTGCGCCTGAAGCCAGCTGCCCTCGAGAACACCACCTTATCGAGGGCGGCTGCCTTCCCCGCCCCTGCGCATCGCTCGGGAACGCGCGTGCCCCGGCCCTGCGACAAATCGCCCACTCCCCCGCGCCCTTCCCGCCTGACCTGAATCAAGAGCGCTCCCTGCCCTGCCCCTGACCATGCGCGCGTCCTCAAGGAGACGCGCAATGAGCACCACCCGAAAACTCTGGCTGGGGCTGGCGGCTTTGCTGCTGGCCTCGTTCGCTGTCCTGCTATGGGTCGGCAAGGAAGTCCATCAGCAGGCGCCGCCGCTGCCTTCGGCGGTCGTCACCGCGGACGGCCATACGCTCTACACGCGGGCCGACATCGAGCTTGGCCGGCAGGTGTGGCAGAGCATCGGCGGCCAGCAGCTGGGTTCGATCTGGGGCCACGGCGCGCTGGTCGCGCCGGACTGGAGCGCGGACTGGCTGCACCGCGAAGCGACCACCATGCTCGAGCTGCTTGCCCGTGACGAAGGCGCCGCCTCGTTCGCCTCGCTCGATGCCGGCCGCCAGGCCGCGCTGAAGGCCCGCGTGCAACAGGAAGAGCGCACCAACACCTACGACGCGGCGCACGGCACGATCACCGTGTCGCCGCTGCGCGCGCAGGCGATGGAAGTGGTCGCGCGGCACTACGACAGCCTGTTCAGTAACGACCCGGCCACGCACAAGCTGCGCGAGGGCTACGCGATGCGCGAGAACACCATCGCCGAGATGGAGCATCGCCGCGTCGTCACCGCGTTCTTCTTTTGGACCAGCTGGGCCGCCGCGGCCGAGCGTCCCGGGCACAGCGTGAGCTACACGCAGAACTGGCCATTCGATCCGCTGGTGGGCAACCAGCCCAGCGGCACCACCTTCATCTGGTCGATCTTCAGCATCCTGTTCCTGATCCTCGGCATCGGCCTGCTCGGCTGGCACCATGCGGTGCAGAGCCACAAGGAAAGCCCGGCGGTGCCGCCGGCGCGCGATCCGCTGGCCGACTTCAAGCCCACGCCCTCGATGAAGGCGACCGCCAAGTATTTCTGGACGGTGATGGGCCTTTTCCTCACGCAGATCCTGCTTGGCGCGACCACCGCGCACTACCAGGTGGAAGGCCAGCAGGCCTACGGCTTCGCGCTGGCCAACATCCTGCCCTATGCGCTCACGCGCACCTGGCACACCGAGCTGGCCGTGCTGTGGATCGCCACCGCGTGGCTCGCCACGGGCCTGTACATCGCGCCGGTGATCGGCGGACATGAACCGAAGTTCCAGCGCCTGGGCGTCAATTTCCTGTGGGTGTGCCTGATCCTGATCGTGGTCGGCTCCTTCGCCGGCCAATGGTTCGCGGTGATGGACAAGATGGGCCTGAAGTACAACTTCTGGTTCGGCCACCAGGGCTGGGAATACACCGACATCGGCCGCTTCTGGCAGATCTTCCTGTTCATCGGGCTGATGCTGTGGCTGTTCCTGGTCGGCCGTGCACTGTGGCCGGCGATCAAGCGCCGCGACGAGACCTCCAACATCGTGGGCCTGTTGTTCCTCTCCACCATCGCGATCGGCCTGCTCTATGGCGCCGGCCTGATGTGGGGCGAGCACACCCACATCGCGATGGTCGAGTACTGGCGCTGGTGGGTGGTGCACTTGTGGGTGGAAGGCTTCTTCGAGGTGTTCGCCACCGCGGTGATCAGCTACCTGTTCGTGCGCCTTGGCTTGCTGCGCGTGCACAGCGCGACGGTGAACGTGCTCTTCGCCACCATCGTGTTCATGGCGGGTGGCGTGCTCGGCACCCTGCACCACCTGTACTTCACCGGCACGACCACGGCGGTCATCGCGCTGGGTGCGAGCTTCTCCGCGCTGGAAGTGGTGCCGCTGGCGCTCATTGGACTTGAGGCCTACGACAACTGGAAGAAGCAGCACGCCGCGCCGTGGATGGCGCGCTATCGCTGGCCGATCATCTTCTTCGTGGCGGTGAGTTTCTGGAACCTGATCGGTGCCGGCCTGTTCGGCTTCCTGGTCAACACGCCGATCGCGCTGTACTACATGCAGGGCCTGAACCTGACGGCCACGCACGGCCACACCGCACTGATGGGCGTGTACGGCATGCTCGGACTGGGCCTGATGCTGTTCTGCCTGCGCGGCATCAAGCCGGAGGCGCACTGGCGCGAAGGCTGGCTGAAAGGTGCGTTCTGGTCGCTCAACATCGGCCTGTCGATGATGGCCCTGCTGACCTTGTTGCCGCTGGGCATCCTGCAGCTCGACGCGGTGCTCGACCACGGCTACTGGTTCGCCCGCTCGGAGCACTTCATGGACCGCCCGCTGATCCACCTTCTGGTGTGGATGCGCGTGCCGGGCGACACGCTGTTCGCGGTGGGTGCACTGCTGACCTCCGTGTTCGTGGCCTCGCTGTGGCTCCGTGGGAAACGCGAGCCCAGGGTGGTGCCGCTGCCGCAGGCGGCGAGCGAGAACGCTTGACCGATATCAGGGCGCGCCGCGAGGCGCGCCCTGATCCTTTGGTCGAAGAAAAAAATCCGATCCTGCCGAGCGTCATCCCCGCGAAAGCGGGAACCACTTCGATCTACCTGCAAGCGATTCCGGCTTTCGCGGGAATGACACCCGAAAGACCGGCAGGCCCCGCCCTTACCGAGCCCTGGTTCCGGTTTCCCATGTTCGAGTTCTATCCCCAGATCAAGGCCGTCCACATCGCCTGCGTCCTGCTCAGCGGCGCGCTGTTCGCGATGCGCGGGCTGCTGGTGCAAGCCGGCCGCGCCGGTGCGGCGCACTGGGCGCCGCTGCGCTATCTCAGCTACACGATCGACACCACGCTGCTTACCGCCGCGCTGATGCTGCTGACCATCCTTCCGCGGGGCTACTTCGCCAACGGCTGGTTGACGGTGAAGCTGGTGCTGGTGGTGGCCTACGTCGTGCTCGGCAGTCTCGCGCTCAAACGCGCGCGCACGCCGCGGGCGCGGCGCTTGTTCCTGCTCGCCGCGGTAGCGGCCTACGTATTCGTCCTGGGGATCGCGCGCATGCATCATCCGCTCGGCTGGCTGCACGGTTGGATCGCGTGAACGCCGCCTTCGACCTGCCCCCTGAAGCGCCGCGCGACCACACGCTGGACGCCTGCTTCCTCGGCCCCTACGGCGAGAACGACACGCTGCTGGAGAAGCTGCTGGTCGAGTTTCTGCGCGACCACGTGTACTGGCGACGAAACTTCCACCCGGAAGACCCGCCGGCGATCGCCACGTCGGCCGCCAGCCATCCGGACTACCTCGCCTTCGAATCGCGCATGCGCCGCGAGCTGCACCAGCTTTCGGCGGCGCTGAAGAAGTCGGTGCCGTTCCACAGCCCGCGCTACATCGGCCACATGGCCTCGGACCTGCTGCTGCCCGGACTGGCCGCGCAGATGCTCACCCTGCCCTACAACCCCAACAACGTCAGCGAGGATGCCGCGCCGGTCACCGTCGACCTGGAAGTGCAGGCCGGCTTGCAGCTGGCGCGCATGCTCGGCTACCCGCACGACCCCGCGCGGCCGGACTGCGCGTTCGGCCACCTCACCTCCGGCGGCACCGTCGCCAACTACCAGGCGCTGCGCCTGGCGCTGGCCCTGAAGGCGTTCCCGGTCGCGCTGCGCGCGGCACGGGTGCCGGACCTGGTCCTGCCCGAAGACGACTGGACCGCCTTCAATCTCTCGCCGGCCGCGGCGATCGGCCTGCTTGAGCAGTGGCAGCGCTGGCTGGCCACGCTGGCGTCGCCGGTACGCGCGCAATGGCGTGCATGGGTGGAGGCCGAACGCGTCGAACACCGCGGGCTGGCCGGCTTCTTTGCCGCGCACCCGCAGTTGCGCGTGCCGCGCGTGCTGGCGCCGATCACCGCGCACTACTCCTGGAGCAAGGGCGTCAAGCTGCTGGGACTGGGCCGCGAGAACCTCGAACTGCTGCCCACGCGCGACATGCGGCTGGACGCCGATGCCCTGGGCGAGCGGCTCCAGCGGCTGGTCCGGGCGCGCGAGCCGGTGCTGCTGTGCGTGGCAGTGTTGGGCGGCACCGAATACGGCACCATCGATCCCGTACACGAGGTGTTGGAGGCACGCGAGGCGAGCCGCGCGAGCGGGCTGGATTTCGCCGTGCACGTCGATGCCGCCTGGGGCGGCTACCTCGCCACGGTGTTTCGCCACGAGGACGGCAGCCTGAGGCCACGCGAGGAAGTCGCCGCCGACTACGTGCATTTCCCGGCGCGCGACGTGCATGCCGCGTTCGCCGCGCTGGGCGGTACCGACTCGGTCACCGTCGATCCGCACAAGCTCGGCTACCTGCCCTACGGCGCCGGCGCCTTCGTCTGCCGCGACCACCGCGCCATGGCGTTGCTCGCCGAGCGTGCCGACTACGTCTTCCACGGCGCCACGCCGGCCGACTACCTCGCCCGCTACCGCAACCTCGGCCAGTACATCCCCGAAGGCTCCAAGCCGGGCGCGACCGCCGCCGCGGTCTACGTCACGCACAAGGTGCTGCCGCTGGACCACGCCCACTTCGGCCGCCTGCCGCGCGCCACCCTGCAGGCGGCCGAGGCCTTCCACGCGCGGGCAAAGCGCTGCGCGGACGAGTTGGCCGGCTGCGTGCATGTGCTGGTGCCCTTTGCACCCGACAGCAACCTGGTGTGCCTGGCGCTCAACCCCCACGGCAACCGCGACGCGGCGGCCGCCAACGCCTTCGTGCGCGCGCTGCACGACGAACTGCGCTGCGACGTGCACCAGCCGCTGCAGGTGAAGGAGTTCTTCGGTTCGGTCACCAGCCTGCGCCCGGACGTGCTCGGCCAGGCGCAGACCCGGCGCATCCTGGACGCGCTGGGGCTGGAGCCCTTCGCGCTCGATGGCAACGAAGACTCCCTGCTGATCCTTCGCCACACGTTGATGAACCCGTACCTGATCGATCACGAAAACGGCATCAGCTACATCGACCGCTATTTCGATTACCTCGGACGGCGCCTGCGTGCGCTGGCCGCAGCACGGTGATATCCGCCATGAACCATCCCATCGCCTTGCAGCCGCACCACACCAGCCACGACCGCGCATGGGTGCACGACGCCCTCGCCTCGCTTGCGCAGGAAGCGGCGCGCTCGGCCGATACACACCTGCTCAAGCTTGCCCTGCCCGGCTTTCCCGGGATCGACTTCTACTTCAAGGACGAAGCCGCCCATCCCAGCGGCAGCCTGAAGCACCGCCTGGCCCGCTCGCTCTACCTCTACGCGTTGTGCAACGGCCGGCTGCACGAAGGCCAGCCGGTGGTCGACGCCTCCTCGGGCAGCACCGCAATCTCCGAAGCCTGGTTCGCGCGACTGCTCGGCCTGTCGTTCACCGCGGTGATGCCCGCCTGCACCGCGCCGCGCAAGATCCGCGACGTGCAGGCGCTCGGCGGCCGCTGCGACCTGGTCGAGGATCCCGCGCAAGTGCACGCCCGCGCCGCCGAACACGCGGCGCGCGGCGCCTGCCACCTGGACCAGTTCGGACTGGCCGAGCGCGCCACCGACTGGCGCGGCAACAACAACATCGCCGAGTCGATCATCCAGCAGATGGCGCGCGAGCCGCAGCCGATGCCGGCCTGGATCGTCTGCGGCGCAGGTACCGGCGGCACCTCCGCGACCATCGGCCGCTATCTGCGCTACCGACGCCTCGATACCCGCCTGTGCGTGGCCGAGCCGTCCGGCAGCGGCTTCGTGCAGGGCTGGCGCACGCTCGATCGCGGCGCCGTCGCCAGGCGGCCCACGGTGATCGAGGGAATTGGTCGCCCGCGGGTCGAAGCGGGCTTCCTTTTCGAGGTGGTCGACCACGTGGTCGAGGTGCCGGACACCGCCTCGGTGGCCGCGGCGTGGATGCTCGAGGACCTGCTCGGGCGTCGCTACGGCGGCTCGTCGGGCACCAACCTTGTCGCCTGCCTGCAGTTGGCCGCAGCCATGCGTGCGCGAGGCGAACGCGGCAGCATCGTCAGCCTGCTGTGCGATCCGGGCGAACGCTACACTGAAACCCTGTTCGACCCGGGCTGGCTCGCTGCCCGTTCGATCGACATCGCCCCTGCGCGCGCCGCGCTGGAACGCTGCCTGGCCACCGGTACGTGGACGCACCCACTCGCCTGATCACGGTTCGCGGACTCCCCGCCACACTCGCGGCCAGTGGCCGCATACCACCCGAATGCCGGACCCACGTCGAAGCACTGGTGCGCCTGCGCACCACGACCTTCGCACGGTGGCTGGCGCCGCTCACGCTGGCATGGATACCGCTGGACGTGTTGGCGCTCGGCGCTGCCGACGCTTTGCCCGCACTGGTCTTGCGCCTGGCGCTCGCCGGCGGGTTGCTCGCCTTGTCGCAACATGCCCGGCGACTGCCACGCTTCACCGCCATGTGGCTGCTGCTCGCGCTGCAGGCGGTCGGCTTTGGACTGCTGCAGTGGCGGGTACCGCCGCACGAGGACTCGCTGCGGATCGGTTATGGCCTGTTTCCTTACCTGATGGCCGCACAGCTCGCGCTGTTCCCGCTGCCGTGGTGGCGCAATCTGCTCGCGGCACTGCTCGCAGCCAGCCAGCTCGCCTTGCTGCTTGCCCTGGAAGGTGCGCCTGCCGATGCGTTGCTGTGGAACCGGGTCTGGCTGTTCGGCCTGATCGTGGCCGTCGGCACGTGGACCGGCCAGGCCCAGTTGCGCCTGCTGGTGCGCCTGCTCGCCGCCCGTCGCGACGCCGCGCACGATCCGCTCACTGGCCTGGCCAACCGGCGCCACGCCACCGCCCGCCTGCAGGCGGCCTGTGCGGATGCCGATCGCCGCAACGAGCCGCTGTCGGTGCTGATGCTCGACCTGGATCACTTCAAGCGCGTCAACGACCGTCATGGCCATGCCGGCGGCGACAGCGTGCTGGTGGCGCTCGCCCAGGTGCTCCGGCGGGAGCTGCGCGCCTCCGACCTGGCCGCGCGCCACGGCGGCGAGGAATTTCTCGCCGTGCTGCCTGCCTGTGACCCGACCGATGCGCTGGCGACCGCCGAACGCATCCGCCTGGCTGTCGCAACGATGCACGTGCCGGTGCCCGATGGCGCGGCGCAGGTCACGGTGAGCATCGGGCTGGCGACCCGCGATGCAGGCGAAGGCCCGGAGGCGTTGGTCGCCCGCGCCGATGCGGCGCTGTATCGCGCCAAGGCGTCGGGCCGCAACCGGTGCGTGGTCGGCTAGCCGGCGCGCACCGGTTGCGGCCCGACCGTGTCCCTCCAGGCGGCGCTTCAACGCTCCGACTGACGCGCGTCAAGGCGCCAGGCTCCCATGCCGGCGAGCCTCGCACCACCACACGCCACCGACGCCGCCATGAGCCACCACGACCTGCGCTCCTTCCTCGCCCAGCTCGAACGCCAGCACCAGCTCGCCCGCGTGCAGGCGCCGGTCGATCCGCACCTGGAAACCACCGCGCTCTGCCACCGCGCCCTGCGCGAAGGCGGACCGGCGCTGCTGATGGAACACCCCGTCGGCTCGGACCACGCCTTCCTCGGCAACCTGTTCGGCCACCGCCGCCGCATCGAACTGGCCCTCGCCGGCCGGCCGATCGCCAGCCTGCGCGAGCTGGGCCAGTTGCTCGCCTCGATCAAGGAACCGCGCTGGCCGGCCAACCTGCGCCAGGCGCTCGCCAACTGGCCCGAACTGGCGCAACTGGCGCACGTCGCGCCGCGCCACGTCGACGAGGCGGCCTTCCTGCACGAAACGGTCGAGGCCGAGGACGTCGATCTCGCCCGACTGCCCATCCAGCACTGCTGGCCGGGCGACGCGGGACGGCTGGTCACGCTGGGGCTGGTGGTCACCCGCGGCACCACCAAGCGCCGGCAGAACGTGGCGATCTACCGCCAGCAGGTGATCGGCCGCAACCGCGTGATCATGCGCTGGCTGCCGCACCGCGGCGGTGCGCTGGACTATGCCGACTGGCGCATCGATCGCCCGGGCCAGCCCTTCCCCGTGCTGGTCGCGATCGGCGCTGATCCCGCCACGCTGCTTGCCGCCGTGGCGCCGGTGCCGGACACGCTTTCCGAATATGAATTCGCTGGCCTGCTGCGCGCCGAACGCACGCGCCTGTGGCGCAGCGACCTGACCGGGCTGGATGCGCCCGCCGGCGCCGAGATCCTGCTCGAAGGCTTCATCCACCCGGACGACACCGCGCTGGAAGGTCCGTTCGGCGACCACACCGGCTACTACAACGCACAGGACCACTTCCCCGTGCTCACCATCGAGCGCATGCACCTGCGCCAGGACGCGATCTACCACGGCAGCTACATGGGCCGCGCGCCGTTCGACGAGCCTTCGGTGCTGGCGATGGCGTTGAACGAGATCTTCGTGCCGATCCTGCAGAAGGTGTTCCCCGAGATCGTCGACTTCCATCTGCCGCCGGAAGCCTGCTCCTACCGCGTCGCGGTGGTCGCCATCGGCAAGCAGTACGCCGGCCACGCACGGCGCGTGATGATGGGCGTGTGGTCGTACCTGCGCCAGTTCACCTACACCAAGTTCGTGATCGTGGTCGATGCCGACGTCGACGTCCGCGACTGGTCGCAGGTGATCTGGGCCATCGCCACGCGGGTGGATCCGGCGCGCGACACGATGCTGGTGGAGAACACCCCGATCGACTACCTCGATTTCGCCAGCCCGGTCGCGGGCATGGGCTCCAAACTCGGCATCGACGCGACCAACAAGTGGCCGGGCGAGACCAGCCGCGCGTGGGGCATGCCGATTGCGCCGGATGCGGCGGTGGAGGAGCGCGTGGATGCGTTGTGGCGCGCACTCGGCGCCCATGCCGGGAATCGCTAGAGCGGCTGCGGGACAGGTTGCCCAAGGCACCGCGCAGCGAATTCCGCGATCGTGGACGCGGCTTCAAGCGGCTTGTGCGGGGCGCCGGCCGACAATACCGGTGGCATGAAGGTGGACTGCGCTATCGACCTTGTCAGGCGCGTACTGCCGCCGGTTCCCCGGACGCCCTGGCTGGCGCCTGCGGCTACGTGGCCGCCAGCACCGCGAGCGCTTCGCGCAGTTGCGGCTGCAGGGCGTTCCAGGCGCTTTCCCATTGCCCCTCGCGTGGCCTGGCCTGCCCGAACCGCAGCAGCATGGCGTGGGCGTTTTCCAGCCGGTCGCGCAAGGCATGGTTCTCGGCCAGCACGCGTTCGTGCTCGTCCTTGCCGACCATGAAGACCTTGCGGTCCTTGCACACGCCGATGCACGGCTGCGGGGCTTCGATCCTGCCGCAGCCGATGCATTGCCATACCTGGGTGTAATCGGTCATCGGTCTTCGCACCTTTCATTCGCGGGTGCGATGCTCGCGCCGGACGGGTGCGCCGGTCCTGATGCAGGTCAGGCGCGCCCGTGGCGTTTGTTCGGCCCCGCCGTGGCAGGGGCTGAAGGCCGTCCTGCGACGCGGCGCGGCCAGGGTGGGCGTCAACCCGCCATCCCTCTTCCGCACTGGCGTTTCGCAACCCGCGCTTACGCTCAGTGCGCGTGCCCGCCGGCCACCGCCCAGCCCGGGTCGTCGAAGTACCGCGGATAGTCCGCCACCGCGTTGCGCATGGCCTGCACCTGCGCCATGTCCCGCGGATCGGTCTTTAGCTTCTGCGCGGCGCCGAGCAGGGGCACCAGCATGCCGTGCAGCACGGCGTCCTGTTCCGGCGCGAGCTTGCACTTGGCGAAGATGTCGGTAGTCGCCTGTTCGATCAGGCCGACGCGATCCAGCGCCATGGTCGCGTCCATGTGGCCCATTTCGTAGTGGCGCAGCTCCTCCAGCGCGGTGTGGATGCGCCCCATGCCATCGCGCAGCGCCGCATCGGCGGCCCACCGCTGCACCGGCGGCGCCACCGCCTGGGTGACGTGCGCGTGCGCGGCGTGGTCGTGCTGGGCTCGGACGGCACCCGGGGCCACCGCGAGGGCGCCGAGCAGGACGATGGACAGCTTCGTCAAGGACATGAGGCAAGCTCCTGCATGCGGCGGATGCCGCTTCAGGAGCGATGGTAGCGATCGGCTACGGGCGTGCCTTGATCCGCGACAAACTGATCCACGTCAACGCCGCGTCCGCTTCCGGCGACCACGATGCGCGCACTTCCACGGATACCGAGGTGCGCATGCAACTGGTCTGTCCCGCCGGCAACCTGCCGGCCCTGCAGGCGGCGATCGCCGCGGGCGCCGATGCGGTCTACGTGGGCTTGCGCGACGAAACCAACGCCCGCGCCTTTCCCGGCCTCAACTTCTCCGATGCGGAGCTGCAGCAAGGCATCGCCCATGCCCACGCCCACGGCCGCAAGGTCTACCTGGCGCTCAACACCTACCCCGACAGCGCGAGGCTGGCGCAATGGCACGCAGCGGTCGACAAGGCCGCGGTGCTGGGCTGCGATGCGATCATCGCGGCCGAACTGGCGGTACTGGATTACGCCTCGCGCACGCACCCGGCGATGGCGCGGCACCTTTCCGTGCAGAGTTCGGCCACCACTGCGCCCGCGCTGCGCTACATGCACGAGCGCTTCGGCATCAGCCGCGCGGTGCTGCCGCGTGTGCTCTCCATCCAGCAGGTCGAGCGGCTGTGCGAGACCAGCCCGGTGCCGCTGGAGGTGTTTGCCTTCGGCAGCCTGTGCATCATGGTCGAGGGGCGCTGCCAGCTCTCCAGCTATGTCACCGGCGCTTCGCCCAACCGCCACGGCGTGTGCTCCCCGGCGAAGTACGTGCGCTGGGACGAACACGACGACGGGCGCCGCAGCGTGCGCCTCAACGATGTGCTGATCGACAGGTTCGAGCCGTCCGAACCGGCCGGTTACCCGACCGTGTGCAAGGGCCGCTTCGACGTCGGCGGCGAAACCTTCCACGCGCTGGAGGAGCCGACCAGCCTCAACACGCTCGAACTGCTCCCGCGCCTGGCCAAGGCCGGCGTCGCCGCCCTGAAGATCGAGGGCCGCCAGCGCGGCGTGGCCTATGTCACCGCCGTCACCCACACCTGGCGCGATGCGCTGGATCGCTACCGCGCCGCTCCCGATGCCTGGTCGGCGCAGCCTGCATGGCAAACGGCACTGACCCGCCATGCCGAAGGCCACCAGACCACCCTCGGTCCCTACCACCGCCGCTGGCACTGACGCAGGAGCAGCGCATGAAACTCAGCCTCGGGCCGCTGCAGTATTTCTGGCCGCGCGAACGCACGCTGGCCTTCTACCGGGAAGCCGCGCATTGGCCGGTCGACGTGATCTACCTGGGCGAGACGGTGTGCAGCAAACGCCGGGAACTGGCTACCCGCGACTGGATCGACCTGGCCACGGAACTGGCCCGAAGCGGCAAACAGGTCGTGCTTTCCTCGCTCGCGCTGATCGAGGCCGAATCGGAGGTGGGCGTGGTCAAGCGACTGGTGGCCGAAGGCTACGGCTGGATCGAAGCCAACGACCTGTCCGCCGTGCAGGTCTGCCGCGAACGCGGGGTGCCGTTCGTCGCCGGTCCCACGCTCAACGTCTACAACCACCGCGCACTCGCGCTCCTGATGGACGACGGGCTGCGCCGCTGGGTGCCTGGCGTCGAACAGGGCCATGCGCTGATCAGCGAACTGCGCAACGCGATGCTGGCCGAAGGCGGCGCGATGCCGGAGGTGGAAGTGATCGCCTTCGGTCGCCTGCCGCTGTCGTTCTCCGCGCGCTGTTTCACCGCCCGCGCGCTGGACGTGCCCAAGGACCAGTGCGGCTTCCGCTGCATCGACTACCCCGACGGCCTGCCCCTGGCCACCCGCGAAGGCAAGCCCTTCCTGCGCATCAACGGGATCCAGATCCAAGGCGAGGAGATCACCGACCTGGGGCCGGAGCTGCCGATGCTGCGCGAACTGGACGTGGACGTGCTGCGGCTCTATCCGCAGGCGGAGGGGATGGCCGAGGTCGTGGCGCACTTCCATCTGGCCCGGCGCTCGCCGCAACCGCCCCCGCGAATCGGGGCGCGCAACGGGTACTGGTTCGGAGAGCCGGGGATGCAGGTGGCTGGAGCCTGACTGCCTGCGCCCCGCGCCCGATCAGTGGGCGTAACGCCACACCGCGAAGTAGTGGCAGCCGGTGCCGGCGAGCACGAACAGGTGCCAGGCGAAATGGCTGTAGCGCAGCTTCTCGTGCAGCAGGTAGAACACCACGCCCACGGTGTAGGCCAGGCCACCGGCAAGCAGCCAGGCCAGCCCGCCGGGGGCCATGTGCTGCCACAGCGGGCGGATGGCGGCCAGTGCAAGCCACCCCATCGCCACGTACAGGCCGGTGGAGAGGCGATGGAAGCGTGCGCCGACCAGCAGCTTGAAGATCACGCCAGCCACCGCGAGCGTCCAGATCACGGCGAGCAGCGCCCAGCCGACGCCGCCGCGCAGAACGCCCAGCGCGATCGGCGTGTAGGTTCCGGCGATCAGCAGGTAGATGGCTGCGTGGTCGAACCGTCGCAGCATCGACTTGGCGCGTGCATGCGGGATGGCGTGGTACAGGGTTGACGCCAGGTACAGCACGATGGCGCTGCCGCCGAACACCGCCGCGCCGAGCACCGGCAGCGCACCGCCGCGCCGCAGCGCGTCCAGGATGAGCAGCGGCAGGCCCGCGATCGCCAGCAGCAGGCCCAGCCCATGGCTGATGCTGTTGGCGATCTCCTCGCCGGTGGTCGATGCGCGGGCGAGCTTGCGGATGCGCCGCGGGAGGTTCATACCCGCGCGAACACCAGGCTGGCGTTGGTGCCGCCGAATCCGAAGCTGTTGGACATCACCGTCGCCAACCGCGCCGGGCGGCTTTCGCGCAGGATCGGGAAACCCTGGGCGCGCTCATCGAGCGTGTCGATGTTCGCCGAGCCGGCGACGAAGCCGCCGCGCATCATCAGCAGGCTGTAGATCGCCTCGTGCACGCTGGCAGCACCGAGCGAATGGCCGGTCAACGCCTTGGTCGAGGACAGCGGGGGCATCGCCTCGCCGAACACTTCGCGCATCGCGTTGAGCTCGATGATGTCGCCCAGCGGCGTGGCGGTGCCGTGGGTGTTGACGTAGTCGACCGGCCGCTGGAGGTCGGCCAGCGCCATCTGCATGCAGCGCACCGCGCCCTCCCCGCTCGGCGCCACCATGTCGGCGCCGTCGGAGGTTACGCCGTAACCGACCAGCTCGGCGTGGATGTGCGCGCCGCGTGCCCTGGCGTGCTCGTAGTCCTCCAGCACCAGCATGCCGCCACCACCGGCGATGACGAAGCCGTCTCGGCCCGCGTCGTACGGGCGCGAGGCGGCGGTGGGCGTGTCGTTGCGGCCACTGGCGAGCGCGCCCATCGCGTCGAACTGCGCGGTCATGCCCCAATGCTCCTCTTCGCCGCCGCCAGCGAAGACCACATCCTGCGCGCCGTGGCGGATCAGGTCGGCGGCCGCGCCGATGCAATGCGCCGAGGTGGCGCACGCCGCCGCGATCGAATAGCTCAGCCCCAGGATGCCGAACGTGGTAGCGAGTGTCGCCGACACCGTGGAACACATCGTGCGCGGCACCATGTACGGGCCGACGCGACGCACGCCCCTCTCGCGCAGCAGGTCCGCGGTCTCGATCTGCCAGTGCGCCGAGCCGCCGCCCGAGCCGGCCACCACGCCTGTGCGCGGATGGCTGACCTGCTCGTGCGTCAGACCGGCATCGGCGATGGCCGAGCGCATCGATACGTAGGCGTAGGCTGCCGCGTCGCCCATGAAGCGGCGCAGCTTGCGGTCGATCGCCGCCTCCAGGTCGATGTGCGGCACCCCGGCGACCTGGCTGCGCAGGCCGCGGGTGGCGTAGTCAGGCATCGCGCGGATGCCGCTCTTCATGTCGCGCAAGGCGCGCGCGACGGTGTCCGCCACGTTCCCCAGGCAGGAGACGATGCCCATTCCGGTGACCACTACGCGACGCATCAGAGGTTCTCCGTCGACTGGAACAGGCCTACCCGCATGTCGGTCGCCACGTAGATCAGGCGGTCGTCGACGAAGGTCTTGCCGTCGCTCACCACCAGGTTGAGCTTGCCGCGGACCACGCGGCGCACGTCGATCTCGTAGCGCACCAGCTTCGCGCTCGGCAGCACCTGGCCGGTGAACTTCACCTGCCCCACGCCCAGCGCACGGCCACGGCCGGGTTCGCCCAGCCACGGCAGGAAGAAGCCGGAGAGCTGCCACATCGCGTCGAGTCCGAGGCAGCCGGGCATCACCGGGTCGCCGGCGAAATGGCAGCCGAAGAACCAGAGCTCCGGATGGATGTCCAGCTCCGCGCGCAGCACGCCCTTGCCATGCGCGCCGCCGTGGTCGTCGACGTGCGTGATGCGGTCGAACATGAGCATCGGCGGCGACGGCAGGCGCGCGTTGCCGGGGCCGAACAGTTCGCCGCGGGCGCAGGCAAGCAGTTGTTCGCGATCGAACGAGGAAGGACGTGTCATGGAGAGTTCTTCGGTGGAGGTGGAGAGAGTCTGGGCAGCGACCTGCGCGGCGGCCTTGATTCGGGTCAAGGGGGCGTCGGGTGTGCGGTTTGGTCGCATGGGGGTGTGAGGCGGGGCGTCCCTTCCCCTTCGGGCACCTTCCCCGCGGAACGGGAGAAGGCCCGGATTCGGAATGTTCCGCTTTACCGCTCCTCCCGGAGCATCGCGATGCCGCGCTATCGATCCTTCCCCGCTTGCGCGGGAATGTTCCCGAAGGACGAAACGGCAATACCTTGCCGGAGCGCTACGCCGCCAGCGCATCCCTCCGGCAATGCGCACCAAGGCTCTCGGTCCGCCGCAGGGCTGCCAGCAACAACGCCTCGGCCAACCTCGCCTGCCAGCCATGCCAGAGTCCGCACAGGCGTAGCGCGTCACGCAACGCGGCGGCATCGCGCTGTGGGCCGGCGGCGGTCCACATGCGCTGGCGCAGCGCCGTCAGCGTGTCGGCATCGAGCGACGGACCCCGCTCGATCCAGCGCATCGCGCCCTGCCCGCGCTTTGCCCATGGCAGCGTCGCCAATCGCGTGCCCAGCCGCCGTCCGCAGGCCACGCCTTCGAGCAGCGAGTTGCTGGCGAGCCGGTTGGCGCCGTGCACGCCGTTGCACGCCACCTCGCCCACCGCGTGCAGGCCCGGCACGCCGGTGCCGCCGTCGAGGTCGGTGGCCAGGCCGCCCATGTGGAAGTGGACGGCGGGCGTCACCGGGATCGGCGCGGTGCGCGGATCGATGCCGTGCTCCAGACAGGCGGCTAGCACGGTCGGAAAGCGACCGGGCCAGTCGGTGACGGCGGTGGCATCGAGCCAGGCGCCTCCCTCCTGGCAGGCCATCCACACGCGCCGGGCAACCACGTCGCGCGGCGCGAGGTCGCCGAGCGGGTGCACGCCGTCCATCAGCGGACGGCCATGCGCGTCGCGCAGCCGCGCGCCGGCGCCGCGCAGCGCTTCGGTGACCAGCGGCAGGCTCTGCAGCTGCGGCAGGTCGAGCGCGGTCGGGTGGAACTGCACGAACTCCAGGTCGCGCGCCGCGGCCCCGGCGGCCAGGCCGAGGGCGAGACCGGCGCCATCGGCGCCGGCCGGATTGCTGGTGCGTGCGAACAGGCTGCCGATGCCGCCGGTGGCAAGCACCACGTGGGCGGCGTGATGGGTTTCCTCGCGGCCGCGCTCGTCGCGCGTGCGCAGGCCGGCCACGCGGTCGTCCCGCCACAACAGGGCTTCGACGTCGACACCGCCGCGCCACTGGATGTGCGAGGTGCGTTGCGCCTGCGTGCGCAGCGCGCGAACCAGCGCCGCGCCGGTGGCATCGCCGCCGGCATGCACGATGCGCGGCAGGCCGTGGCCGCCTTCGCGACCGAGCCGCAGCGTACCGTCCTGATGGCGATCGAATGCCACGCCCTGCGCGGCAAGCCAGTCGACGGTGAGTGGCGCCATGTCGGTGAGCCAGCGCACCGCGGCCGCATCGTTATGGTGGGCGCCGGCCGCCAGCGTGTCGCGTGCATGCGCGGCGGGACTGTCTGCCGCATCCATCGCCGCGGCGATGCCGCCCTGGGCCAGTGCGCTGGCGCTGCCCGTGCCCTCGTGCGCCCGGCACAACAGGCGCACCGGCCGCGGCGCGGCGGCGAGCGCGGTGGAAAGGCCGGCGACGCCCGCTCCGACGATCAGCAACGGCGCGTCGGCGCGCATCACACGGTCTCGCGCCGGCCCACTGCCAGCATGCGTTCCAGCGCGCGACGGGCACGCGCGGCGATGTCGGCGGGCACCTCGACCGCATGTTTCATGTCGCGCAGCGCGGCGTGGATGTTGGGCAGCGTGATGCGCTGCATGTGCGGGCACAGGTTGCACGGCTTGATGAACTGCGTCGCCGGGAACCGCGTGCGCAGATTGTCGGCCATCGAGCATTCGGTGATCAGCGCCACGCGCTCGGGCTTCTCGCGCTCCAGCCAGCGACCCATGGCGCTGGTCGATCCGACGAAGTCCGCCTCGGCCAGCACCTCGGGCGGGCATTCGGGATGCGCCACCAGCTTCGCGTCGTAGCGCTCGCGCGCATGGCGCGCCTCCTGCGCGGTGAACTTCTCGTGCACCTCGCACTGGCCGTGCCAGAGAATCAGCTCGACCTCGGTCTGCGTGGCGACGTGGCGGCCGAGGTAGCGGTCGGGCAGGAAGATCACCCGCCCGCAGTCCATCGCCTCGACCACCTGCACCGCGTTGGCGGAGGTGCAGCAGGCGTCGGACTCCGCCTTCACCGCGGCGGACGTGTTGACGTAGCTGACCACCGGCACCCCGGGGTATTGCTTACGCAGCGCGCGCACGTCGGCGGCGGTGATCGACGAGGCGAGCGAGCAGCCGGCTTCGAGGTCCGGGATCAGCACGGTCTTGCGTGGCGCCAGGATCTTCGCGCTCTCGGCCATGAAGTGGACGCCGCACAGCACGATCAGGTCGGCCTCGCAGTCCGCCGCCGCCTGCGCCAGGGCCAGCGAATCGCCGGTGACGTCGGCCACGCCGTGGAAGATCTCCGGCGACTGGTAGCTGTGCGCCATGATCACCGCGCCGCGCTCGCGCTTGAGCGCGTTGATCGCGTCGATCCACGGCAGGTGGAGCGGCAGCTCCAGGCAGGGCAGCAGCGGTTCGAGCCGCTGCACCAGTTCGGCGTACTCGTGTTCCAGGCCGTCGCGCCAGGCAGGCGCGGTGGCGGCGGTTCGCGGGGACATGGCGATCCTCGTGGAGTCAGGCGTGGCGATGCGCCTCGCGTGCCGCGCGGGCCAGTCGCGCGCCGCGGTTGAGTGCGATGCGCAGGCCCAGCGGCACGGACTCCCATGGCAGGCGATCGAGCAGGTTGCGCGCGGTGAGGCCGAGTTCCGTGTCGCCGGTGAGTACCAGCGTGCGCTGGAAGAACAGCGTGTCGGCATCGTCCAGGCGGCTGGCGAGCAACAGCAGGTCGGTGGCGCTGCCGCGCACGCTGGCCTCGGGTGCGTCGTCGATCACGACCAGGCGGCCCTTGCGCAGCGTCAGCACCCAGCGCAGTTTGAGGTCGGTGACCTCGATGCCCAGACGCCGGCCGTCCATGAAATCGAGTGCGTGGTCGGCCAGCGGCGCAGCCAGCACGCGTGCCATGGCGCGCTCCAGCAGCGCGTGCTGCCAGCGCGCGGGAACCACGCGCAGCAAGGGGGCGAGGTGCCGTGGGGGCGGCAACAGGCGCAGCATCGGCGCGGCGTGGGCGAAGTCGGGATTCATGCCATCGAGCATGACCGGCGTACCCTCGGGCTCGCCCTGATCCAGGTCAACCGCCAGGCCCTGCTGCGTGCAGGCATCGCCGATGGCCACGTCGAGCAGCCGTGTCGCGGTGGCCGTTGGCACGCCAAGGCGTCGGGCCATGGCTTGGGCGCGTTGGCGCACCACCCGTTCGCGTTGCGGATCGCGCGATGGGATGCCGGCGCTCCGCTTGAGGCGCGCCACCATGCCGACCAGTCGACGACGCGCCGCGAGCAGCGCGAGCAGGCCGTCGTCCACCGCATCGATGGCCGCACGCGTGCTCGCCAGCGCGAAGGATGTGGGGATCGCCTCTTTCCGGTCCGGCTCACTACTCACGCGGGTTGCCCGACGCGTCGGAGGAAAGCGCGACCAGCAAGCAACGCTCGCCCCAGCGCGTGCCCGTGGACGCTCCACGCGACCAGTTGCCCCAGCGCGGCCATTCGCGCGAGCCATGGCGTCGGCCACAACAGGGCCGCCACCAGCAAAGGGGCGGCGACGCCCTGCGCGAGCAAGGCGCGGTGCCTGGAAGGGTCCGGCAGCAGGCGTTGCACGCCGGGCAACTGCGCGCCGCGCGGCACGCGACGGCGCAGCGCGATCCAGCCGACGAACGGCACGATCTCCTGCGCCATGCCCCCGACCAGCAGCGGCAGGCCGATGCCCAGCGCCAGCGCACCGGCGACCATCCCCTGCCCCGCGGCAAGCGCCAGCGCGGCGAGCACCAGCGCCAGGAGTCCGGCGCGCCAGTGCAGGAACAGCGCGTTATGGCGCGCGCGTGGCACCCGACGCTGCAGCCACAGCGCGCCGAGGGCGAAGCTGGCGCCGCCGGCGGCCACCGCCAGCGACAACGTGCGATCGCCCGCATCGCGCAGATGCACGACCGTGGCCGCGAGCAAGGCGATCGCGACGGCCGCGAGCCAGCCGGACTGCAGGCGCGCGGGCACGCGGCCGGTGCCCTGGAACATCGGCATGACCACCCGCGCCACGGTCGCCAACAGGAGCACCATCCAGCCCAGTACGCCGAGGCCTGCGTGGACATCCACCGCCACCAGCGGCCATGCGATGCGCCGCGCCAGCAACAGGGCCAGCCCGCCGCCGGCCGGCGCGGCGAGCATGCCGAAGCCGAGCGCGAGGCCGATGCCGGTGCGCAGCAGTCGCTCACCCACGGCGGCCGCCAGGCCGGGAAGCGTCATCGCGCCGAGCCAGAGGAAACTTGCCGGCAACGCGACGCCGGCGGCCAGCAGTGGCCAGCGCGCCTGCATATGAAGTCCGGCCACCAGCAGCAACACGCCAAGGTTGAACGTGGCATGCAGCGCAGGCACGCCCCGCCAGCCACGCAGGTCTGCGCCGACGGCGGCGGGCAGGAACTGCAGCAGGCTGCCGAACAGCGCGTTGCCCAGCACGCCAAGCGTCCACACGTGCACCAGCGCGAGCGTGGCCGGATGCCAGCGTGTCAGCAACGCGGTATCGCCGTCGAGCAGCAGTAGCGCGCCGCCCGCCACGCCCCAGCACGGCATGGCGAGCAGGAAGCGCAGCGGCAACGTGGCCGGTGGCGCCTGGTCAAGCCGCAGCTTCGGCATCGTCCGGACGGCGGATCTGCACGCGCACGCTGCCGTCGGCTTGCGGCTCGCCCGGCTCGGCCTCGAAGCCGAGCTGGGCCAGTTCCATCAGCAACGGACGCGGGAACATCGGGGCGACGATAGTGAGTTGCTCGCCGGGCGGCAGGGCATCGGCCGCCTCGAGCGCACGCAGCAGGGGCTGCGGCGAAGGGAGATGGCGCAGGTCGAGTTCGATGGGTTGGGTCATGGGAGCATTGGACCGCCCGCCCTCCTGGGATGCGCTGACGCAGGTCAACGCGAGGCCGGGCCGGCGGCTGGCGTGCATCGGGCTCCCTCTCTTTCCGGCTAGGGGCTACGGAGAGGGTCGCCCTTGCGCCCCATCTTCGAGCCCGGGCAACTACCAGCCTCCCCGCGAGCCCACGTGCCATTGGCCTTCCCGCGAGCCCCAACGCCCCCAACCCTCCGCCGCGGGAGCAGATGCTTCGGAACCGACGCGTCTCCAATCGACGGGAGCCCGTGGCCTTCCAGCCCCTCCCTTGAGCCAAGGCCCGGAGCCGCAGCTTCAGCGCAACGCCTGCACGCCCTTCCACTCCAGCTGCAGCCACAGCTTCGTGTCGTCTCGACCGAAACCGTCGGCCTGATAGCGGGCGAGCTTGAGCAGTCCATTCACCGCCGGGCTGAAGGCATACCCCAGCGAGCCATCCCATTCACGGCCGTAGCGTCCGCCACGGTCGGCACGGTAGTCGTGCCAGGCGAGCACCCAGCCGAGGCGGGCCTGCGGGCCGAAGGCGCCGTTGACCGCGGCGTAGCGATCTTCCAGGCCGCCGGTTGGCGTCACCGTGAACTGGTCGTCCCAGCCATTGAACGCGTGCAGTGTGGCCAGCGGTGTCTGCAACGCGTGGCGGCCGTTGCCGCCGAGGTGCTCCCAACCGAGCTTGCCGGTGATGCCGTGCAACGTCCACGCGGGTTCGGCCAGCCAGTAGGCGTGCGAGAAGCGGTCGGGATTGTTGGCGTAGTCGGCCTGATGCGCCGCCTCCAGCGTCCAGCCGAAGCCGTCGGCCGCGGGTTTGCCGCTCCAGCGCGCACCGTAGGTGGCGCTGGATGAGGTGGCGACGTCGCGGTCCTCGTGCAGGTAGGCGTAGCCGCTCCACTGCTGCGTCCCGCGCTTGAAGGCGGCATTGAGCAGGTGCGTGTCGAGCTTGCGCTCGCGCGCGATGGGCACAAGCGCATCGCGGCCGGCGACCCGGTGCACGCGGTCGAGCCAGGCGTAGCGCAAGGTCAAGTCGGCGGCGGGCTGCCACTGCAGCGCCACGGCGTCGAAGGTCTGCTCGTGCTGGCGCCACCCCACGTTGCCGATCCAGCGCTGGTTGTCGAACAGCAGGCGCTGGCGTCCGGCGATCACGCCGACGCTGCCGCCCTGCCAGCCGAGGTACGCCTGGTTGAGCTCAGTGCCCTTCGGATCGGTGATCGCGGGGTATTGCGTGTGACCGTTGGCGCCGCTGTTGTAGTGGCCACCGGCAGCCGCCACGCCTGCGCCCTCGAGATAGCCGCCGAAGCCACCGCCGAACTGCGCGCGCAGGCCCAGCCGCAGGCGCGAGGTATCGGCGCGGGCGTCGCGCGCGAACGCGTCGTTGTCGACCTGTTCGTGGCGGACACGCGCATCCCATTCCAGTTGCAGCGGGGCGGGCGTGTCGGCGGGCCAGGCCGGGGCGCTGGCGAGGGCCAGCAGGCAGGCAGTGGCGAGGCGCGTATACATGGGTGTCGCTCCTTGGGGAATGCGCGCAGTGTCGGGAGCGCGAAGGCGCGGGGGATTGACGGGCGTCAAGCGGCAGGGGCGGTGCGGCAACCCGCCGCGGACGTCCAGCCGTCCGTTCGATCTGCGCAAAAAAAGAGGCGGGCCACCGGGCCCACCTCCAAAACCGGCCGGTGACAGGTTGTCTGCCACCGGCCGGATCAGGCGACGCGATACGCCGCTCAGTGCTCCGCGGTCGGCGCCGGAGCGGGCTGCGCACGGACCTTGGCCACCTCTTCCTTGGTCACCTGCCCGCCCGGGTTGTCCCAGCTGTTGAGCACGTAGGTGAGCAGGTTGGCCACCTCGTCGTCGGTCAGCTGCGTCATCGGCGGCATCACCGAGTCGTATTCCTTGCCGTTGACCGTGACCTTGCCGGTCAGGCCGTGCAGCGGGATCGCGATCAGCTTGTCCTTGTCTTCCTTCACCAGCTTCGCCACGAGGTCGGACTTGGCCAGCGGCGGGAACACACCTGGCAGGCCTTCGCCGTTGGCCTGGTGGCAGACCGAGCAGGTGCCGGTGAACAGCTGCTTGCCGGCGGCAACCTGGTCGCCCTTGCTGAGCGTGCCGGCGGCGTTGGCCTTGGCCGCGGTGCTCACCGCATGCAGGTTCGGTTCGGCGCGGTCGCCCAGGTAGACCGAGTCGACCTCCTTGCCCGAGTAGATCGCCTTGTTCTCCGGACCATCCACTTTCAGGATGCCCAACGCGCCCTTGTTGAACGCGCGGAAGATCGAGTGATCGACCAGCACGTAGCTGCCCGGCACGTCGGTGTGGAACTCCACGATGGCCGCGCCGCCGGAGGGGATCAGCGTGGTCTGCACGTTCTCCTGCGGATGCAGGCCGCCTTCCTGCTGCACGCGGTCGAAGATCTCGCCGATCACGTGGAAGCTGGAGACCAGGTTCGGGCCGCCGTTGCCCACGAACAGGCGCACCGATTCGCCGACCTTCGCGGTCAGCGCCTTGTCGCCGGTGAGCGCGCCCTCGTGGCCGTTGAACAGCACGTAGGTCGGCCGCTCGTCGATCGCCTTGTCCATGTCGAACGGCTGGTGGCCTTTCTCGCGGTACTTGCCGGTGGTGTAGAAGTCGCCCTGCATCACGTAGTACTCGTGGTCGACCTTGGGCAGGCCCTGCGGCGGCTCGACCAGGATCAGGCCGTACATGCCGTTGGCAATGTGCATGCCCACCGGCGCGGTGGCGCAGTGGTAGACATAGATGCCGGCGTTGAGCGCCTTGAAGGTGAACTGCGACTCGTGCCCCGGCGCGGTGAAGCTCGACGCGGCGCCACCGCCCGGACCGGTCACGCCGTGCAGGTCGATGTTGTGCGGCATCTTGCTGGTCGGCGAATTCTTCAGGTGGAACTCGACCGTGTCGCCCTGGCGCACGCGGATGAAGCTGCCCGGCACCGTGCCGCCGAAGGTCCAGTAGGTGTAGGTGACGCCCTCGGAGATCGGCATCTCCTTCTCGATCACTTCCAGCTCGACGATGACCTTCGCCGGGTAGTTGCGGTGGATCGGCGGCGGCACGTGCGGCGGGCTGGTCAGCACCGCGTGGATCGGCTCGCCCTGCGGCGGGCCGAAGTCGGTCGGCGCGGGCAGCGGCGCGGGCGCCGCGTAGGCGGCCGGGCTGGCGGACAAGGCCGCTTCGGCAGCCTGCTTTCCGGAGCAGGCGGCGAGGGCCAGCATGCTGGCGGCCGCGAGCACGGTGGACAGCATTCGTGACATGGGGTGTCTCCTGTGGTGTCGACGCCAGCGTAGGTTCGGGCCTTCACCCGCGCTTGACTTGCGTCAGGCGCGCCACAGGAAAGCGGCCGCTGCGTCAGCCTGCCACACCGGCCGCTCCCGCCGGGCGCATGCGTCCCGGCGGGACTTTGACCGGGGGCACTCAGTCGGCTTCCACCCAGAGGCGGTCGATCAGCAACGCATCGCCCGCCGGCGCGCCAGCCGCATTGACGCGCACGAAGCTGAGCGTCAGTGCATCGAGCGGCGCGGGCCAGATCCGGGCGAGCACGTCCTGCGCTGGAAGCACGATCTTCACCGGCGCGTGCATGGCGGCCATGCCGCCACCGGCCATCATCCGTGCGTGGCGTGCGACGCTGACCTCGAAGGGCCCGAGCGTACCGACCAGGTAGGTCTGTTCCGGTTGTGCCAGGCCTTCGGCAGGCAGGTTCAACAGGATCTTGTAGAAATAGCCGCCCTGCGTGCCCGTCCCGGTGAGGGCGACGCCATCGAGCACGATCCGCACCGCCTTGCCGGGCGACGTCGCGCCCTGCCCCTGCGAGGTAGCCAGGCTGCGCAACCGATTGCGCCCGTCCGTGGTCAGGGGAATCCGCACGCGCGTGGACTGTGGCCCCAGCGCCAGCCCGCCCATGCCGCCCAGCGAGGCACCCTGCACCGGCAGCGGGGAGGCAAAGGCGTCCTGGATCGCGTGCAGCGGCGCGGCGTAACCGCTCGGCTGGCCCGCCGGCAGGGTCGAATCGTCGTACCGATAGCCGAGGATGCTCGGCGCGTAGGTGTCCACCCGCTTCATGCCCGACACCGCGGCGCCATAGGAAAACGATCCGGACCAGTAGCTGGCCGTCTTGGCGGGCATGTGCCGTCCGTCACCGGCCAGCACCCAGGCATCCCACAGGCGGTCGATGTTCGCGTGGTGCACCCAGAAGATCGGGTCGCGCGGCGACACCGCGATGTTGTCCATGGTCCCGCCAATCAGGTTGTGCACGCCGTTGTGGGGCGCGGTCTCCACCGCCGGCTCGAAGGCGTAGGGTTTGCCCTGCTGGAAGTTGGTCAGGCCAGGATCGAAGGCGCCCAGGGTGCACGCGCCGGAAACGTCCGTACCGGTGCGGTTGCGCAGGTAGAGCGGTGAGCTGGGGTCCTGGAATTCCGCAGGCATGACCGGGTACTCGTAGTAGTTCCAGTAGGGCAGCGCCAGCGCGCTGTTGCCCGAGACCTTGCGCAGTCGCGCCTCGAAGCGCGCCAGGAAACCGCGATGCCAGGCAAGGAAATACGGCTTGCCGTGCGGACAGAAGTTGGCGTGCACGTTCGTCCAGTAGGCCCAGCTGCCAGGCTTCGTGGAGTCCAGGTTGGCGCGCATCTTGGCGATCGCGTCAAGGAAGGCCTGATACAGAGGGCCGTCGCGGAACTGCGGCCACGAGGGCCGCGTACGCAAGCTGGTCGCCGCCATGGCCCCGCGAGGGAGCATGGGGACCAGTGCCAGTGATGCCGACGCCTGCAGGAATTGTCTCCGGTTGATCATTGTGTCCTCCATTCCGGTGCGTGGCTGGCGGCCCAGCATCGCCGCAGCCCTCGGTCTTGCCGCGCGCATCGGCGCGCAACCGGAACCTAGGGCGATGGCGAGGGCCGGCGTTGATGCACGTCAACCGGTCACGCGGTGGTGGGCGCGGGATAGTGAAGGGACTCGACCGCAAAGGCGCGCGGCGCGGGAACCGCCCTGGAGCTTTAACCGCCCGGGCGGCAGCGCCGCCCCGCCCGCCATAGCGTTCGCTTATCGCCATCAGCCCTGGAGACGATGAGCCGGACATTGACCTTCGGCCACGTCATCTGTTTTGCGATGGCGCGGCAGAGCCCCGCTCCGCCGCGCCTCCGGAGGGGATCCGATCGGCATCCAACCCGAACGCCCCATGCGCCCTCGTCCGGCACGCGGCACTGCCCTTGACGTGCATCAAAGCCGCCGGACGACGCCGACCTATGCTCCGAGCGAACGGTTCGGCGCGCTCTGCAAGGCCCCGCACCGGCTCGCAGGAGCCAGCCGAATGCCAAACGATGCACCCCACGCCCCACCGGCAACGACCGCCCACGCCGTGTCGCCGCGCCCGGCGCGACGCCGCCATGGGGTGGCATGGGTCGCAGTTGTTGCGCTCGTCCTGGTGATCGGCGCGGTCGCGACCTGGCGAATGCTTCCCCCGCGGGTGGCCGTGGTGCATGCGCACCGCGGCACCGCGATCGAGGCGGTCTATGCGACCGGCACGGTGGAGCCGACCATCATGCTGCCGATTGCCGCGCGCATCACCGCGCGCCTGGTCGAACTGGACGCCGACGAGGGCGATCGCGTGCGCGCCGGCCAGCAGTTGGCCAGGCTCGAGGACACCGACCTGGCCAGCAACCTCGCCCAGCTGCGTTCGCAGGAAGCTTTCGCGCACGACGAATACCGCCGCTACGCCGCGCTGCTGCCGCGCGGCGTCATCGCGCGCACGCAGTACGACAAGGCGCGCTCGGACTGGCTGTCGGCCCGCTCCGCCGCCAGCCGCGCCGCCGCCGAGTTGCGCTACGCCCGGCTGCTGGCGCCGACGGCGGGCACCGTGATCCGTCGCGACGGCGAGATCGGCCAGTTGATGACGCCGGGGAGCACCGTGTTCTGGCTGGCGGTCGATTCGCCACCGCGGGTGACCGCCGACGTCGACGAGGAGGACATTGCGCGGGTGGCGTCCGGTCAGGCGGTGCTGATCCGCGCCGACGCCTTTCCGGGAAAGGTATTCCAGGGCCGCGTGCACGGCATCACGCCGAAGGGCGATCCGACCGGCCGCAGCTACCGCGTGCGCATCGCGTTCGAAGGGCGCACGCCGTTGCAGGTGGGCATGACTGCGGACGTCAACATCATCGTGCGCCGCCACGAGCGCGCGCTGCTGCTGCCCGATGACGCGCTGGTCGGCGATCGGGTGTGGGTCGTACGCAATGGACGGCTGCAGTCGCGGCGGGTCGGTGTCGGGATCCGCGGCGAGCGGCAGGTCGAGATCACGACAGGCCTGTCCGCTGACGATGCCGTCGTGGCGATGCCGGCGGGAGACTTTCGCGCGAACGCAAAGGTGCGTGCGGTGGCTATGGGAGCCGGCCCATGATCCGCCTGCTCGTGGACGTCGCCGCACGGCACCTGCTGGCGCGCCGGCGGCAGAGCATCGTCTCGTTGCTGGGCGTGGTGCTGGGCGTGTCCTTCTTCCTGTCGATCTCCGCGATGATGCGCGGCTCGGAGCAGGACATCATCCACCGCCTGGTGGACAACGCGCCGCACATCACCATCGAGGACGAATACCGCAATCCCACCCTGCAGCCGGTAAGCCAGCTGTTCCCGGACGCCGCCGTGCAACTGCATCACCTGGTGCCGCAGACCGAGACGCGTGGCATCCGCGGCTACCCGCAGATACTGGACTACCTGCGGCGCACGCCGGGCCTGCGCGCATCGGCGGTACTGAGCGGCCAGGCGCTGGCGAGCTTCGCCGGCAAGGACCGCGCGATCGGCCTGTACGGCATCGTCGCCAGCGAGTACGCACAGGTCTCGACGATCCGCCGCTACATGGTGCAGGGCTCGCTGGACGAACTGGAGGCCAATCCGAACGGCATCGTCATCGGCGACGAACTGGCGCGGCGGATGAGCCTGGGCATGGGCAACAACCTGCGCGTGGCCAGCACCACCGGCCAGGTGCGCACGTTCAAGATCATCGGCCTGTTCCACACGGGGCGATCGGACTTCGATGCCGGGCAGGCCTTCGTCGCGCTCAAGCGCGTGCAGTCGATGCTCGACCGCCCCAACCGCATCAACACCATCGTGATCAGGCTCGCCGACCCCAACGCCGCGCGCACCGAGGCGGCGCGCATCGAGGAGCGCGTGCGCTACAAGACGGTGTCCTGGCAGGAGCGCTCGGAGGACCTGATGAGCGCGCTGGCGATCCGCAGCGTGATCATGTACGCGGTGGTCGGCGCGGTGCTCGTGGTGGCCGCGTTCGGCATCTACAACGTGATCTCCACGGTGGTGCTGGAGAAGCAGCGCGACATCGCCATCCTGCGCGCGATGGGCTTCCAGGCGCGCGACATCGAAAGCATGTTCCTCGCCCAGGGCGCGCTGATCGGCGCTGTCGGCAACGTGTTCGGCATCGGGCTGGGCTGCGGGTTGATGGCCGGGCTGATGCGCATCCACTTCCGCGTCCCCGGCAGCACCGACGTCAACTACCTGGCGATTGACTGGAGCCCGTTCCAGTTCGTCCTGGCCGGCGGGGTGGCCATGCTCGCGGCGATGATCGCGGCCTACCTGCCGGCGCGGCGCGCGGCCAAGGTCGAGCCGGTCGACGTGCTGCGCGGTGGCACCTGATGGCCGAGGCGATCCGCCTGGAGCATGTGACGCGACGCCTCGGGGGCGAGGTGCCGGTGATGCTGGTGGATGACGCCAGCCTGCGCATCGACGGTGGCGAGTGCGTGGCGATCACCGGCCCGTCCGGGTCGGGAAAATCCTCCCTGCTCTATCTGATGGGCCTGCTCGACCTGCCCAGCGCGGGACGCATCTGGCTGGGCGGCGCGGACACGGCCGACTATGGCGAGGCCGAGCGCTCCGGGGCACGGTTGCAGGCGATCGGCTTCGTGTTCCAGTCGCACTTCCTGCTGCCGGAGTTCAGCGCCTGCGAGAACGTGATGCTGCCCATGCGCCGCCTTGGTGCCTACGACGAGGCGACGATCCGCGAGCGGGCGTGCGCCCTCCTCTCCGGGCTGGACCTCGGCTCGCAGCTGGACAAGGCGCCGCGCCAGCTGTCCGGCGGCCAGAGCCAGCGCGTGGCGATCGCCCGCGCGCTCGCCAACGACCCGATGCTGGTGCTGGCCGACGAGCCGACCGGCAACCTGGACAGCGTGGCCAGCCGCAACGTCCAGCGCACCATCCTCGCGCTGGCGCACGAGCAGGGACGCGCGGTGGCGGTGGTGACGCACGATCCGGAGTTCGCCGCCCAGGCGGACCGGCGCATCCGCATCGTCGACGGACGCATCCAGCCATAGCGGCAGCCGGCTGAAGACGCGTCCCGTGCAGCGGCCTTCGGAGCGCGACAGCGAACCACGAGCCATGCATTGCCCGCACGCCTGCGAAGAACGGCGCCGGGCTTGCCCGCCTCTAACCGGCGAGGCGGTGCGTGTCCCGTCCGTCCGTCGGCCTCCGGCGCGGTGGACGGACGCGGGCGCCCAGCCAGCGGGCGAACCAGTCGCGGGCGAGCTTCGAGGCGGCCTCGAGGGTGCCGGGCTCCTTGAACAGGTGGGTCGCTCCCGGCACCACGGCCAGTTCGTTCTTGCCGGGGATGCGGCGCTGCGCGGCGCGATTGAGCGAGAGCACCTGCCGGTCTTCGCCGGCGACGACCAGCAGGGTCGGTGCGGTCACGCGGGCCAGCGTGCCCGCGCCGGCGAGGTCGGGTCGCCCGCTGCGCAGGACCACCGCGACGATGTCGCGCGGTCGCTCCGCCGCGACCACCAACGCCGCAGCAGCGCCGGTACCGGCGCCGAACAATCCCAGCGGCAGCTGGCCGAGTACCGGATCGAGCCGCACCTTCGCCACCACCGAGGCGAGCCGGCCGGCGAGCGTCGCGATGTCGAAGACCGCGGCGCGCGAAAGCTCCTCTTCCGGCGTCAGCAGGTTGAACAGCAACGTGCCCATCCCCGCTTGCTGAAGGAACTGCGCGAGGCGGTCGCGCGGGCTATCCCGGTCGGCGCCGCTGCCGTGGGCAAAGATCACCAGCCCGCGCGCATGGGGCGGCATCGCCAGGTCGCCGGGCAGGCACGCGTCCGGCAGGTCAAACGTGACCGGTTCGGCCACCGGCAGCACGGCGGCGGCCCGGGACGGGGCCGACAGCAGCCGCAGCACCTCCGTGTCGTCGACCGGATGGAAGTCCTCGTAGAACGCCCCGACCGCCCGGAAGTGCGCCGGCGCGTGCAGGCACACGACATCGTCGGCCAGGTCCTCCAGGCTCTGCAGGCTGTCCGGTGCCGCCACGGGCACGGCTGCCACCAGCGCGGCCGGATGCTGCTGGCGCAGGGCGTGCAGCGCGGCGCGCATGGTCGCGCCGGTCGCCAGTCCGTCATCGACCACGATCACCACGCGACCGGTGGGATCGACCGGATGCGCATTCGGGCTGTAGCAGGCGCGGCGCTTGCGGATCACCGCCAGCTGCCGGGCCGCCTCGGCGCGCACGTAGTTCATGCCCGCGCCGACCATTTCGGAGCGGGCCGTGAGCTGGACGCGCCCCTGCTCGTCGACGGCGCCGATGGCAACCTCGCAGTTGATCGGCGAACCGAGCTTGCGCACCAGGATCACGTCGAGGTCGCCGTCCAGCGCATCGGCAACGATGCGTCCGATCGGCACGCCACCGCGCGGGATGGCCAGTACCAGCGGACGCTGGCCGCGGTAGCTGTCCAATGCCCGGGCCAATTGGCGGCCGGCGTCGCCGCGGTCGGCATAGCGCCGGGTCCTCGATGGAAGCATGCCCTTCATGACGGTTGCTCCAGCCGCAACTGGACGTGCGGCGACTTGCGATTTCGCAGCGTTCAGCCGATCACGAAGCTGACCCGCATGCACACGCGCCAGGCCGTGATCTTGCCGTCGGGTCCGGTGACGACCTTGGTCTCGCTGATCCAGGCGCCCTTGATCCCGTCCAGCGTCTGGGCGGCCCGCTCCAGGCCCTGCCGCACGGCATCTTCCACGCTGTCGGGTGATTCGGAAATGATCTCGATGACCTTGGCGACGCTCATGGCGCATCCTCCCGGTTGGCTGGCCGTCCGGACCGGTCGGTCGCCGGACACGTCCAACCCTAGGCCCCCGGGCGCAGGCGTCGTTGATCGGGATCAACTCGCCAGCGGAGATGCCGCGCGCAAGGGCAAGGCCGCCCCGGCCGGATCGAGCACCCGCACATCGACCTCGACGCCCTGGCGCACGCTGCCGGTGACCACGCAGAAGTCCTCGAACTGCGCCAGCACGCGGTCCAGGTGCTCGAGCGACGCGGTCGCGTCGGCCAATTGCAGGTCGACCTCGATGCGCGGCACGCGCCAGCGTCCGCCCGCGTTGCGCGCGATGGTCGCGCGGGCCTTGGCCGTGATCGGCGCCGGCGTGTTGCCGAACTTGCGCAACGCGAACAGCAGGCTCGCCGCCAGGCAATTGGCTACCGCCGTGGCCAGCAGGCGCGACGGGTTGGGACCGTGGCCCTGCCCCAGTGGCGCCGTCTCGTCGGTGGCCAGGTTGGCGATCGCGGTGCCGTCGAAGCGCACGTTGAACTCGTATTCGCCCACCTGGGTCAGGCTGATTTCGACCGTCTGCGCCTCGCTCACGTCACGTCTCCTTCGATGTGCGGCGCCCGGTGCGCCAGCCATGCGTAGTAAAGCAGCGGAATCACCACCAGCGTGAGCACCGTGGACACAAGGATGCCAAAGATCAGCGATACCGCCAGGCCCTGGAAGATCGGATCGTCGATGATGAAGAAGCCGCCCACCATCGCGGCCACGCCGGTGAGCACGATCGGCTTGGCGCGCACCGCGGCCGCCTCGACCACCGCCTCGCCCAGCGGCCGCCCGGCGGCCAGCGCGTGGTTGATGAAGTCGATCAGCAGGATCGAGTTGCGCACGATGATGCCGGCCAGCGCGATCATGCCGATCATCGAGGTGGCGGTGTACTGCGCGCCGACCAGCGCATGGCCCGGCATCACGCCGATCACGGTCAGCGGGATCGGCGCCATGATGATCAGCGGCACCAGGTAGCTCTTGAACTGGCCGACGACCAGCAGGTAGATCAGCAGCAGGCCCACTGAGTAGGCCAGGCCCATGTCGCGGAAGGTCTCGTAGGTGATCTGCCACTCGCCGTCCCACTTCACCGAGGGCGCGCTGGTGTCTTCCGGCTGCGCGATGTAGTGCTGGCCCAGCCGCGCGCCGGCGACGTCATGGTCGCGCAGATCGCCGACCAGGCTGAACATGCCATACAGCGGGCTGTCGGTGGCGCCGGCATCGTCGCCGGTGACGAAAGCGTAGGGCAGCAGGTCCTTGTGGTAGATCGCCTGCTCCCAGCTGGCCGGGCGCACGCTCACCACTTCGGACAGCGGTACCAGCGCACCGTTCTGCGCGCGCACTTCCAGCGCGAGCAACTGCGCCAGCGAGGCCTGGTCGCCGGCCGGCAGGCGCAGGCGCACCGGCACGGCGTAGCGGGCGTGGCCGTCCATCAGCCAGGTGGCGTCCTCGCCGGATAGCGCGGTGCGCAGGGCCTGCGCGATGCCGGCCTGGTCCAGGCCCAGCCGTGTGGCGCGCTCGCGGTCGACCACCATCACCTCGCGCGGCGCGGCGTCCTCGACGCTGGAGTCGACGTCGACCACGTCCGTATTGGCCTTGAAGCGTTTCTCCAGCGCCAGCGCCGTGCGCCGCACCGTGTCGTAGTCCGGCCCATAGACCTCGGCGACGATCGGTGCCAGCACCGGCGGACCGGGCGGCACCTCGACGATCTTCACCGACGCGCCGTAGCGGGCGCCGATCTTCGCCAGCGCCGGGCGGATCGCCAACGCGATGGCGTGGCTCTGGCGGTCGCGCAGCGACTTGTCGACCAGGTTCACCTGCAGGTCGCCGACGTTGGCGCCGCTGCGCAGGTAGTACTGGCGCACCAGCCCGTTGAAGGTGATCGGCGCGGCGGTGCCGGCGTAGCCCTGCCAGTTGGCGACCTCCGGCACCGTGGCCACGGCCCGGGCCAGTTCGCCCAGCACCCGGTTGGTGTGCTGAAGCGTGCTGCCCTCGGGCATGTCCAGCACCACCTGGAACTCGGACTTGTTGTCGAACGGCAGCATCTTGAGGACCACCGCCTTGACCACCACCAGCCCGACCGCGGCCAGCACCAGCACGCCCATCGCGGCGAACAGCAGGCGCCGGCGACGGCGCGCCTTCTCGCCGACGATGAACGGCGTCATCACCCGCTCGAACAGGCGGTGCAGGCGACTGTCGGACGGCGCGTGGTCGCCTTCGCCTTCGCCGCCGTGCCGATGGTGGCCCAGCAGCTTGAGTGCCAGCCACGGCGTGACGATCAGCGCCACCGCCAGCGACAGCACCATGCCGGCCGAGGCGTTGATCGGGATCGGCCGCATATACGGCCCCATCAGCCCCGACACGAAGGCCATCGGCAGCAGCGCGGCGATCACCGTGAAGGTCGCCAGGATCGTCGGCCCGCCGACCTCGCTCACCGCCTCGGGGATCGCCTCGCGCAGGGTGCGCCCGCCCAGCGCCATGTGCCGGTGGATGTTTTCCACCACCACGATCGCATCGTCGACCAGGATGCCGATCGAGAAGATCAGCGCGAACAGCGATACGCGGTTGAGCGTGAAGCCCATCGCCCACGAGGCGAACAGGGTGAGCATCAGTGTGATGACCACCGCGCTCCCGACCACGATCGCCTCGCGCCAGCCCAGCGCGAACAGCACCAGCAGCACCACCGAGCCGGTCGCGAAGATGAGCTTGTGGATCAGCTTGTCCGCCTTGTCGGTGGCGGTCTGTCCGTAGTCGCGGGTCACCGTGACGTGCACGTCGGCCGGGATGGTCACGTTGCGCAGCGCGGCCAGCCGCGCGGCGATGGCAGTGGTGATGTCGGCGGCATTGGCGCCCGGCTTCTTGGCCACCGCGAGGGTGACGGCCGGTGCGTTGCCGGCCGGCCCACCGTTGCCCGCCGGCGCGCCGAACCAGACGTAGCGGCTCGGCAGGTCCGCGCCGGCATGGATGCGCGCCACGTCGGAGAGGAACACCGGCTGGCCGTGCTTGAGGCCGATCACCAGGTGGGCCACGTCCCCGGCGCTGGCCAGGAAAGTGCCGGCAGTGACTGGCACGTCGCGGTCACCGGCTACCCGGTCGCCGGCCTGGGCAACCACGTTCGCCGCCTTGAGCGCGCCGGCGAGGTCGCCGACCGCCATGCCGTAGGCGGCCAGCCGCGCGGCATCCAGTTCCACCACCACCGCGCGCGTCGGCGCGCCCAGCGTGTAGACGTCGCGCGTGCCGGACACGCGCTTCAGATCGGTCTCCAGCGTGTGCGCCACCTCGGCCAGCCGCGTGGGGTTCTGCGCCGGCGCATCGCTCCACAGCGTGATCGCCATCACTGGCACGTCGTCGATGCCCATCGGCCGGATCAGCGGCGGACCGACGCCCAGCCCGGGCGGCACGAAGTCCTGGTTCTGGAAGACCTGGTTGTACAGCCGCACGATCGCGCTCTGGCGCGGCACACCCACCTGGAACTCGACCGTCAGCACGGCCACGCCGGGCTGGCTCACCGAATAGACGTGCTTGACGCCCTCGATCTCGGAAAGCTTCTGCTCCAGCGGGAACGCCACCAGGTTTTCTACGTCGCGCACGTCGGCGCCGGGGAACGGCACCATCACATTGGCCATCGTCACGTCGATCTGCGGCTCTTCCTCGCGCGGCGTGATCGCCGCCGCGGCCAGTCCCAGCAGGAGCGCGGCCAGCGCCAGGATCGGGGTGAGCGGGGAGGCCTGGAAGGCGCGTGCGATGCGTCCGGAGAAGCCGAGCTTCGGCTCGCTCATGGCGCGGACTCGTTGCGATGCGCGCTGACCCATCGGGCGGCCGCTGCCGGGTCGAGCGCGATGCGCTCGCCGTCGTCCAGGCCCGCCAGCACCTCGACCGCGTCGCCGTAGCGCGCGCCGGTGCGCAGCTGGCGCAACTGCGGCGCGCCCTGCCCCAACACGTAGACGCCCTGCAGCTCGCCCCGCTGCACCAGTGCCGATGCCGGCACCAGCAACCGGCGCTCGCGTCCGACCGCGAAGGCGACCTTCACCGTCATGCCCGGATACAATCCGGTGTCGTCACCGGGCAGTTCCAGCCGCACGCTGAAGGTGTGCGTGTCCGGGTCGGCATAGGGAAAGACCGTCAGCTTCGTGGCGATCACGCGGCGCGCGCCATCGGCCAGCAGCACCTCGGCATGATTGAGCCGGCGGATGGCATCGACCGCGCTCTGCGGCACCTGCACGGTGACGCGAAGATCCTTCAGCGAGACCCCGGCCATCAGCGGCTGGCCCGGCTGCACCGATTCGCCCAGCTGCACGAACCGGCGCGTGACGATGCCGGCGTACGGCGCACGCACCACGGTGTAGTCCAGCTGCTGGCCGACCTCGCGCCATTGTGCCTGCGCCGCCTGCAACGCGGCCCTCGCCGCATCACGCCTCGCGCGTTCCTGGTCCAGCTGCTGGCGTGCGACGAGGCCGCGCTCGGCAATGGCCGCGACCCGCTTATACGACGCCTCGGCCTCGTCATAGGACGCCTGTGCGGCGGCGATCTGCGCCTGCGCGCGGTTGTGCGCGGATTTCTGCTCGACGTCGGTGAAGCGCACGATCACCGCGCCCTCGGGCACGGTGTCGTTGACGTCGTAGGGCAACTCGACCACGCGGCCGGCGGTCTGCGCCGACACGGTGGCCTGGTTGACGGCCTCGACCACGCCGTCCCAGGCCTGCTCGCGCGGCGCCTCCTGCAAGTGAACTACGCGGCTGGCCAGGTCCACCGGCGCGGATGACTCGCGGTGCGTCGGCGCCTCGCCGCTGCGGCACCCGGCCAGCAGCGCGATGGCGAGGGCCAGCGCGGTCAGTGGCCGGGACTGGCGCATCAGCGGGCCTCGTCGATCATCCGGCGCATCTGCGTTCCCACTTCGTTCGCGATGGACGTGAGCGCGGGATCGTCCGACAGCATGCCCAGCAGATGGTCTGGTTCGATCATGCCGATGCGGGTTTGGCCGCCTTCGGTATAGACCGAGATCCGGCACGGAAGCGCCATGTTCAACCGCATGTCCGTGGACATCACGTTTGCCGCCTGTTGCGGGTTGCATACCTCGAACACTTTGCACTCGCGCTGGAAAGGCAGCCCCTTGCCGCGCAGCGTGGCGCCGATGTCGTGCACATGGAGCACGCCAAAGCCATGGCGGCGAACGGCGGCATCCAGGTCCTCGGAGGCCTGGGCGAAAGGCTTGGGGGTTTCGGCGATGTAGTACACGACGGATGCCTCGATGGTGGTCAGCGGGAAAAGGCGGAGCCGGGCTTCAATCCGAATCCCTTGAGGATCATCGCCAGCGGACAGAAACCGGTGAACGAGGACTGCAACAGGTTGGCGCCGACGAATACGGCCAGCCACAGCCACGCCGGCGACATCCACCAGCCCAGCGCAACGGACAGCAACACCATGCTGCCGGCAAAGCCGAGCACGACGCGATCGATGTTCATGGAAGGTCTCCTTGCGAATGTTTGACAGGCGGCCGGAGCCGCTCGATGCCCAGCAGCTTGAGCACGTACTTCTCGTAGACCGGCTCGGTGTTGCCGGTGCGGATCTTGTGCAGGTAGTACTTCTCGAACGCGAGCTTGGCCAGGTGCACCCACTTGCCCTGCTTCGCCCAGGTGACGTTGCGTGGCGGAATCTGCGGCAATGCCACGAAGGCCGCGCCGGTGTCGCCCATGTCGGCCAGGCACACCGCGTTCCAGGTTGCGCGCGCATCGGGCTGGCGGCCGGCGATCTCCTCGCGCAGGTTGTGCGCAATGGCGGTGACCATCGACTCGATCATGAAGCCGGTCTTGGGCGCGCCGGTCGGCACCGGCGTGGCTTCCACCGGCGGGATCGCCACGCATACGCCGGCGGCGAAAATATTGCGGAAGCGCGGGTTGCGCTGGTGCTCGTCGATCAGGATGAAGCCGCGCGGGTTGGTTAACCCCTCGATGCCGCGCACCGCGTCCACGCCGGTGAAGGCCGGCAGCAGCATGGCGTAGGCGAACGGCAGCTCGCTCTCGCCCACCGCCACGCCCTTGGCATCGACCTCCTGCAGCCGGAGCTTGCCCGCCTCGACGCCGAGCACCTTTGCGCTGGTGATCCATCGGATCTCGCGCTGGCGCAGCTCGTGCTCCAGCAGGCCCTTCGAATCGCCTACGCCGCCCAGGCCCATGTGGCCGATGTACGGCTCCGGCGTGACGTAGGTGATCGGCACGCGCTCGCGCAGTTTGCGTTTGCGCAGGTCGGCGTCCAGCAACAATGCGAACTCGTAGGCCGGGCCGAAGCAACTGGCGCCTGCCGCCGCGCCGACCACCACCGGGCCCGGCGCGTCCAGGAATGTCTGGTAGGCCTCCCACGCTCGCTGGGCATGGTCGGCGGTGCAGACCGACTGCGTATGGCCGTCCGGGCCCAGCCCGGGCACCTCGTCGAACGCCAGCCGCGGGCCGGTGGCGATCACCAGGTAGTCGTAGTCCAGCACCTGCCCGTCGCGCAGCCGCACGCGGCTTTCGGCCGCCAGCACCTTCTCGGCGGGCACCTCGACGAAGCGGATGTCGTGGTGCGACATCGGCGCTGCGATGGGGAATCCGATGTCTTCGCGTTTGCGCGAGCCGAGCGCCAGCCACGGGTTGGACGGGGTGAAGCTGAAGCGCGGCCCGTCGCCGACCAGCGTCACGGTGTGCTCCCTGCCGAGCACGGCACGGATCTCGTAGGCCGCGGCAGTGCCGCCCAGCCCGGCGCCCAGAACGATAATGTTGGCCATGTCGATCGCTCCTGATGGTTGCCGTGGCAGGGTCGCCCCCGCCTGTCCGGTGCCGTTTGACCGGCATCAACCCTGCTGAATATTAGTTATTACTAATGTTAGAGAACACTAATATTCAGATCTGCTAAAGTCAAGCCGCCATGTCCGCCGATCCGTCACTCGATCTTTCCGCCATGCACGCCCGTGCCGACGAGGCCGCGCGCCTGCTCAAGGCATTGGGCAACCCGCAACGACTGCGCGTGCTGTGCCTCCTGGTCGATGGCGAGCTTTCGGTGGGCCAGATCCACAAGGCGCTGCCGGACCTGAGCCAGTCGGCCCTGTCGCAGCACCTGGCGCGGCTGCGCGAGGAAGGCCTGGTGAGCACGCGCCGCGAGGCGCAGTCGATCCACTACGCGCTCGAGCCCGGCCCTGCGCAGGCGGTGATCGAAACCCTGTACGGCGCCTATTGCGCGCCTTCGGCCCGGCGCAGAACCGGCCGGCGCTAGCCCCGCCGCGCGTCGCACCTGGCGACGGCCCGGGTTGATCCCGGTCAACAGCACTATTGCGCCGCCCGCGCATGCTCTGCGCACACGTCTGCGCGAGCCAGGCCAATGACCGAGCTGATCGTTACCGTGGGCGAACCCGAACGCGAGGCGCCCTTGCTGGATTACGCGTTCTCGCTGGCCCGCCAGTGGCACGCCTGGGTCACCGGGCTGTGCGTGATCCCGATCGATGCGGTGGTGATGGCGCTGCCCGATGCGGCGGGCCTGCTGGCTGCCGAGGAACGGGACGCGCTGGCCGACGAAGCCTGGTGGCAAGGGCGCTGCAAGGCGGCGGGCGTCGGCGGCGGCTGGGAGGTGGCCCGCGGCGTCTATCGCAAGGTGGTGGCCGAGCGCGCGAGCCTGGCCGATCTGGTCGTCGGGCGCCTGCCGGGTCGGCCCGCCAGCCTGCAGGATGCCTCGCGCCGGCTGGCCGAAACGCTGGTGCACGGTGGTTGCCCGATCGTCCTCGTTCCGGACGACTGGGTCGCGCGGCCGGCGATCGGCCATGTGCTGCTCGCCTGGAACGGCAGCGCGCCGGCCGCGCGCGCGGCGCGTGCGGCGCTGCCCCTGCTGCGGATGGCCGCTCGGGTGACCGTGCTCGATGGCACGCACGGCCTCGGTGGCAAAACCGGGGCGCCGTTGCGTGAGTGGCTCGCCCGTCAGAGCGTTTCGTGCGACTGGCTGCCGTTCCAGCCCCGGGGCGACGTGGGTGAGGCCATCCGCGCCGAAGCAGGCCGCCTCTGTGTCGATCTGCTGGTGCAAGGCGCCTGGGGTCGCCGGCGGACCAGCGAGCGGTTGCTCGGCGGCGCGACGCGCCATTCGCTGCGCCACAGCCGCGTGCCGCTGCTGCTCGCGCCTTGAGGGACAAAGGACGAGGCGCGGCGGATCGTCCCCTAGCCTGCCTCGACGCCGAGGGTCGCCAGGGCCTGCGCGACGCGGGCGCTGACGTCGATCGCCGCCAGTTCGCCCGGCACGGTATTGGTGGTCACCAGGCGGGCGATGCCGGCGCCGCGCAATGCCTCCCGCGAGCGACGCCCCAGCAGCCCATGCACCACCACCGCGACCGGCGCGGCCTGCGGCAGTTGCTCGCGTACGCCCCGGGCGGTGTCGATGAGCGTGTGTCCGGAGGCGGCAATGTCGTCCAGCAGCACCGGCGTGTGCCCGCGCCAGCGGGCCAGTGACGGCAGCCGCACGCTGACGTCGCGGTCTCCGCGGCGCTGCTTGCGCGCCACCACGCAGGGCGCGCCGAGCCGGTCCGCCACCGCCTGCACCCATTGCGCGCTCTCGCCATCCGGCCCGACCAGCAGCGGCGAGCGCACGTTCGCCCTGATCCACGCGGCCAGCTCCGGCGCTGCCTGGACGACCGTCGTGCGGCAGGCGAATACCTCGGCGAGGTCGTGGATGCGATGCAGGTGCGGGTCGACCGTCACGACCCAGTCGAACGCGCTGCCAAGCAGGTTGCCGATGACCCGCGCCGAGATCGCCTCGCCCGGCCGGAAGCGCGCGTCCTGGCGCATGTAGGCCAGGTAGGGTGCGACCAGGCCGACCTGCGTCGCCCCGAGTTCGCGTGCGGTCGCCGCCGCGGCTATCAGCGCGAACAGCTTGGCATCCGGCCGCTGCAGCGAGCAGGCCAGTGCCACGACGCCGCGCGGCGGCGTGGCGAGCCGCAGCAGCGATTCGCCATCGGGGAACCGGTGCAGCTCCAGCTGGCCTCGCTGCCAGCCCGTGTGGCGACACAGCGCGCGGGCAAACGCGGCGTTGCCCGGCAACGCGTACAGGAGGCTCATGGGCCGGTTCCGAGGCGGACGATGTCGGGGTGACGCGAGACGTACTCCATGGCGTAGGCAAGTTCGCCCGGGCTCTGCGCATGCAGGGTGAAGAGTGGCTGGCCGGCGGTGACCGGATCGCCCACGCGCACGTCGATCACGAGCCCGGCCAGTGGCGAGAGCGGCGCACCGGCGAGCTTGGCGGCCTGCGCGAGGCGACGATTGTCGATCGCATCGACACGGCCATCCCTCCCGGCCCCCACCGGGTGCCGGTAGGACGCGACGCCGGGAGCGCGCATGCCACCCTGGGCTTCGCAGATCGCCTGGAACTGGCGCCACGCGCGGCCGGAGTCCAGGCATTCGCGCGCCAACGCGAGCGCGTCCGTTCCCACCGCCAGGCCGCCCACCTCGATCACCGCGGCCGCGAGCGCCAGCGCGCGCTCGCGAAGATCCCGCGGCTGCACCGGCCGATCCTGCAGCACGGCCAGTACGTCGTGGGCTTCCAGTGCCGGCCCCACACCGCGACCGACCGGCTGCAGCCCGTCGGTGCGCAGCACCGTCAGTTCCAGGCCGAAGCGACCGGCCACCGCGCGCAGCATCCGCTCCAGCGTGCGCGCATGGCGCGGCTCGCGCACCTTGGCGGTCGGGCCGACCGGCACGTCGATCACCACGCGGTTGGAGCCGGCGGCGATCTTCTTGGAAAGGATCGAGGCGACCAACTGCCCGGGACTGTCGATGTCCAGCGCCCGCTCGATGCGGATCAGCGTGTCGTCCACCGGCGCCAGGTTGATCGCCCCGCCCCACACGATGCAGCCGCCGGTGCGCTCGACGGTGCGGCGCATCCGCGCGAGATCCAGATCCACGGGCGCGAGCATTGCCATGGTGTCGGCGGTGCCTGCCGGGGAGGTGATCGCGCGCGAGGAGGTCTTGGGCATGACCAGTCCCAGCGCGGTGCAGATCGCGACCACGATCGGCGTCGTGCGGTTGCCCGGCAGCCCGCCGACGCAATGCTTGTCCACGATGACCGCGCCCGGCCAGTGCAGCCGCGCGCCACTGTCGACCATCGCGCCGGTCAGCGCGACCACCTCGTCCAGGGCCAGGTGGTCATTGCTGCAGGCGGCAATGAAGGTCGCCAGTTCGAGATTCGAATAGCGCTGCGCGGCGATGTCCATGACGATCGCCCGTATCTCGGCATCGGCGAGAGTGCGGCCGTAGAGCTTCGCGCGAACGCTTGAGAGCGACTCGACGCTCGGCGGATGCGCCAGCGCCACGTGCTCGTGCGCGGCCGGTTGCAGACGCAGCCAGGCCGATTCGGACAGCCCCACCTCGTCCGGCGCCAGCGCGTCGCCGTGCACGATCGCCAGCGTCGCCATCAATCCGCGGCTGCCGACGCTCACCTGCAGCCGCGAGTGTGGCCCGAAACCCTCGCCATGGCAGGCGGACGAACCCAGCGGCAGGTAGGCCACGTGCTCGCCGCCGGTGTCGATGCCGATACGGCGCGGGCGCAGGCGTTCGCCCGAGAACGGCAGCTCCGGCAAGGGGGCGGCAGGCACGCATGGCTCCTAGAGATAGGCCCGGTCGAGCATCGGCTGGGCGTTGAGTGTCTGGTTGACCCGGTCGGCCAGCTCGGCGAGCGCCGCCAGTACGTCGTCGGTGCTCACGATGCCCACGAGCGTGCCGGCGGTATCGATCAGCGGCAGCCGGCGCACGCCGCGCTGCTGCATGGTGTCGACGATCTCGTCGATCGGCGCGTCCGGGCGGCAGCACAGCAGCGGCGCGGACATCACGCACTCCAGCGGGGTCGTGGCTGGATCGAAATGCGCGGCGATGCAGCGCGTGACCAGGTCGCGGTCGGTGACGATGCCGACCGATTCCACCCGGTCGTCCTGCTCGCGCGTCACCACCAGGCAGCCGGCCTGCTGCCTGCGCATGATGCCGGCAGCCTCGGCGACCGTTGCCGAGGCGCCGGCCTGGATGACACGCCGGGTGCCGATGTCGATTGCGCGCATGAAGGTTTCCTCGGCCACCGCGGATGGCACAGGATGACGGTTCGCACGCCCACCCGGTTGACCAGGATCAACTGGCGCGGCAGTGGCTTTGTTGACCGGCATCAATTGGCCTTCCGGCGGCCTCGCTACCCTGGCCTTGCATGTCCCTGCCCGGTCGGAGAAAGAGCCATGAACAAGACGTGGGTGCTGGTGGCCGACAGCGAGAAGGCGCGGCTCTTCGAGTACGAACGCTGCCGCGGGCCATGGTCGGAGACGGCCTGCTTCGTCAACGCCGACACCACGCAAGGGCCGCTTCCCGAGCGCCCGCCGCGGGTGCAGGAAAGCGTGGGCGGGGCACGGCACGCGATCGAACCGCGTACCGATCCGAAGGACAAGGCCGCCACGCGCTTCGCCTCGACGCTCGCCGCCGCGTTGCGCAGCGCTCACGACGAGCAGCGCTTCACCTCGCTCGTGATCGCCGCGTCCCCGCGCTTCCTGGGCACCTTGCACGGCAAACTGGACAAGTCGCTGCAGCACTGCGTGAGCCGCGAGATCGGGCGAAACCTGACCGCCCTGGACAGCGACGGCATCCGCAACTACCTGCTCGACTGATCCGTCATCCGACCGCCCCGAACCCACCGGACCCGCCCGGGGCGATGCGGCTGCCCGCTGGTGCACCAGGAGCATCGCCGCGGGCCGCGCGGCGCCCGGCTCAATGCGAGAGCAGGATCGGCCGGTCGATGTGGCTGAGCAGCGTCCGGGTCATCTGGCTGCGCCCGAAGGCGCTGGCCCAGTGGTGGCCGTAGGCGCCCATCACCAGCAGGTCCGCGCCCATGCGACGGGCGACGTCGGCGATGGACAGTTCGCGCTGGCGCGAAGGGTCGAGCGATTCCCACTGCGCCTGGATGCCGTGCCGGCTCATCCACGCCTGCAGCGGCAAGGGCGAAGGGGAGATGCCCGGCAGGCAAGCCTGCTCGCCGTCGAGCACGCAGATGTCGGTGGCCCTGGCCAGCAGCGGCATCGCGGCGCGGATGGCATTGGCCGCCTCGGCCGAACCGTTCCACGCCACCAGCACGCGCGTGGCCGTCGGCCCGTTCCAGACGGAGGGCAGCAGGAGCAACGGACCGGCGGTCTGCACCAGCGCGCGGTCGGGTTCGGGCGAGAGCACGTCACGCGCACCGCCTGCCACGGAGACTTCCAGGCAGACCAGGTCGGCCAGCCGCGAGCGCTTGGCGATGGCCGGGCCGACCTCGCCGCGCAGGACTTCCCACTCGCCTTCGACGCCCGCCTGCGTGCACTGCGCCAGCCACCAGTCGCGCCGCGCCCGCGCGCTCTGCGCTTCGGCCTCCAGCAAGGCCGTTTCGAAGGACAACGCCACGGGCGGTTGCAGCGGCAATACCTGGAAGCCGCACGCGAAGGCTTCCACGCGACTGGCCAGTGAGAGCGCCGTCGCCAGGAAGGGCCCTCCCGCATGGGGGCCGGCGTCCACAAGCATCTCGAACATGGCGGCATTCCTCGGTCGGAGCCGACACCAGCATCGCGCGAGGCGCGCCCGCCCGGTTTGACGAGGATCAACCACGTCCGTCGGGCGTTTCGACGCACCCTGGAGGCCTTCGCGCGGACTGGACCTTATCTGGTATATAGCCGGGGGTTGCGCCATGTAGCGGGTCCGCGGGCCCGCGCGGCTTCTGGCGAATGCCACGCACACCAGCATGCGATGGGGCTCTCGTGTCGGCTCAGGACCATGACAAGACCGCGTTGCTCCGGCAGGCCCACCTGCTGGTCGTCGACGACGACGTCGATGTCGCGACGCTGCTCAAGCGCTACCTCGCGGCCCAGGGTTTCCAGGTGAGCACGGTCGGCAACGGCCAGGACATGCTCGCGCTGCTGGCCACCGATTCGATCGACCTGGTGCTGCTCGACCTCGGCCTGCCCGGCGAGGACGGCCTGGAGCTGACGCGCCACCTGCACGAGCACTGGCGCGGGCCGGTGATCATCGTCACCGGACGCGGCGACTCCGTCGATCGCATCGTGGGACTCGAAGTGGGTGCCGACGACTACGTGACCAAACCGTTCGAGCTGCGCGAACTGCTGGCGCGCATCCGCAGCGTGCTGCGCCGCACCGGCGAGCGTCCGCGCCAGGCGATGTCGCGACCGGTGGTCTACCGCTTCGCCGGCTTTCGCCTGGAGTTGGACAGTCGCACCCTGGTTTCGCCCTCGGGCGAAACCGTACCGCTCACCAGCGGGGAGTTCGGGCTGCTGCGCGTGCTGGTCACCCACGCCAACCGGGTGCTTTCGCGCGACGAACTCATGAACCATCTGTACGGAAGGGATTCGGGTCCCTTCGACCGCGCGGTGGACGTGCAGGTCGGCCGCCTGCGGCGAAAGATCGAGCCCGACCCGGCCTCGCCGGTGCTCATCAAGTCGGTGCGGGGGGCCGGCTACATTTTCAGCGACACGGCACGCCCGGAGTAGCGTCATGCCATCCCCAGCCACCGGCGACGAAAGCCTGTTCCGCACGCTCTTCGAAACCGCGCCGGACGCGATGGTGGTGGTCGACGCGGCGGGCGATATCGTGCTGGCCAATCCGCAGGCGCACCGGCTGTTCGGCTACGCCCCCGGCGCGCTGGTCGGCCTGCGGGTGGAGAACCTGATGCCCGAAGCCGCGCGGGCCGCGCATGTCGTCCATCGCGCGGGCTACATGGCCCATCCCCGGGTGCGCCCGATGGGTGCGGGCTATGAACTGATCGGCGTGCGCAGCGACGGCGCCACCTTCCCCATGGAAATCGCGCTGAGCCCGGCAGGCAGCGGACGATATTCCGCCTCCATCCGCGACATTTCCGAAGCACACCGCACACGACAGGCCCTGCGGCGTGCGCAGCGCGACGGCTACCTGGCCGAGTTGGGCCGACTGATGCTCGAGGCCGGCAACGATGGTTCCCTGCGCGTGTCGGTGTCCGATCTGATCGCCCGGGCGTTGGGCGTCGACGCCGTCGCCGTGGCGGTGGGCTTGGCCGGTGGCAAGGCGCTGCCGATCCGCTCGGCGGCCGGCCTTCCGATCGATGCGCTCGACGCCCTGGGCGATGCTTTCGCGCGCGACGGTCTCGCGGCGCGGCTTGGCGAAAGGCAGCCGCCGGGCGTGTGGATGCTGTCGGACGGCCCCGCCGAAGCATTGCCTGCGCTGCGTGCCGCGCTCGCCGTGCATGGGTTCGCCGACGCGGCAATCGTGCCGCTGCTGGACCGTCACGAAGCCACCGGTGCGTTGCTCGCGCTCGTCCGGAAGCCAGGCGAGTGGGATGGCGATCAACTGGGTTTCCTGCAATTGGCGGCCAACATGCTGGCTGCGGCCGTCCTGCGCGGCCGCAGCCAGGAACAGCTCGCTCACGCCCAACGGCTCGATGCTTTGGGCCAGCTGACCGGCGGCATCGCGCACGACTTCAACAACCTGCTGACCGTGGTCTCGGGCAACCTGCAGATCCTTGACGCCGAGTACGGCGAGGTGGCCGATGCGCGCGAGCTGATCGACGGTGCTTCGCGCGCGGTCGACCGCTGCATCAACCTGACCCGCAAGCTGCTGGGCTTCTCGCGCCGCCGCTCCTTGACGCCGCGAGGCGTGCGGCCGCATCAGATCTTCGACGAGCTGGGCGAGATGCTGGCGCGCACGCTGGGCGCGCGCATCCACATAGCTCTGGACTGTCCCGCCCACGTCCCGGCCGTGTATGCCGATCCGGGCGAACTGGAGACGGCGCTGGTCAACCTCGCGATCAATGCGCGCGATGCGATGCCCGAGGGTGGTTCGCTGCGCATCAGCGCCCGCGCGCGCGCGATCGGGCCGAACGAGGCGGGCGCCCTTCGTCCGGGCCGGTACGTCGTGTTCCTGGTCGAAGACAGCGGCAGCGGCATGACGCAAGACGTGCTCGACCATGCGCTGGAACCGTTCTTTACCACCAAGGAGGCCGGCAAGGGCAGCGGCCTGGGGCTGAGCATGGTCTACGGCTTCGTCAAGCAATCGGGCGGACGCGTGACCATCGGTAGCCAGCCCGGTCGCGGCACGCGCGTGGAAATCCTGCTGCCGACTGCGCCGGCGGAAGACGAGACCGGCGAGGCCCGCACGCCCGGCAGCGTCAATCCCGGGCACGCACGGGTGCTGGTGGTCGAGGACGAGCCGGGCGTGCGCAAGGTCGCCGTCCGTTTCCTGCATGCGCTCGGCTACGACACGCTGGAGGCCGGGAACGCGGAGCAGGCGCTGGCGCTGCTGCGCATCGACCGCGGTATCCAGTTGCTGTTCTCGGACGTGGCGCTGGGCAACGGCACCAACGGTTTCGAGCTGGTGCGCGAGGCCCGCCGTCTGCGCCCCGCACTGCCGGCACTGCTGACTTCCGGGTACGAGCGTTCCACCGAGGGCGCCGACGAGGCGCTGCAGAGCGGCGTAGGCCTGTTGCGAAAGCCCTACCGCCGGGAACAATTGGGAGAGGCGCTGGCGCAGGCGCTGGAAGGGCGCTCGGGCTGACTGCCTCAGTGGATAGTCGCACCCTGCCCGGCCATGCGGCGCAGGCCGTCCGTATCGAGCAGCCGGATCTCGCGTCGCTGCACGTCGATGCACTGCAGCCGGTCGAGCCTGGACAGCGCGCGGGTCACCGTCTCGTGCTTGATCCCCAGGAAACTGGCGATGTCGGCGCGGCCCATGCGCAGCAGGAAATGGCGCGGGCTGAAGCCCAGCCGCATGTGGCGCTCGGCCATGTCCAGCAGGAAGGCGGCCACGCGCTGCTCGGCGGTGAGCGTGCCCAGGGCCAGCATCCACGCGCGGTCGTTGCGGATCTCCCCGGCCAGTGCCGCGGTCAGCCGGATCTGCAGCTCGGGCATCTGCAGGCAGGCGTGCAGCACCGGCGGGTACGGCAGCTCCCAGATCTCGCTGTCGTCCAGCGCCACCACGTCGCAGGCGTAGTGCGCCAGGCCGATGGACTCGACGCCGACCAGGTCGCCGCGCATGCGGAAGCTGGTCACCCGCTCGCGGCCATCCTCGGAAAGCTCGCAGGTCTTGAGGAAGCCCGCGTGCACCAGGTAGATCGCATGGAACGGTTGCCCGGCCCGGTAGACATGCTGGCCGGGTGCGAGCTTGCGGCGCAGCACCTGCACGTGGCGCGAGAGCTGTTCGACGTCGATGGGCCCGGCCGCAGCCATTCCTTGCTGCACGGGCACAGGAGCGGGCATCGGGATATGGGTGGCAAGGGCGTTCATGGCGGTCTTCCCGGATCTGGCGACGGGTCCACGTTAGCCATCCATTGCCACAAGACGACGTCGGTCGCGCAACCCTGTGTAACGGTCCGTAACGGTCTTGCCGGCGACAGTTACGGCACCAGGACGGCGGCGCCGTCGAGCCTGCCGTGGCGCAGGTCGTCGAGCGCCTCGTTCGCCGCTTCGAGCGGGTAGCGCCTCGTCGTGGCGCACACCCCTGCCCTGGCGGCTTCGGCGAAGAAGGCAGGGGCGTCCGCGCGGGTCAGGTTAGCCACTGAAACCAGCTCGCGTTCCTCCCACAACAGCCGGTAGGGAAACCCCGGGATGTCGGACATGTGGATGCCGCCGCACACCACCCGGCCGCCCTTGCGCACCGCCTTCAACGCGACCGGCACCAGCTCGCCGGCAGGAGCGAAGATGATCGCCGCATCCAGCGGCTCCGGCGCAGTCGCGTCGGCGTCGCCCGCCCATGCCACGCCCTGCGAGCGGGCGAAGGCCTGCGCCGCCAGGTCCCCGTTCCGGGTGAACGCGTACACCCGCCGCCCCTGGTGTCGCGCGACCTGCGCCAGCAGGTGGGCGGCTGCGCCGAAACCGTAGATGCCCAGGACGCGCGCCTGTCCCGTCCGGCAGAGCGCGCGCCAGCCGATCAGCCCCGCGCACAGCAACGGCGCGGTCGCGACCGGATCGGCGTCCTCCGCGAGCGGAATGCAGAACTCGGCACGCGCGACGAGGTGGCTGGCGAATCCGCCGGGCCGGGTGTAACCGGTGAAGCCCGGCGTATCGCACAGGTTCTCGCGTCCGCAAAGGCAGTACTCGCAAGTGCCGCAGGTCGAGCCCAGCCAGGGCACGCCCACGCGCTGGCCAGGGCCGAGCTGGTGCACGCCCTTCCCGATCCGGTCGATCCGGCCGACCACTTCGTGTCCGGGTACGACCGGCGTGGCTATCGCAGGCAGCTCGCCATCCACCACGTGCAGATCGGTGCGGCATACGCCGCAGGCTTCCACGCGCAAGCGAATCTCGCCGGAGCCCGGCTCCGGGTCGGCCGCCTGCCGCAGCACGAGCGGCTCCCCCACGGCTTCGAGCACCATCGCGCGCATGGACGAGACTCAGTGGCGGAACAGCACCGGCAACCGCGCATGCCACAACACATGCCGCGTAGCGCCACCGAGCGCCCACTCACTGAACCGGCTACGGCCATAGGCGCCCATCACCAAAAGATCAGCGTGGAAGCGATCCGCCTGTTCGAGCAGCGCCTCGCCGGCGTCGTGCTCGTTGGTGAGCAGGTCCTGCGAACGGGCGCGGATGCCGTGGCGCTGAAGATAGGCGTCGATGTCGAACGGCGGCTTCCAGGTCACGTCGTGGAACGTTTCCTTGGGCGCGCCGCGCAGCAACACCACCTCGTCCGCCCGCTGCAGCAACGGCAAGGCCGAATGCACGGCGCGGATCGCCTCGGGCGCGCCATTCCATGCGATGGCCACGCGCGACAAACCGACGCCACGCACCGGCTGGGGCGGCACCACGATGCACGGCAGGCCCACCGCGAGGATCAGCGCGGCCAGGTCGGTGGGCGATGCCCAGGTCCGCATCGGATCGCGTTCGAGCACCAGCAGGTCATGCCAGCAGGCGATCTGCACCAGCGCGTCGGACAGGATGCCCTGCCCCACTACCCACGCGGCGTGCTCGATGCCCATGGCGCTGGCCCAGCTCACGAATGGACGCTCGGCCGCCAGCGCGCTGGCCTCCAGCGTGCGTGCCGTCTCCAACACCGCCTCGATCAGTTCGGGCGTGCTGAAGCTCGGCGTGGCATAGAGCGGCGAGGGGTAGATGTATGCGCCTGTGACCGACGCCTGCATCAGGGTCGCCAGCTGCGTGCCGTACTGGACGCCTCGGGACCAATCCTCGTAGTTGAGCGAGTTGATCAGGATGTCGTACATGTCGGTGGCTCCGTGTCGCGCCGCGGGGGGGTAGCGGTTGGCATTGCGGCGACACTAGGCCAGCGGCCGCGGCGCGAGGTGATGCAGGTCAACTGCACGCGTGTCGCTTGCTTCGCGCGGTGCTGACCTGGATCAAATTCGTCCTCGGGCGTTGGCGCACGCTTCGCCAGCGGGTCGGCCCGCGATCGAGGAGTCTGCCGTGCGCGATATCGTGGTCCATAGCCCGGGATACCGGACCTGGCATGGCAGCGTGCGTTACGCGGCGCAACTGGCCGTCTCGATGCACGCCACGCTGACCGGCCTCTTCATCGCACCGCGCAGCGGTACGGTGCCCGGGCCAGCGCAGCTCGCCGCGGAGATGGCCGCCTATGCGCAGGACGACCTGCACCAGGCGATGCTCGCCGGGCGCGATTTCGCGGCATGGGCGGGCCAGTTGGGGGTCACCGATACGTACTGGCAGGTCGCGATCGGTCAGGCGCCCGACGCCCTGGCGACAATCGGCGACTGGCACGATCTGCTGGTGTTGCAGGGTAATGCGTCACCGGGATTCCCGGACGAGCGGTTGGTCGCCGAGGCCTTGCTTTCCGGTGCCACCTGCATCGCCGTGCCCGACGCCAACCACGCACCCGGCCCCGTGGTACATGCGATGGTGGCGTGGAACGGCTCGACTTCATCCAGCCGTGCACTGCACGCCGCGCTGCCCCTTCTGCGCGGCGCAAAGGTCGTCTCCCTGCTGCAACAGGCTGCCGTTCGCGACGGCGGCAGACTGCCGGATGCGCTCGCACACCTGCGCGCGCATGGCGTCCCCGTCGCCGCGGTCGAAACCGTCACCGGCACGGACGAGGACGCCAGCGACCAGGTACTGGCCTACGCCAGCGATACGCGGGCAGACCTGATCGTCATGGGCGCCAGCGGACGCCCCCGTCCGGGCGAACGTCCCCTCGGCTCCACCACCGGCGCCGTGCTGGCGCGCAGCCGCCTGCCGGTATTGCTGAAGCACTGAAGCAGTCTTTTCGCGTGCACGGCTCCTGCAGGCACGCGGCGATGTGCGACCGCACCGGCACGATGATGCCGCGCGATCGCGCACAGGATGCGCTCCTGCGGTTGCATTTCACTCGTGGCCGTGGCGCGGCAGCATGCGCAGCAGCGTGTTGTCCCGCATGAAGTAGTGATGGAACAACGCGGCGGCGGCGTGCAGGCCGATCAGGTAGTAGCCGGCGGTGCCGATGGTTTCGTGGATCTCTTCCAGGCTGTGGCTGAGCGCACGGTCCGGCGCGGCCAGGGGCGGCAGTTGCATGCCGAAGAACGGCACCGGTTCGTTTTCCGTGCTCAGGATGAGCCAGCCGAGCAGCGGCATCGCCACGAGGAAGGCATACAAGGCCAGGTGCACCAGGCCAGCCAGCCGTTGCTGCCAGCGCGGCGGCGGCGGCTGGATCGGTGGCGTGCGCCCGGCCAGGCGGAACGCCAGACGCAGGAAGACCAGTGCGAACGTGGCCAGTCCGAGCATGTAATGCCAGGTCGCCAGCGCCTGGCGGGTGTCGCTGCCACGGGGAAATAACTCGCGCAGTTCGATACAGGCGTAGACGCCCACCAGCAGCGCCAGCGTCAGCCAGTGCACGCCGATCGACAGGCCGGTGTAGCGCTCACCGGCGGGTTTGCCCTGTTTGCTCATGTGAAGTTTCCTGTTCGTGTTGATCTGTCGCCTCGTGCGATGCGCCGCTTCCATGTGCACCGGCGATGGGATGGCCTCAGTGCTGGAGGAAGATCGGGATCTGCGCGTGTTCCAGCACGTAGCGCGTCGCGCAGCCGATCGCCCGTTCGCGCATGCGCGAATGGGCGAAGGCGCCCATCACGATCAGGTCGGCACCGACCTGATCGGCTTTCTTCAGCAGGGCCGCGCCCGCGGTGCGCGCCGGTACGCCCACGCACATCGGGTCCGCTTCGATGCCATGGCGGGCCATGTACACGAAAGGCTCGAAGTGCGGGAGATAGCACTCGCCCTCCGGGCTGTGCGGGCGGCCGCCATCGAGCAGCACCACACGCCGCGCGCCCTGGAGGAAAGGCAGGGCCGCATGGATGGCCCGGGTGGCCTCGGTGCTGCCGTCCCATGCCACCAGCACGCGCTGGAATGGTTTTTCGCGGCTCCAGCCGGGGGGCAGGATCAGGCTTGGCAACCGGCAGGTCAGCAGCACTTCGCCGAGCAGCTCGGTCAGGGCTTCGGCCTCGACGAGGTCGCGTTCCAGCACGGCCAGGCTGTGCCACGCGCCCAGTTCGCGCAGGACGCGCGCAAGCCCGGTGTGCGCCACCACCCACGAGGCGTGCGGCACGCCGCAGGATCGCGCGAAGGCGCGGAAGGCGTCCCCTTCCTCGAAGTCCTGCACGGAGGTGTCCAGCAGCAGGCCCATCACGGACGGCTCGCTTTCCGGACCGCGCAGCATCCGCAGCGACTCGTCCACGAAACAGCCCGTGAGCAGGCTGTGCCAGCGTGCGGCCAGCGTCGCGGCCACCTGCACGGCGGGATTCCAAGGAGAGGTCGTCGTGGCGATCGCCACGATGTCCGACGGTTGGTTAGCCACCGGCAGCGTGGGCCTGGCGGCACCATCGGGCACGCGGTTCTGGGCATGGACTACCGCATTCATGGCGCGCTCCTCACAAGGCCAGCGTATGGATGACCTGGGTGGAGTCGCTCGGATCGAGCGCGCGCTCGAACCCCAGGTAGGCGGCGAGCTCCTGCATCGCCCGGTTGTCCGCCGAGTCGACCGAATACATCGTCTTGAATCCGTGCTGGCGGGCCATGTCGATCAGGTGGCGCATCAGCGTCACGGCCAGCCCGCGGTGGCGCCAGTGTTCGGCCACGGTGACGGCGCATTCGCAGCGCGTGCGGTCCCCGTTGGTGCTGTAGCGGCTGATGCCGACCTCGCGCAACGTGCCGTCCTCGTGCGCCAGCGCGACGAAAGCCATGCGGTTGTCGTAATCGACGTCCATCAGCTGGTCGACCAGCGCCGGGCTCGCTTCGCGGAAGCTGCACATGAAGCGCAGGCGCTTGGCGTCCGGCGACATCGCGCGCAGGAAGTCTTCCTCGCGTTCGCGGTCATCCGGGCGCAGCGGCCGGATCAGCACCACGGTGCCGTCGCGCAGGTGGTCGATCCAGTGCGTTCCCTCCAGCAGCACGGGTGGGCTGGCGTTGGCGGGGGAAGGAATCCCGGTGGGTAGCGTGGCCATGGGCGAACCTCGTCGCGTGTGATACCCCTGTGCGTTCATTGGCGCATGCCGTCAACCGGGCCGGATTGATCCTCGTCAATTCCCGGCGCGGTCAGGTGGCACCCACGTGGCGGCCCGCACCGGGCACGGAACTCAACGGCAGACCAGTACCGGCAACTGGCTGCGCACGAGCACCTTCTGCGTTTCGCTGCCCAGCAACAGCTTGGTGAAGCCGTGCCAGCCGTGCGAGCCCATCACGATCAGGTCGCACTCGCGCTTCTTCGCGGTGTCCAGGATCGCGTCGCAGGGATGCTTGTCGAACACGTAGTCGCTGTCGCAGGGCACGCCGGCGCGCATGGCCTTGTCGCGCACTTCGCCGAGATAGCGTTCGGCCCAGCGCACCGACTCCTCGGTGTAGCTGGTCTCGCTCTCGGGAATGATCTGCGTCATGTAGGAAAGCGCCTGGAACGGCAGGATCACGTGCAGTGCATACACGCGAGCCTTCAGCGCCTGGGCCAGTTCCAGGCCCATGTCGACCGCCCGCCTGGACACTTCGGAACCGTCGGTCGGCAACAGGATGTGCTTGTACATGCGCTTCTCCTTCGGCGGTGGCAGCCGCGGCTGTGGGCGGTGACTGCAGGGCAGCCTAGGCCGCCGTCGCCGTCGCGACTTGATTTCGGTCAACGCGGGAGTGGTTCGGGCGAAGCGTCGCCGCCGCGATTTTTCAGGGCCGCGAGGACGGCGTGGGGCCACGCCCACCCGGCGGGCGATGGCGCGCGACGCAGCCGGCCCGGCACCCCGCGCGCGGTTGATCCTGATCAAGCGCGACGCCTGCGTCCCGCCCGAGGATGAAGCCCCCGCCGGGAGAAACGCCATGTACGAAATGATCATCGACGTCGACCAGATGCGCGAGGATCTGCCCGCCATCCGGCTCGGCCTTGCCGTCGCGCGGCAGCAGCAGGCGTTCGTGTCGGGCGTCCATATCGTCGCGCAGATGCCCTCGGTGACGGCGATCCCCGATGCGCTGGCGATCCTCGAAGCGGAGGAGGAATCGGCGCGTCGGCGCGCGCCCTGGTGGCAGGAGTTGTGCCATCGCGCGAACGTGGAAGGCAGCTGGGAGGTCTTCCGCGGCGTGTACGTCCCGGTGCTGGCGACCCTCTCGCGGATGGCCGACCTGCTCGTGTGCAGCTCACCGGCGGGCCACCGGGATCTGCCAGTCGGCTGGGACAACGTCACGCGCACCCTCTTCGCCGGCGGCGTGCCGGTGCTGCTGGCGCCTGATGACTATGAAGTGCGCGGCGCGCCCGAGCGCGTGCTGGTGGCCTGGAACGGCTCGGGCGAATCCACCGAGGCGATCCGTGCCGCGCTGCCGCTACTGCGCAAGGCGTCGGAGGTCCACCTGCTCGATGGGTGGCACGAGACCCTGCCCGGCTTCGGTCCGCCCACCCTCGCCGTGGGCGAATGGCTGGCGCGCCAGGGCGTGACCGTGCGGCAGCGACGCTCGTTCCATCCCGGCGAGGACGCCGGCGTGCACCTGCTGCGCGAGGCCGAGGCCATGCGCGCGGACCTGCTGGTCATGGGCGCATGGGGACGCTCGCGGATCAGCGAACTGGTGCTCGGCGGGACCACCCATCACGTGCTCTCGCACGCGCAGTTGCCGCTGCTGCTCGCGCACTGAGCGCCAGGCGTTCACCCCATCCACGCGGAGCCGGAGCCATGTTCACCGACGACCCAGCGCGAGTCCCGGAGCCTGCCATGCCCATGCCGCTGTCCGACGAGCTGCTCGGCCGCATGGACGCCTATTGGCGCGCGGCCAACTACCTCACGGTCGGCCAGATCTACCTGCAGGACAACCCGCTGCTGGAGGTGCCGCTGGAGCGCCGGCACATCAAGCCGCGCCTGCTCGGGCACTGGGGCACCACCACCGGGCTCAACTTCATCTACGTGCACCTGAACCGGCTGATCAAGGCGCACGACCTGTCCATGATCTACGTGATCGGCCCGGGGCACGGCGGTCCCGGCCTGGTCGCGCAGTCGTATCTGGAAGGCACCTACACCGAGACGTACCCGGACATCGAACGCGACAGCAACGGCATGCGACGGCTGTTCCGCCAGTTCTCCTGGCCCTACGGCGTGCCCAGCCACGTGGCGCCGGAAACGCCGGGCTCGATCCACGAAGGCGGCGAGCTCGGCTACTCGCTGGCGCACGCCTACGGCGCCGCGTTCGACAACCCCGACCTGATCGTCGCGTGCATCGTGGGCGACGGGGAGGCCGAGACCGGCGCGCTGGCGACCAGCTGGCACTCGAACAAATTCCTCGACCCGGTGCGCGACGGCGCGGTGCTGCCGATCCTGCATCTGAACGGCTACAAGATCGCCAACCCGACGCTGCTGGCGCGCATCACCCCCGAGGAACTGGACGCGCTTTTCCGCGGTTACGGCTACGAGCCGCTGCTGGTCGAGGGCGACGATCCGGCCACGGTGCACCGGCAGCTCGCCGCCGCGCTGGACCTCGCACTCGCGCGAATCGGCGAGATCCAGCGCAACGCCCGGGCGGCGACGGACGGCCACCCGCCGGAACGGCCGCGCTGGCCGATGATCGTGTTCCGCACGCCCAAGGGCTGGACCGGTCCGAAAGTGGTCGATGGCCTGCCGGTGGAAGGCACCTGGCGCGCGCACCAGGTGCCGCTGAAAGACTTCGACAAGCCCGGGCACGTGAAGCTGCTCGAGGACTGGCTGCTGAGCTACCGCCCGCGCGAACTGTTCGACGCCGAGGGCCGCCTAAGGCCGGAACTGGCCGAACTTGCGCCGACCGGGCGCCGGCGCATGGGCGCGAATCCACACGCCAACGGCGGCATGCTGCTGCAGCCGCTCACCCTGCCCCCGTTCCGCGACCACGCCGTCGCCGTGCCCTCACCGGGCGCGGTGGAAATGGAATCCACCCGCGCGCTTGGCCGCTACCTGCGCGAGGTGATGCGACTGAACGCGGACGCATGCAACTTCCGCCTGTTCGGTCCCGACGAGACCGCCTCCAACCGGCTGCAGGACGTCTTCGAGGCCACCTCCAAGGCATGGATGGCGGCGATCGAACCGGTGGACGTGAACCTCGCGCCGGAGGGGCGCGTGATGGAGGTGCTGAGCGAGCACCTGTGCCAAGGCTGGCTGGAGGGCTATCTGCTGACCGGCCGGCACGGGTTGTTCTCCTGCTACGAGGCGTTCATCCACATCATCGATTCGATGTTCAACCAGCACGCCAAGTGGCTCAAGACCACGCGGCAGATTCCCTGGCGCGCCCCGATCGCCTCGCTCAACTACCTGCTCAGCTCGCACGTGTGGCGACAGGACCACAACGGCTTCTCGCACCAGGACCCGGGCTTCCTCGACCACGTCGCAAACAAGAAGGCCGACGTGGTTCGCATCTACCTGCCGCCCGATGCCAACTGCCTGCTGTCGGTGGCCGACCACTGCCTGCGCAGCCGCAACTACGTCAACGTGATCGTGGCGGGGAAGCAGCCCGCTCCGCAGTGGCTGGACATCGACGCGGCCGCCCGCCACTGCAGCGTCGGCGCGGGCATCTGGACATGGGCCGGCAACGCCGGCGACGCCGAACCCGACGTGGTGATGGCGTGCGCCGGCGACGTGCCGACGCTGGAAACGCTCGCCGCCGTCACGCTGTTGCGCGACTACGCGCCGGACCTGCGCGTGCGCGTGGTCAACGTGGTCGACCTGATGGTGCTGCAGCCGCCGGGCGAGCATCCGCACGCATTGAGCGATCACGACTTCGATGCGCTGTTCACCCGCGACAAGCCGGTGATCTTCGCGTTCCACGGCTACCCCGGCCTGATCCATCGCCTCGCCTACCGCCGCCACAACCACGACAACCTGCACGTGCGCGGCTACAAGGAAGAAGGCACCACCACCACGCCGTTCGACATGACGGTGATGAACAACCTGGACCGCTACCAGCTCGCACTGGACGCGATCCTGCGCGTGCCGCGCCTCGCGCACCTCGCCTCGGACGCGACCGACCGCTACTGGACCACGATGGAGCGCCACCGCCTGTACATCAGCGAGCACGGCGAGGACCTGCCTGAAGTGGCCACGTGGCAATGGACGCCCGGGACGCCTTCGACGTGAACCCCGGTGGCTTCCACGTACTGGCGCTCAACTGCGGCTCGTCCTCGCTGAAGTTCGGGCTGTTCGGCGCGCGCGGGTGCGAGATGCATCCGCGCGTCACCGGCGAGGCGCAGGCGATCGGCAGCTCGGCGGGCCTTTTGCGCGTGCGCGACGGCCGCGGCGGCACCACCCTGCACGAGGAAACCGTCGCGATCGCCGACAGCGTGCAGGCCTTCACGCGCATCGCCCGGCTGCTGGCCGGCCTGGACGTGCCGGCGCCCGATGCGATCGGACACCGGATCGTGCACGGAGGGCCGCAGTTGCGCACGCATGCGCGCATCGATGCGGCGGTGATGGCGCAGTTGGAGGCGGCCAGCATCTTCGCGCCGTTGCACGTGCCCACGGCGCTGGCGGTGGTCCGCGCCGCGCAGGCACGCTATCCCTCGCTGCCGCAGGTGGCCTGCCTCGACACCGCATTCCATGCCGGCCTCCCCGAAGCGGCACGTACGTTGCCCATCGACCGCGCGCTGCAGGCCGATGGCGTGCAGCGCTACGGCTTCCACGGGCTGTCCTGCGCCTCAATCCTGGCGCATTGGCCGGAGGCGCCGCCGCGGCTGGTGATCGCCCACCTTGGGAGCGGCGCCAGTGTCACCGCGGTACGCGATGGCCGCTCCGTCGACACCAGCATGGGCATGACGCCCAACGGCGGCGTGATGATGGCCACGCGCAGCGGCGACCTGGACCCGGGCGTGCTGGCCTGGCTGGTCCGCGAGAAAGGCATGGACGCGCGCGGCCTCGAACGCCTGATCGATCATCGCTCCGGCCTGCTCGGCGTGTCGGGGATCAGCGGCGACCTGCGCCGGCTGCGCCAGCTGGAACGCAAGGAACCGGTCGCGAAGCTGGCGATCGACATGTTCGTGCTCTCGGTGCGCAAGCAGATCGCCGCGATGGCGGCGGTGCTGCACGGCATCGACGCACTGGTGTTCACCGGCGGGATCGGCGAACACGACGCGCAGGCACGCGCGGACATCTGCGAAGGGCTGGGGTGGGCGGGGATCCGGCTGGACGAATCACGCAACCGGGGCGGCGCACTGCGCATCGGCACGCGCGACGCCGCCTGCGAGGTGCGCGTCATGCCTTCGGAAGAGGAGCGCCAGATCTGCCGCCACGTGCACGTTTTGCTGGCCGGCGCGGGCGATCAGCGCGAGGACAGCGCCTCGTCGCCACCGCTGCAGTCGCCGAGCAGTTTCGACGCCTGCAACCAGGCCGGATCCGGGTAGTAGGCGAACACCACCGAGTGGTCGGCGATCGCGTCGATCAGCTTGTGCGCGACGCCCGCGCGCACCGCCGGGCATCCCCAGCTGCGGCCCAACCGGCCCTGGCTCCGGGCGAAGGCTTCGCTCACGTAGCTGGCGCCATGGATCACGATCGCGCGTTCCTCCGCGCGGTCGTTGAAGCGTCCGTCGACACCCTTCAGCCGCAGCGAATAGCCGTTGTGCCCGGTGTAGGTGCCGTCGGTGACGAAGGTGCCCAGGCTCGACATCAGGCTGCCCGGCTGGTTGGAAAAACGCGTCGCCATGTTGTCGCCGCTGTTGCGCCCGTGCGCGACACGCTCCTGGAACAACAGGCGCGGCTGCTGGCCAAGCTGGAACACCCACAACCGGGGCGTGGTGGAGGGAAGCGAATAGTCGATCACACTCAGCGTGTTCGCCGGCCTGCTGCGTTGCACGCAGGTCAGCGCCCGGGACGCCAGCGCCAGCACTTTCGGATTGGCCTCGGGGGCCGCCTGGCTCAGGGCCCGGGCCAGGTTGTCGGCGGCGGCGGGAGATGCGCCGGCTGCCAGGGGGGCGAGCAAGAGCGCGGCGGCGGCAAGGCGTCGGGCGAAGGCAGGCATGTCGTGTGTGGCACTGAAAAACGCAGCTTGCCGCGTCCTGCCTTAATAAAGCGCTAGGGATGGCCGGGTCCCGCCTTGGGAACCGCCTCCCGCGCCTCCAGCAGCGTGCCGTAGGGCACCGGCTGGCCGCCGCGCGCCGGCAGGTCGGTGACCAGCACCGTGGTTCCGGTCGCGATGCGCTCGCGCAACCGGGCGCCGAACGCGTCGGGCACCTTGAGCTCGCGTGCCAAGGCCCGCGGCGCGGGCGCCGGCCCCTCGCCCAGCACGCGATAGGCCGACCACAGTCCGCCGTTCTGTTCGGCCAGGCCGACGGCTTCCGCACGCCGGACATACAGCAGCATGCCGCCGACGGTAAAACCCTCCGGCACGCTCAGGGGCGTGCTCGCGATCAACCGGCCCGACTGCAGCACGTAGAGCGCCCGGTCGTGGGTGCTCGCCACCACGCTGACCGGTCCGCCGTCGTCCGCCGGCCAGGGCTCGCCGTCCGCGCCCGCCGGCGCGGGTTCGGCGCCGCCCAGCCCGAGCGGGGCGATCGCCGCGGGATGATTGATCTGCGGGGGCGCCACACGCTGGTCGGTCACCACCACCACCGTGCCGCGCGGACTGATCTCGAACAGGCTCTCGGCAAAGCTATCCGGCAGGCGGATGCACCCGTGCGAGGCGGGATGGCCTGGCAGCGTGCCGGCGTGGAGCGCCAGCCCGTCCCAGGTCAGGCGCTGCATGAAGGGCATCGGCGCGTTGTCGTAAAGGTTGGAACGGTGCTCGCGTTCCTTCTGCAGGATGGTGTAGACGCCGGTCGGCGTTTCGTGGCCGCTGCGTCCGGAGCTGATGCGGCTTGCGCCGATCGCCACGCCGTTTCGATAGACATACATGCGCTGTTCGTCGAGGCTGACCAGCATCACCATCGGCCCCACCGGGGCCAGTTCGGGGCGCCAGAACGGCTTGTCCGCGACACGGCCCGCAGCCGGCCACGCCAGGAGCGCCATGACGCTCCACAGGAACATGAGCAAGCCGGGGCGAACCGCGCGGCGCGGTCCCGTCGCTCGCTCGAACTCGTCGAAACGTTCCACAGGCATCTCGCGTTGGGCCGGACGCATCCTCGTCAATGGAAGGCCGGATCCGGTTGACCAGGATCAACAGGGGACCGCGACAGTCGCCGGGGGTTCAGCCCGTTCGGCATGCACGCGACCGGATCAGCCGTGCCGGTCCGCATCCGGCGGCCGGGCGACCGGCAGCCGCCAGCCGTAACGGATGGCCATGAAACGCAGGCCGAAACACAGGCCGGCGCCGGTCAGCGTGGTCGCCGTGGGCGGCATGTGCAGCAGATCGCCCAACACCACCACGCCGGCGCCCGCCAGCGCGGCCACCGCGTAGAGCTCGGCACGCAGCACCGCGGGGATGTCCGACACCAGCACGTCGCGCAGCATGCCGCCGCCGATGCCGGTGAGCATGCCCAGCAGCGCGGCCATGCCCGGCGGAAGATCGTAGGCGAGCGCCTTCTGCGCCCCGGCCACCGCGAAAAGGGCGAGCCCGGCCGCGTCCGACAGCTGCATCGGATTGCGCATGCGTTCGATGTCGGCATAACGGAAGAAGGTCAGCAGGCCGGCCAGCAGCGATACGCCGAGGTAGCGCCAGTCCTCGATGGCCGCCGGCGGCGTGGCGCCGATCAGCAGGTCTCGGGTGATGCCGCCGGCACTGCTCGCGGCGAAGGAGAGCACCAGTACGCCGAACAGGTCCAGGCCGCGCCGCACGGCGACCAGCGCGCCGCTGAGCGCAAACACGAACGTGCCGAACAGGTCCAGGACCAGAAGCAGCGTGTGGAGCGCCCGCGTCGTGTCGATCATTTGTTGCCCTGCCCCGTTCCATGCGTTCGCCCGCTGCAGCTTAAAGCAGGTGCGCGGGTCCGTCTTTCATGTGGCCGGCTGGTCACGGGACGCGGACGACACCCTTGCGACCATCGACGCAACTTTTCTCGATCGAAGGAGCCGTCCATGACGATGTCCGCTTCCGCCCAGAGCTGCATCCAGGATTGCCTGCGCTGCTACCAGTCCTGTCAGTCGAACGCGGCAGGCATGTGCCTGGAACAGGGCGGCGCGCACGTGGCGCCGGAACACATGCGCTTGATGTTGAGCTGCGCGGAGGTCTGCCGTACCGCGGCGGCGGTGATGCTCGACCAGTCGCCCCAGCATCCTGCGATGTGTCGCGCCTGCGCCGAATTCTGCGCCGCCTGCGCGGAGAGTTGCGCCAAGGTCGGTGGCATGGACGAGTGCGTGCAGGCGTGCCGGACCTGCGCGGAAAGTTGCCGCAAGATGGCTGCATGAAGCCACCGTCAAGGTGTGCATGCCGCGGTACGCCTTCCGATCCCCTGCACATGCGCCGCCGCATGCTTCGATCCTGTTCCGACCAAAGGAGGTCACCATGAAAACGCTTGCGCATCATCCGCTGACCGGAGTGCTCGCCGGCCTGCTTCTCGCGCTGGCAAGCGGGGGCGTGGCGCTGGCCCAGAACACCATGCCGACCGACAGTGCCCATGATCCGGACACCATGGGCACCATGCACGGCGGGCACGACCAGATGAAGAGCATGCACATGAACATGATGGGCATGCATGCGATGCCCGCGACGGTGAATTCGGTGGACAAACAGACCGGCCTGGTGGACGTCGATGCCGAGGGCATGTCGCTGAAGGTGCATTTCCCGCCCGCGGCGGTGGCGAACCTCGCCGCCGGCGACAAGATCACGGTGCATATGGGTTACAGCAAGCCGTAAGGCCGCATGGAGCATCCTCCAGGGTTGAGGGGGTGGGATCGTGTCGGTACGCTGGCGGCATGTCCCCGTCGCTGCGCCTGATCGCACGTTCCCGTGGCCTTCGCGCCCTGGGCCTGCTGGCGTGGCTGATGCTGGTGTTGAGCTCGCTGACCGGCGCGCCCTTCGGCATGGTGCAGGCCCACGTGGCGACGGGTTCCCACGCGAGAGCAATGGTTGCCCAGCCCACTCATCCGGGCGTGGCGCACCTGCTGTCGCAGGATGACTGCCACCACGCGCACGACCGCTTCTGCGGCGGCGCCCTCGGGCACGCGTGCGGCTGCGCCGGCCTGTGCGCCAGCGCCGTGCCGGCGATGCCCGCCAGCGCGATGACCGCCCTGCCCGCCACGCGAGCCTACGCTCCGCCCTTGCAGGTGCGCGCACCTTCGACGCCGAGGGTGCCGCCGCTGCGACCACCGTTGGCCTGACTCTCCGTCTTCCCTGCCTTGCGCGGTCGCAACGCCTGTTGCTGCCCGCACCGTGATGTGTCGCGCCGGCAATGCCGGCGCCTCCGGAGAGTTTCCCCATGAAGTGGTTTCACCCATCCCCGACGGCCGACCTGTCGCGCCGGCGTTTTGTCCAGGGCGTGGCCGTCGGCGGTGCGGTCGCCGGCTTCGGGCTGCTGCGCCCGTCCAGCGCCCGGGCGTTGGCCAGCCCAGGCCAGCCCACCGTGCTCCGTGGCACCGACTTCCACCTGGAGGTCGCGGAAACGCCGGTCAACTACACCGGCGTGGTGCGTCCAGCCACCACCGTCAACGGCAGCGTGCCGGGTCCGACCCTGCGCTGGAAGGAAGGCACCACCGTCGCCCTGCGCGTGACCAACCGGTTGCGCGCCCCCACCTCGATCCACTGGCACGGCATCCTGCTGCCCTTCCAGATGGACGGCGTGCCCGGCCTGGCTTTCGATGGCATCGCGCCGGGCGAGACCTTCGTCTACCGCTTCGAGGTGCGCCAGTCGGGCACCTACTGGTACCACTCGCACTCGGGTTTCCAGGAGCAGACCGGATTGTTCGGGCCGCTGGTGATCGAACCGGCCGGACCGGAGCGCTACCCCACCGACCGCGACTACGTGGTCATGCTCAACGACTGGACCGACGAGGATCCCGAACGCATCTTCGCCAGGCTCAAGAAGCGCAGCGACTACTACAACTTCCACCAGCCGGCCGTGCCGGACTTCTTCCGCGATGCGCGGGAGCACGGACTGAGCCAGGCGCTGGCCATGCGCCGGATGTGGAACCGGATGCGCATGAATCCCACCGACCTGTCCGATGTCGGCGGCTACACCTACACCTACCTCATGAACGGCGCGGCGCCGGCCGGCAACTGGACGGGGCTTTTCAGGCCCGGCGAGAAAATCCGCCTGCGCTTCATCAACGGCTCGTCCTCGACGATCTTCGACGTCCGCATCCCGGGGCTGAAGATGACAGTGATCTCGGCCGACGGGCAGGACATCCACCCGGTGCCGGTGGACGAGTTCCGCATCTCGGTCGCCGAGACCTACGACGTGATCGTCGAGCCGCAGGACGAGCGCGCCTACACCGTGTTCGCCCAGTCGATCGACCGCAGCGGCTATGCCCGCGGCACGCTGGCGCCACGCGAAGGAATGGAAGCCGACGTGCCCGCCATGGACCCGCGCGTGTGGCTGGGCATGCGCGACATGATGGGTGCCATGCCGATGGAAGCCGCGGGCGACCATCACGGAACGACGCACGCGCCTGGCATGGCGATGGCCCAGTCCCCTGCGGTCCATCACGCGCGCAGCGAATACGGCGCCGGCGTGGACATGCGCGTGGACACGCCGCGCACCAACCTGGACGACCCCGGCATCGGCCTGCGCGACAACGGCCGCCGGGCGCTGACCTATGCCGACCTGCGCTCGCTGGATGGGCCGATCGACCCGCGCGAACCCGAGCGCGAGATCGAGCTGCACCTGACCGGCAACATGGAACGCTTCATGTGGTCGTTCGACGGCCTGGAGTTCGCGCGGGCCAGGCCGATGCACTTCAACTTCGGCGAGCGCCTGCGCATCGTGCTGGTCAACGACACGATGATGAATCACCCGATCCACCTGCACGGCATGTTCAGCGAACTGGAGGATCCGGACGGGCGATTCCTGGCCCGCAAACACACCATCAACGTGCAGCCGGCGCAGCGGGTCTCCTACCGCGTCAGCGCCGACGCCCCCGGGCGCTGGGCCTACCACTGCCACCTGATGTACCACATGGAAGCGGGCATGTTCCGCGAGGTGGTGGTGTCATGAGTCGCCGCATCCTTCCCTTGCGCGCACTCGCGCTGGCGCTCGGCGGCGCCCCGCTGTCGCTGGCTCCGTTCATGGCATTTGCGCAGACGGCACCGGCACCCGCCAGTAGCGCGGCAGGCGCGGAACAGGAACGCGACATGCCCGCATCGGCGGCCACCGCCCCCGCGCCGGTCATGCCGACCGCGGCGTCTCCTTCGCGACCCGAAACCGCTGTCCCTGCGATGAACCCATCGGGGAACGTGGACCACGACTCCATGGAAGGCATCGACCACGACTCCATGGAGGGCATGGACCACGACTCCATGGAGGGCATGGACCACGACTCCATGGAGGGCATGGACCACGGCTCCATGAAGGGCATGGACCACGGCTCCATGAAGGGCATGGACCACGGCTCAATAAAGGGCATGGACCACGGCTCCATGAAGGGCTTGGACCATGGCTCGATGCAGGGCATGAAACATGGCGCCATGCAGCGCGGCAGTCCGCCATCTGGCGCCCGCAGTCCGGACTACTCCGATGGCATCGCCTACGGCCCCACCCACGGCATGGGCATGGCGATGGAAGGCGACGCCCGCTACGGCATGCTGCTGTTCGATCAGCTGGAAGCGTTCCACGGCCGGGACGGCAACGGCCAGCAGTGGGATATCGAAGGTTGGTACGGCACCGACTACGACAAGCTGTGGCTGCGCACCGAGGGCGAGCGGCGCAGTGGCCGGCTGGAGGACGCCAGTAGCGAACTGCTGTGGATCCACGCGGTCGCCGCCTTCTGGAACACCCAGCTCGGTGTGCGCACGGACGCCGGCGAAGGACCGGACCGATCATGGGCCGCCTTCGGCCTGCAGGGCCTCGCGCCCTACTGGTTCGAACTGGAGGCCACCGGCTACGTGGGGCCGGCGGGTCGCACAGCGGCACGCTTCCGCGCCGAGTACGAACTGCTGTTCACCCAGCGCCTGATCCTGCAGCCGGAATTCGAAGCCAACGCGTACGGCAGGTCGGACCCGGCGCGGGGGCTGGGCAGCGGTGTCTCCGACATGTCGCTGGGTTTGCGCCTACGCTATGAGTTCCACCGGCAGTTCGCGCCCTACGTGGGCGTCGTCTGGTCCCGCCGCTTCGGCGGCACGGCGGACCTGGCCCGCCAGCACGGGCAAGACCGGTTCGACCGGCAGTGGGTGGCCGGCGTCCGCATCTGGTTCTGAGGGATCACCATGAAACGAGGCATCACGCAGTACGGCATCGGCGCCGCGGTCCTGCTCGTCATCCTGGTCGCGGGCGGCGCGGTCTTCGTCTACTCGGGGCTCTACAACGTCGGCGCGGACAATCATCACGCGCGCCCCGTGTTCGCCCTCATGCAGACCCTGCGCGAGCGCTCGATCGCCGTGCGGGCGCGCGACATCGCCGTGCCCGATCTCCGGGACCCGCAACGGATCCTCAAGGGCGCCGGCCAGTACGCCGCGATGTGCACGGACTGCCACCTCAAGCCCGGCATGGACGACTCGGAGATACGCCCTGGCCTCTACCCGCAACCGCCCAACCTGTCGCAGGTGCGGGTCGACCCGCGGGCGGCGTTCTGGACCATCAAGCACGGCATCAAGATGAGCGCCATGCCGGCCTGGGGCACGACGCACGACGACCCGACCATCTGGAGCATGGTCGCCTTCCTGCAGAAGCTGCCCGACATGTCCGCACAGGAATACGAGGCCATGGTCGCCAGGGCGCCGCCGGACGAGGACATGGACATGGGCGACAAGGACGGCCCTCGACATCCGGGTGACGAGGCCGGGCACGTGCATCACCAGGGCGGGCCCGGCAGCATGGCCGACGCCCCCGCACGCCCCTCGCCCATGCATGCGGATGCAGCGCTCTCGCTCGACGGCCTCGCGCCGCGCGCAGCGCCGGATGCGGAAGCGACCGCGCAGGCCTTCCACGGTGCGCTGGAACACGGCGACCGCGCGGTGGTCCTGGGCATCCTGGCGCCGGAGGCGACCATCACCGAAGCCGGCCAGACCCAGTCGCGCGAGGCCTACGCGGCACACCATCTGGGCGAAGACCTGGCCTTCATGAAACACGCCAAGGTCATGCCGCTCTGGATGGGATCGATGTCCATGGGCGAGGCGGCCACCGTCGGCAGCACGATGCGCATCGTCATCACCGACGCGGGCAAACCGCGAACCCTGCGTGGCAAGGAACGGCTCACCCTGAAGAAGCTCGGCTCGGCCTGGAAGATCATCGCCGTGCAATGGCAGACCACCCCGGAGACCCAACCATGAACACCCGCACCACCTTGCTGCGCCGCCTGGCGTTCGCCCTGGCGCTGGCACTGCCGCTCGCCGCGGTCGCCGCGCCCGTCGCGGAGGTCTACCGCGATCCCTCCTGCGGTTGCTGCAAGGCGTGGATCGCCTACCTGCGCGACCACGGCTACACCGTGGTCGACCATGAGGAACCCGCCATGGCCACGCTCAAGCAGCGCCTGGGCGTCCCGGGCGAGGCGGCCTCGTGCCACACGGCGCGGATCGGCGGCTACGTCATCGAAGGCCACGTCCCGGTGGAGGACATCCGCAAGCTGCTCGCCGAGCATCCGCACGCCCGCGGCCTGGCTGCGCCGGGCATGCCGATGGGTTCGCCCGGGATGGAGATGGGAACGGCCCAGCGCTATCCGGTACTGCTGATCGGAACCGATGGCAGCACGCGGGTATTCGCCATGCACGGGCCGGACGCCTGAAGCCGTTGGCCGCCAGCCTTCGCTTCCACGGACCTGCCGACGCCTCGCCCGATCAGCCTTGCAGCTTCACGCATGTCTTGAGGGCCGCTGGCGCCGGTCCATCCTGCACGAGTGGCATCGGGCCGGGGCCGGTCTGGGCGATGGCAGCGCGCAACGGCGTTTCCATTGGATGATGTAGCCCCGCGACCGACGTGAGCCCGCATGAATCGATCCACCGCGACTGGACTGCTCGGCGACACCGCGGCCCGCGACTACGTGGGCAAGCTGCGCCGGTTCAACGCGTTCGCCGCGCCGGAGCTTCGCCAGGCCATCGCGAGCCTCGCACTGCGGCCAGGCATGCGGGTGCTGGATGCCGGTTGCGGCAGCGGCGAGGCACTGGCCTGGTTGTCTTCCGAGGCCGGACCCGAGGGCATGGTCGTGGGCATCGACCTGGCACTGGCCCATGCCAGGGCGGCGCGAGCGATCGCGCCACCGGGCGCGTCGGTCGTCCAGGCGAACCTCGCGCACTTGCCGCTGGCGTGCGGCAGTGTGGACCTGGTCTGGTCGGTCAACACCCTCAACCACCTGCGCGACCCGGTCGACGCACTGCATACCCTGGCCACTTTGCTCCGCCCCGGCGGGCGTATCGCGCTGGGCCAGAGCTCGCTGCTGCCGGACATGTATTTCGCCTGGGACGCGCGGCTGGAACGGGTAGTCAACGAAGCGGTGCGCCAGTACTACCGCGACCGGTATCAGGTGAGCGAACGCGAACTGGCCGACGTGCGCGCCCTGGTCGGCCGCCTGCGCCGCGCGGGGCTGCGCAACGTTACGGCGCGTACCTTCATGATCGAGCGCGTGGCGCCGCTGGACCCGGCGAGCGCGGACTACCTGCTGGAGACGATCTTCGGCGGCACCTGGGGCGAGCGGCTGCAGCCGTACCTCGACGCGGACGACTACGCGGCGCTGGTGCGGTTGTGCGATCCACGGCACGCGGATTTCGCGCTGCGCCGGCCGGACTTCCATTTCCTGCAGAGCTTCACCCTGGCGGTCGGCCAGGCCTGACGCGTCGAGTCTTGATCATGCCCCGGTGACGCCGCCGGTATGCTTGTCCGGACGCGCCACCCGCGCCTGCCGACAGGTATGGAGGATCGACGATGAACCTTGAAGTCTGCCTTGCCGGTGCGACGGGCTGGGCCGGATCGGAACTGGCCCGGGCGATGGCGCAGGCGCACGACCTTGCACTCGTGGCAGCGGTATCGCGCCGCCACGCCGGGCAAGACCTGGGCGAGGCGCTCGGCGATGGACCGTTCGGATGCCCGGTCTTCGCGAGCGCCAACGAGGCGCTCGCGCAACGCTGTGACGTGTTCGTCGAGTACACCGGTGTGGCGGCCGCCAAGGCCAACGTCCTTGCCGCGCTCGAACATGGCGCGCATGTCGTCGTCGGCTCCTCCGGCCTAAGTGACGAGGACTACGCCCAGATCGACGCGCTCGCCCGATCGAAGGGCCTGGGCGTGCTCGCCTGCGGCAACTTCGCGCTGACGGTGGTGCTGTTGCAGAAGTTCGCCGAGATGGCTGCCCGCTACATCCCGCAGTGGGAAATCATCGACTACGCGCACGACGGCAAGCGCGATGCGCCCAGCGGCACCGCGCGCGAGTTGGCCAGCCGGCTTGGTCGCGTGCAGGCGCCGCAGCCGACGGTGCCGCTGGAGCAGACCGCCGGCGTGCGCGAGGCGCGGGGCGCGACCTTGGCCGGATCGCAGGTGCACTCGATCCGGCTGCCGGGCTTCGTGATCAGTGCGGAAGTCATCTTCGGCATGCCCGACCAGAAGCTGACCCTGCGGCACGACGCCGGCGGCAGCGCCCTGCCCTACGTGGACGGCGCATTGCTGGCGGTACGCAAGGTGCCGACGCTGGTCGGGTTGCACCGCGGGCTGGACCGGGTGCTCGATCTCTGAACCGAAGCCTGCCGCCAGGGAGCCCGGCCGGCTCGTTAAAACGTCCCTAGCCTTCCTTTCGCATCGCGTAGACAGGGGCGACCAGAAACTACATCCAGTTGTTTTGGAACGTGTTTCGACCGATGACCATGAACGCCTGCAGCCCCTCGACCCTCCGCCGCCACCCCGGTTTCAGCCGCGACCACGACTGGACCATCAATGGCCCGGCGGTCGGCCCCGAGCAGACACCCCGCTGGCCGACCGACCAGGACGCGCCGCTCGATCGTCGCCACAGCGACATCGAATGGCCGACCGAAGATCGCCGTACCCCGCGCATGCCGGTGCCCACGCCGGAACCGGACGAAGACGACCAGTTCCCCTGGATCTCGCCCACGCAGCCGGCCACCTGCTGGTTGATCTGACAGGCGAGCGCCAAATCCTTATCCCTCAAGGGCGCGTTTCAGGAACGCGCCCTTTCGCTTGCCCGATGGGCGGTGACCGGACAGCGATGCGTTGCGTGCTATCCGCGGCCATCGAGTCAAGCCCGTTTGGCAGGCAAAGGCTCCACGCGGGCAGAGGCCATGCAGGTCGTGCACCTGGTCATTGAGCGGAACCCCACGCAACGCTAGGCTGCGCCATGCCTTTGTCCGCACCGGGTGGTGCCTGCCGCCCCTTCCCCTGCCTGCCATGACGACCGCGCTGGTGCTCTTCCGGCGCGACCTTCGCGTTGCCGACAATCCGGCCCTGAGCGCGGCCTGCGCATCGCACGCGCGCGTGCTACCGGTCTACATCCACGCGCCCGCCGAGGACGGCGATTCCGCTCCCGGGGCCGCTAGCCGGTGGTGGTTGCACCATTCGCTGGACGCCCTGGAGCGGGACCTGCGCGAACGTCAGGCCGGGCTGCACCTTGCGCAGGGGCCGACACTGGACACCCTGCTCGACCTGGTCGCCCGCAGCGGCGCGCGCACGGTGCACTGGAATCGTCGTTACGAACCGGGCGCCATCGCACAGGACACCCGCCTGAAGACCGCATTGCAGGAACGCGGCATCGAGGTGCATAGCCACAACGCCGCGCTGTGGTGCGAGCCCTGGTCCATCGCTACCCAGGCCGGCGATCCGTACCGCGTATTCACCCCCTACTGGCGCAACCTGCGCACGCAACTGGCCGTGCAGGAACCCTTGCCAGTGCCGGTCTTTCGCGAATGGACGGCGCTGCCGGGCGCGCAGCCGCTGGCTGCGCTGGATCTGTTGCCGGCAATAGCCTGGTACGGCGGCATGGCAGCCACGTGGCGACCTGGCGAGGCCGGCGCGCACGAATGGCTCGAGGTCTTCGCGGACGACGCGCTGGCGAACTATGCCGAGGCGCGCGACCTGCCTGCGCGCCACGGCACCTCGCGGCTGTCGCCCCACCTGCACTTCGGCGAGATCTCGCCGCGGCAGATCCACCACGAGCTGGAACGGCGCAACGCACGCGTCGACGTACGACGGCGGGCGGACCTCGAACCCTACCTGCGCGAGCTCGGGTGGCGCGAGTTCGCGCACCACCTGTTGTTCCACTTTCCCGACACGCCCGGTCGCAACTTCAACCCGCGTTTCGACGACCGGTTGTGGGAGCCGCCGGACGAGCCAGCGCTGGAGCGCTGGCGACGCGGCCGCACCGGCATACCACTGGTGGACGCAGGCATGCGCGAGCTGTGGCACACCGGCTGGATGCACAATCGCGTGCGCATGATCGTCGCCAGCTTCCTGACCAAGAACCTGCGCCAGCACTGGCACCACGGGGCGCGCTGGTTCTGGGACACGCTGGTGGATGCCGACCTGGCCAACAACACGATGGGTTGGCAATGGGTGGCCGGTTGCGGCGCGGACGCGGCACCCTACTTTCGCGTGTTCAATCCCGTCACGCAGGCGCAGCGCTTCGACCCGCAAGGCGCCTACCTCTCCCGCTGGCTACCGGAGCTGGCGGACGTGCCGCCGGCGCTGATGCACGAACCGTGGAAAGACCCGGCGCTGCTTCGACGCAGCGGGTATCCGGCGCCGATGGTGGACCTGGGCCAGTCGCGCCAGCGCGCGCTCCATGCCTACCAGCGCCTGAAGGGCTGAGCGGGCCGGTTCATCCCAGGGCCACTGGATTGAGCTGCCACACGGCCCAGTTCAGCGCGGCGGCGAAGCTTACCCAGGCGAGGTAAGGCAGCAGCAACGCGCCGGCGATCGCGTGCACGCGCCAGAACGCGACGACCGTGGCCGCCAGCAACAACCACAGCGCCACGATGTCGGCGAAAGCCCATCCACCCAGGTGCCAGCCGAAGAACAGCCAGCTCCATGCCGCGTTGAGGACCAGTTGCACCAGGAACAGGACCAGCGCCCGTTGTCGTCCCGGACGGCCAACCCTGCGCCAGACGCACCATGCGGCGAGGCCCATCAGCGCGTACAGCACGGTCCACACGGGCCCGAAAACCGACGATGGCGGGGCCCACAACGGTTGCACGAGCTGGCCGTAAAACGCCGCGGCCTGGATCGAGGCGAGCGCGCCGATGGCTGCCGCGGCAAAGCTCAGCAGCCACCAGCCTGCCAGGCCGAGCCAGGGGTGGGATGGTCTCGTCGATGGCATGGGCGAACTCCTGCGAAGGGTCGATGGAAATTACCGCGGCGCACGTCCTGCGGGGGCGACGACGCGCGTGGATGACGGGCCGTACTCACGGGCGCCCCGGTTACGTGTACGGCAAGCACGGTCGAACGGATCACCGGCACCGGGTGCTGCATCCGTCGGCGGCAACGCGCACGTACAACGGCGGCTCCGTCCGGCCCGGCCGGTCGTCCTCACCTTCCAGCAAGGGACCCGCGATGAAGTCACCCATGCTGTATTGCCTGCTGGCGGCCATCGGCCTGCCCGGGTGCACCCGGGCCGACCAGCCGCCGATCGCGCCGGTCGCCCACGTCGACGTGCCGCGTTACATGGGCCGCTGGTACGTGATCGCCGCGATTCCCACCCGCCCTGAACGGAACAGCCACAACGCCGTCGAGCTCTACCAGCTCACGCCCGACGGAGAGATATGTACCCGCTACGTCCACCGCCAAGGCGGCTTCGAGGGGCCGATCGACACCATCGGTTCGGTCGCCACGGTGGACGCCGATCCCAGCCGGGCGCGCTGGCACGTCCACTTCGCCTGGTTCTTCAAGACCCAGTACCTCGTCGCCTGGCTCGCGCCGGATTACGGACAGGTCATCGTCGCCCGCGACAAGCGCGACTACCTCTGGTACATGGCGCGCACGCCGCAGGTGCCTGCGGCCGACTACCAGGCGATGCTCACGCGGGTGGCGGCACTGGGCTATGACCCCGCGCAGGTGGTCAAGGTGCCACAGCGATGGCCGGACACCGGCGTGGCGCAGGCCATCGACGGTGCAATCGCCGATTGCCGATAGCCGGGCAATCGCCTGGCTCGCGGCGCACCAGCGCGAGCCTCCACCGGATCCGTCATGTCAACGCGCGCGCTGCGGAAGCTCGTGCCTGCCCGGAGAACGGCCGCGCCTAGAGCCCGAACAGCGGCTGCAGCGTCCGCGCGAACCAACCGTCGAAGCGCAGCGTGCCATCCAGCGCGGCCACGCAGATGCATGCCCCGCCAGGTGCGGTAACCGGCTGGTGCTGGATCTCGTCATCCAGGTCCGCCATGTCGCCAGGGGCGAAAAGCCCCAGGTGGTCGTTGTAGGCGCCCTGGAGAATCTGCGTCAGTTCGCTTCCGTGGTGGCCGTGCACCGGCATGCTCTTCCCCGGGCCGATGCGCAGCATGAACAGGTTGCCCTCGTCGACCTTGGCCCGGACCAGGTGGACGCCTGGCGCCAGCCAGCGCCAGCGCAGCCCGCTCAGCGACGGGCCGAAGTACGGATGCAGCGGTGCCGGCAGCGCGTCGGGATCATCCGCCAGGCTGGCCGGCGGCAAGAGAGAGGCACCCGCGGGCGCGGGCGTGTCGTCGAGCCTGGCGAGCATGGCCTGCCGCGCCTGTTCCGGCGAGGGCCGGTCGTGCTGCATCTCGATCAGGCCGCCGCCGATGCGTTCGGCCAGGCGCAACTGCTGACGGCATTCGGCGCAGACGCTCAGGTGCGCCGCGGCGACCACTCCCAACGCGGTAGGCAGCGCACCGGCGGCGTAGCTGAGCAGCGTCGCTTCACCCAGGTGATGGCGTGGATTCATCGGTCTCATCGGAGCTCGTTCTGCAGCTTGAGGAAAGCCCGGCGCAAATGGGACTTGACGGTCCCCAAGGGCATGCCGAGCTCGTCGGCGATGACCTGATGGCTCTTGGCTTCGAAGTAGGACATGCGGATCAATCTCGCCTGCACCGCGGGCAGCTGGCCGATGGCGCGTCGTATGTTGGCCTCCTCAGTGAGCGCCTCGGTGCCGGGCGGCTCGTCTTCGCCACCGGGGCCATCGAGCACGCCCATGTCTTCGAGATACTCCTGTGTCTGGCTCCACACCGGTTCCTTGCGGGTGCGGTCGATGAACAGGTTGCGGGCGATGCGGAACAGCCAGGTGCTCAGGCTGCTGCGCGTGGGGTCGTACTGCGCCGCCCGCTGCCACAGGCGCAGCAACGCTTCCTGGGAGAGTTCCTCGGCCACTCCCTCGTCGCCGCCCAGGCCCAGCAGGTAGCGGCGCAGCCGCGGCGCGAAGTAGTCGTAGATGTGCAGGAAGCTGTTGCGGTCGCGACGACGCGCCACCGCCTCCACCAGCACGGCCCAGTCGTGTCGTGCGGCGGATGGGGGTCTTTGCAAGGGTCTCGCAGCCTCGAAACGCGCCACCGTCTTGGTGGGGTAATCCAGGTCCATCATAGCCATGGTCGCCGGGGTGGTCGGCAACCTTTACGCAGCCTCGGGACGAATGGATGCAGGCAGGCGCTATCGGCGCTGCGCACCGGCGCTGGATCAGGAGGCCAGCGGTTCCAGCACGGCCATCGGCAGCGGCGACAGCCAGTGCGCGGGCGACAGCGCGAGGGCAACCGTTCCCTCGTGCCCGCCGAGCAGGTTGCGGTATCTGCCTGGAGCGACGCCCTGCAGACGTACTTCCCCCGGGATCAGCGCGGACGTCGCCGCGGCGTCCCAGCGCGGTTCGCGCGCGTCCAGCAGCACGCCGGCCGTGTGCCGCAACGCCAGCACGACGATCGCATGCCCGTCGAGCTTGCGCTGGAACGCCAGCAACCGATCCTCGGCGGCGCCCCCGGGTTTCTCCACCGTCAACTGGCGGTAGCAGCCCTGCGCGAACAGGGACGGATGGCGGGCCCGCAACTGAAGCAGTTCCTGGAGCACGCGCTGCTTGAGCGCACCATCGCGCCATCGGTCGATCAGCCCCTCCCACGGAGCGTCGCTGGCCAGCGCCGCACGGCGCGCGTCGAAGTTGACCGGGTGGCGGTTGTCCGGATCGACCAGGCTGAAATCCCAGAACTCGGTGCCCTGGTAGGTGTCCGGCACGCCAGGCGTGGTCAGCCGCAGCGTCGCCTGCACCAGGCTGTTGGCGGCGCCCGCGGCCTCGATGCGCTGCACGAAGGCGTGCAGTTCCGTGGCGAATCCGTTGGCAGGCTCCAGCAGCGCGGCAAGGAAAGCCTCGCAGGCATCCTCGTAGGGCTCGTTGGGAAGGCTCCAGCGGGAACGGCGCTTGGCTTCGCGCAACGCCTTGCGCTGCCACTGGGCGATGCGCTCGCCGAAGGCAGCCAGGCCTTCCCGATCATCCGGTGCGAGTGTCGGCGGCCAGGCGCCGACCAGGCTCTGGTAGAGCATGTACTCATCGGCCGCGGACGGCGCCTTGCCGCCATCGATCGCCACGCGCAGGCCGGCATGGCGGTCGCGCCAGCGCTCCACCGTGCCGGCCCAGTGCGGCGCCACGGCGGCCTGCGAGAGCACCGCCAGGCGGGCGCGTGCATCCTCGCCGCGCTTGTGGTCGTGAGTGGCGGTGGCGAGGAGGTTGTGCGGATAGTCGCGTGCGCGCTCGGCGCACAACGCGTGGAAGGTGGGGATGTCCAGCGCCAGGTGACCCGGATCGGCGCCGACCTCGTTGCGCGAAAGCAGGCGGCCGTAGCGGTAGCAGGCGGTGTCCTCCACCGCCTTGGCGGCCATCGGTGAGGTGGCCTGCTGGAAGATCCGCATCGCACGTTCGCGCGCGTGCCGCACGCGGCCCGGCGGCAGGCCGCGCGGTGCCTGCCCACCCAGCCATGCGGCCACCTCGGCCAGCAGCTCGCGGTCCTCGATGCGCACGTGGTGGCGCGCGTGTGCGTAGGCCTGCTGGAACACGCCCTCGTCGACGGCATCGCGGCCCAGGCCGCCGGCGTAAGTGCGGTACACCGGGAAATGCACCAGCAGTTCGACCAGCACACGGCGGATCGCCGGCAGACTGACGTCACGGGTGGAGATGTCGGCGCGGGCGGCGTCGAACAGGGCCCGCGCGGTGCGGTCCAGTTCCGCTTCGAAGCTGTCGACCAGGATCTGCCGCCGCGCGGTGCGCGCCACCGTGGCGAAGTCGGCGCGCTCGCCGCTGATCGCCTGCCACAGTTCGGTCAGCATCGCCTCGCCGGCGCCGTCGTGCAGCAACGCGCCGACCTGGTCCATGAACTCGTAGCCGGTGGTGCCGTCCATGCGCCAGTCCGGGCGAAGGCGCTCGCCCTCGGCCAGGATTTTTTCCACCGCGAGGTAGGCCGGCCCGCGTGGCGCGCCGGCCGGACGCTGGCGCTGCAGGCGACGCAGGCGATGGCGAAGCTGGCGGCAATAGCGGTGCGGATCGGCCAGGCCATCGATGTGGTCCACGCGCAGGCCGTCGATCAGTCCTTCGGCGTAGAGCCGGAAAACCAGCGCATGGCTGTCCTCGAACACCCGCGTGCGATCCATGCGCAGGCCGACCAGTTCGTTGATGTCGAAGAAGCGCCGGTAGTCGACCATGTCGTTGGCGAGCTTCCACAGCGCGAGGCGGTAATGCTGCCGCTCCAGCAGGGCGTGCAGCCGGTGGAAGCCGGCCTCCTGCCTGCCGTCGTGCGCGGCCAGCACGGCCGAGAACTCCCCTGCCCCGCGCAGTGTGTCGAGCGTGGATGGCGAGAGCGGCAAGGGATGGTCGTGAACGCGCAATGCGTAGTCCTGGCCCTCGCGGTCCAGGCGCACGTCGCCGTCGCGCAGCGCCTGCGCGTAGGGCTTGCCGAGAATGGGCAGCAGCACGAGCCCGCGCACCAGCGGGTCCGGGCTGCGCCAGTCGATGTCGAAGTAGCCCGCATGCGGGCTGGCGCGGCCGTGGCGCAGCACGTCCATCCACCAGGCGTTGCCCGGGCCGGCGAACATGTGGTTCGGCACGATGTCCAGCACCAGGCCCATGCCGCGCGTGCGCAGTTTGCGCACCAGCCGATGCAGCGCCGGCTCGCCGCCCAGTTCGGGGTTGACGTGGTGGTAGTCCACGACGTCGTAGCCGTGCGTCGAGCCGCGACGCGCGGTGAACAGCGGCGAGGCATAGAGGTGGCTCACGCCCAGGTCGGCGTAGTAGTCGACCTGGGCGGCGGCATCGTCCAGCGTGAAGCCGGCATGGAGTTGCAGGCGCGCGAGCGCACGCGGCGGGACGGGCGCCGGGTCGCTCACGGCGAGGCCCTTCGGCTTCGCTTCGCGACACTCAAGCCAAGCCTTATCGCGCGTGTCTTGACCCCAAACCTCCTCCCTTCCTGGAAAAGGGCTTGGGGGAGCGACCGGGCTGGCGGCACATCTCGCGGCATGAGCCGTGCCTTTTCTTCCTGTGCGGCGTGCGCAACGAACACGTGCCCGCTCACGATGCGTCACGCGCTGCAACAACAGCGCCACAGCACGCCTGCGCAACCGCGCCGTCGAACAGCAGCGCGGCCGACTCGGGCAGTCGGCGACGCCAGTTCGGATGCAGCGCGTCGGTGGGTCCTGGCAGGTTGGGTTGCTCCGGCAACGCCAGCAGGTCCTCGGCCGGAATCACCACCAGCGGTGCCGGCGCGCGTGCCACGTGGCCGGCCGCGGCGATGGCCACCGGCGTCACATCCTCCGGCGAGGGCGGTCGATCCTCGTCCGGCAAGCCACCGGCGGCCTGCGCCGCGCCCGAAGCACACAGCGCACGCCACAGCCGGCTGCGGTCGAGCGCGCGCTCGGCGATCTCGTCCACGCCCGGCTCGGCAAGGCCGGCCCGCGCGCGCCATTCGATGTCGCGTCCGCTCCACCAGCCCGCGACCGTCGGCACGTCGTGGGTCGAGGTGGTCGCCATCGCGTCGGGTGACCAGTGCTTCGGTGCGATGAAGCCGCAGTCGGCCGCACGCTCGAACCACAGCACGCGGATGCCGAGCACGCCGGCCTCGCCGACGCGCCGGCGGAAGTCGGCCGGCACCGTGCCCAGATCCTCGCCGATCACCACCGCACGGTTGCGGTGCGACTCGATCGCCAGCAGCCGCAGCATGTCCTCGAAGGGGTACCGCACGTAGGCACCCTCGGTGGCGCCGTGCCCATGCGGCACCAGCCACAGGCGCTTCAAGCCCAGCACGTGGTCGATGCGCACGCCACCGGCATGCGCCAGCGCTGCACGCAGCATGGCGAGGTAGCCGGCGTAGCCGCTGCGCTTCAATCCCGAAGGCGAGAACGTGGTCAGCCCCCAGTCCTGCCCGTTGCGGTTGAGCAGGTCCGGCGGCGCGCCGACCGACAGGCCGTGCAGCAATTCGCCCTGGTGGCTCCAGGCCTGGCTGCCCCCGGAGTCGGTGCCGACCGCAAGGTCCGAGATCAGCCCGATCGCCATGCCCGAGGCGCGCGCCGCGTGCTGCGCATCCTCCAGGCCGCGCATCGCCATCCATTGCAGGAATGCGTGGAATGCCACCTCGCGGCTGTGCTCGCGCGCGAAGGTTGCGACCGCGGGGCTGGCCGGGTCGTGGTACTCCGAAGGCCAGGCCTGCCAGCCACCGGGCGTATCGTGCGCGCGGAAGTGCACCTGCAGTGCCTCGAAACGCGCGTGGCGTTCGAGCGCTTCGCCTTGTTCGCGGCGGAAGGCGCACAGCGCCTGGGTCAGTTTGGAGTCGGCGGTGGACCATTCGAACAGCGTGCGCAGCAGGGTCATGCGCGCACGCGCCGCGCGCGGCCAGTCGATCAGGTCCAGCCATTCCAGCTCGGCCAACTCCTGGCGCAGGTTGTGCGCATCGGTCACGGTGCGCAGCGCCGACGCGCCGCCCACGCGACCCGGGTCGACGTAGAGCGGATTGAGGAACAGTCGGCTGGAAGGCGCATACGGGCTGTAGCGCTCGGGCGCCGCGGCGAACAGCGCGTGCACGGGACTGATCGCCAGCGCATCGGCGCCGCGCGCGGCCGCGGCGCGGGCGCATTGCTCCAGCGCGGTGAAGTCGCCGATGCCGCCGTCACCCGGCCGGCGCAGGCTGGACAGCTGCACGGCCACGCCCCAGGGACGGCGAAGGGCGCCAGCGATGTCGCCCACGCCGAACGCGCGTGGCGGGGCGGCGGCGAGCGTGCATTCGTCCTCGCCGATCAACAGGCGGTAGTAGCCCCAGGACGCCGGCGCCCGCAGCATGCGTTCGTCCGCGGTGACGGTGCCTTCGTCGACCGCATTGCCCTGTTCGTCCTCGATGCGGTAACGGCGCGGTGCATTGGCCGACGGCAGCGGGAAGGAGTTGCCGGCGTCGGCGACCACCAGGCGCGGCAGTTGCGTGCCTTCGCGTTCGCGGCGCAACCGTTCGAGGCTGGCGTCGATGTCGGCTTCGTTCGCGCATGGCAGGCCGAGCGCGTCGAGCACCGCGCGCAGGGTGGGCGGGGCGACCTGTTGCGGACGGTCGTTGGCATCGCGCCACTGCACGTCCACCCCGGCCTGCCCGGCGAGCTCGGCGAGACGGGTGTCGAGGTCGCTCACGACCACGCTCGTGGGAATCTGCGCGAGCGCGCGCCGCGCCAGCAATCCTTGCAGGACGGGCAACGAAGACTGTGCCACGCGGTCGCGCTGCCACGCAGGTCGCGCGCTGGGTGTGCTCCTGTCGGGGCGCGGGGGATGACGCTGAAGCTCATGCCGAAGGTTCCAGGAAAACCAGGGTACGGGCGGGATCGAGGCGGCCTTCGGCCAAGGCGGCGATCGCCGACGCCTCGCCGTGCAACCATCGCGCAGCGGGTGTTGGCTTGGCGTCGACGTGTGCTGCGCGTTCGCCCAGGTTGCAGTAGACGTGCAGCCGCGCATCGCCCAATTGCCAATGTGCCTGCAACGCGCGCTCGCCGATGGCACGCGCGCCCAACGGTCGCGCCTGCTCCAGCCATGGCGCCAGGTGCTCGCGGCGCTGCGCCAGGAGCAGGCGGACCAGGGTCAGGCGTGCGACGCCCTCCGCGCTGGCGGCTTCGGTCGGATCCAGCGTGGATTCTTCGAAGGTGGCGGGCGCGTTCGGGTCGGGCACGTCGCCCGCGCCGTGGCCTTCGAACTCGGCGAATTCCTTGCGCCGGCCCTCGCGCACGGCGGTGCGCAGTTGTTCGCTCTGGTGGTCGGTGAAGTACAGGAACGGCCGGCGGCTGCCCCACTCCTCGCCCATGAACAGCATCGGCACCGACGGCGTCAGCAGCAACAGCGCATACGCCGCCTCGAGCTTGTCCGCATCGGTCAGGGCGGTGAGGCGTTCGCCCCGCGCGCGATTGCCGATCTGGTCGTGGTTCTGCAGGAAGTCGACGAAGCACAGGGGAGCCAGATGGGCGCTCGGTTCGCCGCGTGGCTTGCCGCGCATCGGTTCGCCCTGCCAGGCGAAGCCCTCGGCCAGGCAGCGCACGAGCTTGTCCAGCGGATCGTCGGCGTAGGCGCCGTAGTAGCCGGCGCGCTCGCCGGTGAGCAGGACGTGCACCGCGTTGTGGAAGTCGTCGTTCCATTGCGCGTCGAAACGATCCGGGCCAAGCAGGTGCGCCAGGTTGGCTTCGTTTTCCAGGATCAGGTGCACCTGTCGCCCGTCCGTCGCCGCGCGCACGCGGGCGGCGAGCGAGAGCAGCCATGCCGGGTTGTGCAGCGCATGCACCGCGTCCAGGCGCAGGCCGTCGAAGCGGTACTCCTGGAGCCAGTACAACGCGTTGTGCACGAAGAAGTCGCCCACTGGCGGCAGCGCCACGTCGATCGCCGCGCCCCATGGCGTCGGCGGGCCTTCGCTGCGGAAGAACGGCGAGGCGTAGGCACCCAGGTAATTCCCGTCCGGGCCGAAGTGGTTGTAGACCACGTCCAGGATCATCGTGAGGCCCAACCCGTGCGCCGCATCGACCAACGCCTTGAGCTCGTCGGGCGAGCCGTAGGCCGCCGCCGGCGCGAACGGCAGCACGCCGTCATAGCCCCAGTTGCGGTCGCCGGGGAACTGCGCAATGGGCATCAGCTCGATCGCGGTGACGCCCAGCGCCTGCAGGCGCGGAAGCATGGCCTGCACGCCGCGGAAGCCGCCGCAGGCGCCCACGTGCAGTTCGTACACCACGGCCTCGCGCCACGGTCGCCCGCACCAGTCGGCGTGTCGCCAGTCGAACGTGACCGGATCGACCACGACGCTGGCGCCGTGTACGTCGCCCGCCTCCTGCAGCCGCGAGGCGGGGTCGGGAACGCGCAGGTCCTTGCCGACGTGGAAGCGATAGCGGGTGCCGGCAGGCGCCTCGCGGATGCACTCGTGCCAGCCATCGTCCAGTGCGCGCATCGGCTGGGTGGCTATCGATCCGAGTTCCAGCTGCACTTGCGCCACATCGGGCGCCCATAACCGGAAGCGCGTGCGTCCGTCGCCATGCAGTTCGGCGCCGTAGGGCATGGCGTGGTGGAAGCGCGCGCTCATGCACCGTCCTGCCGCGGCGCGGCGGAAAGCAGCATGACGCTCAGTCCCTTGAGTTCGAGCGTGGGCTCCTCGACGTTGCGCTCGGGCGCTTCGGGGTTGCCGGTGTCGATGCGCAGGCGCCAGGGCAACTTCGGCTCGGGAAGCGCGAAGGCGTGGGGCTCGCCGGTGCCGTTGATCAACAACAGGGTCACGTCGAGGTGGCGCTTCCCCTTGGGCAGCGCGCGGCGGAGCATCAGCAGGCGGCCCTGGGCATCGTTCCAGTCGCTCTGCTTCATGGCGCTGGCGCGTTCGTTGTACCAGGACACCGGCGCCAGGCCCGGCAGGAGGTCGGCGCCGCCGTGCATGAAACAGTCCGCGCGCAGGGTCGGGTGCTGCTCGCGCAGGCGGATCAGCCGCGCGACGAAGTCGATGAGCGCACGGCCGCCGTCGGATTGCGCCAGCTTCCAGTCGAGCCAGGAGATCTCGTTGTCCTGGCAGTAGGCGTTGTTGTTGCCGCCTTGGCTTCGGCCGAACTCGTCGCCGCCCAGCAGCATGGGTGTGCCATGCGAGAACAGCAGCGTGGCCAGCATGGCGCGTTTGGCGCGGCCGCGCGCGTCGAGGATGGCGGCGTCCTCGGTCGGGCCCTCGGCGCCGTGGTTGTTGCTCTCGTTGTCGTTGGCGCCGTCGCGGTTGTCCTCGCCGTTGGCCTCGTTGTGCTTCTGTTCGTAGCTGACCAGGTCCTGCAGGGTGTAGCCGTCGTGCGCGGTGACGAAGTTGACCGAAGCCCATGGACGCCGGTGCTGGTGGTCGAACAGGTCGGCCGAGCCCTGCAACCGGCCGGCGAGCGCGCCGCGCAGTCCATCGTCGCCTTTCCAGAAGCGACGCACGTCGTCGCGGAACTGGCCGTTCCACTCGCCGAAGCCGGGCGGATGGTTGCCCAGCTGGTAGCCACCGGGACCGACGTCCCACGGCTCGGAAATCAGCTTCACGCCGTTGAGCACCGGGTCCTGGCGCATGGCGTCGAACAGGCCACAGTTCGGATCGAAGCCGTTCGCCTCGCGGCCCAGCGTGACGCCGAGGTCGAAGCGGAACCCGTCGATGTGGAAGTTCTGTACCCAGTAGCGCAGCGAGTCCATCACCAGTTGCAGCACGCGCGGATGCGCGGTGTTGACGGTGTTGCCGGTACCGGTATCGTTGATGCAGTGGCGCGGATCGTCCGGCAGCAGGCGGTAGTAGCTGGCGTTGTCCAGTCCACGGAAGCTCAGCGTGGGGCCCAGTTCGCTGCCCTCCCCGGTGTGGTTGTAGACGACGTCGAGGATCACCTCGATGCCTGCCACGTGCAGCGCCTGTACCGCGGCGCGCAACTCGTTGAGCGCGCCCTCCGCCATGTACGAGGGTTCGGGCGCGAAGAACGCCAGCGTGTTGTAGCCCCAGTAGTTGCGCAGCTTCATTTCGGTCAGGCGCCGGTCCTGCACGAAGGCGTGGATCGGCAGCAGCTCGATCGCGGTGACGCCCAGGTGCACCAGGTGGTCGATCACGTAGGGATCGGCCAGCGCCAGGAAGGTGCCGCGCTCGTGCGGGCGGATGCGCTTGAGCGTGCGGGTCAGGCCCTTGACGTGCGCCTCGTAGACGATGGTTTTCGACCAGGGCGTGCGCGGGCGGTGCGTGCGCCCTTCCCAGTGCATCGGCTCATCGACCACTACCGCCTTGGGCATCGCCGCGGCGCTGTCGCGGCGGTCGAAGGACAAGTCCGCGCGCGGCGAGGACACGCGGTAGCCGTGCAACACGTCCGACCAGCGCAACTGCCCGGCGAGCTGGCGCGCGTAAGGATCGAGCAGCAGCTTGTTCGGGTTGAAGCGGTGGCCCTGCTCCGGCTCGTACGGACCGTAGGCGCGGTAGCCGTAGAGCTGCCCGCCGCGCAGGCGCGGCAGATAGCCGTGCCAGATCTCGTCGGTGCACTCGGGCAGTACGTAGCGGGCGATCTCGCGCCGGCCGGAGGGATCGAACAGGCACAGCTCGATGCGCTCGGCGTGGGCCGAGAACACCGCGAAGTTGGTGCCGATGCCGTCGCAGTGCGCGCCCAGGGGATAGGGCGCGCCGGGCTGCATGCGTTCGGGGAGGGTGGGCATCAGCGTGTCTTCCGTGTCGGCGAATTCGCAGGAACGCAATCCGTGTGCGACCGCGCGGTTACGGCGTGGCATGGCGGCCGCGCACCTGGTGCGCTCCCACGAAGCCCAGGCAAGTCGGTGCAGGAGCGCCCCTGGGCGCGACCGCGCGGTGCCGATGAGGCTCGACGGTCGCGCCCGAGGGCGCTCCTGCAAACGTTCAGGTAGCTCATGGCTGGCCGGCCAGATAGATCACCGTGGCCAGCGGCGGCAGCGTCAAAGCGAGCGAATGCGACTGCCCGTGGATCGGCGCCGGCTCGGCGTGCGCCTCGCCCTGCCCCATGCCGGAACCGCCGTAGGCGGCATCGTCGCTGTTGATCGCCAGTTCCCAGCGCCCTTCGCGCGGCACGCCGATGCGGTAATCATGCAGCGGCGCCGGCGTGAGATTGCTCACCACCAGCGCCGGGCGCGCGCCCTCGGCGAAGCGCAGCCAGGCGAACACGCTGTTGCCGGCATCGTCGCCGATCGCCCAGCGGAACCCGCGCGGGTCGCTGTCCCAGGCATGCAGCGCCGGCTCGCGCGCGAGCAAGTGATTCAAGTCGCGCAACAGCTGCTGTACCCCGCGGTGGCGTGGATCGTCCAGCAACTCCCACGGCAGCTGCGCATCGTGGTTCCACTCCGTCGGCTGTCCCAGTTCGCCGCCAGCGAACAGCAGCTTCTTGCCCGGATGCGCCCACATGAAGCCGTAGTAGGCGCGCAGGTTGGCGAAGCGTTGCCAGTCGTCGCCCGGCATGCGGCCGAGCAGCGAGCGCTTGCCATGCACCACCTCGTCGTGGGACAGCGGCAGCACGTAGTGCTCCGAATAGGCGTAGACCATCGAGAAGGTCATCTCGTGGTGATGCCAGCGCCGATGGATCGGATCGCGCGACATGTACTCGAGCGTGTCGTGCATCCAGCCCATGTTCCATTTGTAGTCGAAGCCCAGGCCGCCCTCGGTCGGCGCGCGGGTGACACCGGGCCACGCGGTCGATTCCTCGGCGATGGTGAGCACGCCGGGATGGTGCTGGTGCACGACCGTGTTGAAGCGCTTGAGGAAGGCGATCGACTCGAGGTTCTCGCGACCGCCGTGGATGTTGGGCACCCATTCGTCGTGCTTGCGGCTGTAGTCGCGGTAGAGCATGGAAGCGACCGCGTCCACGCGCAGGCCGTCGATGTGGAAGCGCTCCAGCCAGGCCAGGGCGCTGCCGATCAGGAAGCCTGAGACCTCGTTGCGGCCCAGGTTGTAGATCAGCGTGTTCCAATCCTGGTGGAAGCCTTCGCGGGGGTCGGCGTGTTCGTACAGCGCGGTGCCGTCGAAGTGCGCCAGCCCGTGCGCGTCGGTCGGGAAGTGCGCGGGCACCCAGTCGACGATCACGCCCAGCCCCGCCTCGTGGCAGCGGTCGACGAAGCGGGCGAAGGCCTCGGGCGGGCCGAAGCGCGCGGTCGGCGCGTACTGGCCCAGCGGCTGGTAGCCCCAGGAGCCGCCGAACGGGTGCTCGGCGATCGGAAGCAGTTCGAGGTGGGTGAAGCCCATCCCGATGAGATAGGGAATCAAACGCTCGGCCAGCGCATCCCAGCCGGGCGACTCGCCCCGGTCGTCGCGCCACCAGGAGCCGGCGTGCAGTTCGTAGATGGACAAGGGGGCGTCCAGGCGCTGGCGTGCCGTGCGATCGGCCATCCAGGCATGGTCGGTCCAGCGAAACGGTGCGTCGGCGGCAACCACCGACGCGGTGGCCGGCGGCGCCTCGGCGGCCAGCGCCACCGGATCGGCCTTCTGCTGGACCGAAAAGTCCGCACCGAGGATCTCGTACTTGTAGCGAGCGCCGGCCCGAAGACCCGGTACGAACAGTTCCCACACGCCGTGCGGCAAGCGCAGGCGCATCGGGTGGCGGCGGCCGTCCCAGTGGTTGAAGTCGCCGACCACGCTGACCCGCCGCGCATTGGGTGCCCACACGGCGAAGCGGACGCCCACCACGCCGTCGCGTTCGACCGGGTGCGCGCCGAGCTGGCGCCAGAGTTCCGGATGCTGGCCCTGGGCGATCAGGTGCAGGTCGTGCTCGGCCAGCAACGCGCCGAAGGCGTAGGGATCGTCCAGCTCCTGCACCGCCGTCGGCCAATGCACGCGCAGGCGATAGGCGCCCTCGCCCGGCACCGCGCCGGCGAAGAGTCCATCGGCAACCGTCTCCAGCGAAGCGAGTACCCGGCCCTGTCCGTCGATCGCCTCGACGGCCTGCGCGCCGGGCTGCAGCGTACGCACCAGGCGCTGGCCCTCGACGCGGTGCGGCCCGAGTACGGCGAACGGATCGGCGTGGCGTGCCCGTAGCAGCGCACCCACCGCGCCGGGATCGAGTTGGCCCCGGCCGTTCACGGGGCCGCCTCGCCGATGGCGGCCTCGTCGGTCAGCCGCAGCAGGCCCTGCAACGGCACGCCGAGCCAGCCCGGCCGGTTCGCGGCTTCGTACGCGATTTCGTAGGCGGCCTTGTCGAGCAGGAACAGCTCGAGCATCGGCGCCAGCGCTTTGGCGCTGATCCAACGCACCGCCGCGCGCTCGAGCACCGCGACATAGGCGCCCAGGAACACCTCCGATGCGCGCAAACGGAAGCGTTCCAGGAACGGCGCGAACAATGGATCCTCGATCGGCGCCACGCCTTCCTCGCCGCGCTGCGCCACCGCGGCGACATAGTCCAGCGAGCGCAGGAAGCCGGCCACGTCACGCAGCGGCGTGGTCTTGATGCGCCGGTCTTCCAGCGGACGCGCCGGTTCCCCTTCGAAGTCGATCAACCAGGCGTCACCCTGCACCACCAGCACTTGGCCCAGGTGGAAGTCGCCATGCACGCGCGTGCGCAGCGCACCTGCGCCGTGTCGCGCCAGCGTATCGATGCGCTGGCACAGGGCCTCGCGGCGCGCGAACAAGCGATCGCGCTGCGCGCGCAGGCCACCGTCCTCCGGGTCGAGGCTTTCCAGGGCATCCAGCGCGCGCTGGAGTTGCGCGCGGGCGTCCGCGGCCCAGCCATCCAGGTGGGTGGCGTCGGCGGTTTCGGGCCGGAAGGCGTCGTCCTCGCTCGGCTGCGCGAGTACGGCGTGCAGTTCGCCCAGGCGCGTGCCCACCGCGGCGGCAAAGCTGTCGTAGTCCGCCAGGATCTCCGCGCGCGCCGCATCGTCCTCGGCGTGGCTGAACTCGTCCCAGGTGCGCTGCAGGTAATCCAGCGTCCATCGCCAGGCGTCGCCCTGGTTGCGCACGAAACCCTGCAGCACCGCCAGCGCAGACGGAATGCCGTCGGCCCCGACGTGCAGTACTTCACCCAGCAGCGGTGGCGTATTGGCGTACCCCACGCGGGTCAGGTGGCGGCCCATCTCCAGTTCCGGGTTGATGCCGTGCGCGATGTGCCGGTAGAGCTTGAGCATGCCGCGTTCGTGCACGATCACGGAGCTGTTGGACTGCTCGGCCGACAGCCAGCGGTTCTCCGCATCGGGCGGAAACTCCAGCGCATCGAACGCGGCCGTCGCGGTGAACTGGATCACCCCGCCGCGCTTGAGCGGCAGCTCCTGGCGATTGCGCAGCCCGCGCAGCAGGCCCGAGACGAAGGCATCGAGCACGAAGCCATCGGTGAGGTAGCCCACGCGCCGCCCGCGGCGTACGCGCGCCAGCGCCAGTTGCTGGGCGCGGGCGGGCGGGTTCTCGTCCTCCCAGATGATGCCCAGTGGCAGGCAGTAGCGTTCGATGCCGCCGTCGTTGAGGGTGGCGATGATCTCGGTGATCACCAGGTCTTCGCCACGGTCCGGCCAGGGCTGGCCGTACATCACGCTGATCGAGGCGATGCCGCGGTCCTTGGCGCCGAACCAGCGCCGCCGGCCCAGATAGGTGGGCAGCACGTCACGCTCCAGCGCGCCGCGGTGGTGCGCCATGACCGGGCCTTCCACCAGCGGGCCGCGCAGCACCAGCGTTTCGAAGTCCGGCATCGGCTCGGCCGGCGGCTGGTGCCACGCCGGCATCTGCGCGTTGGCGCAGAGCTGGAAGGCATAGAAGCCGAACGGCGGGAGGGTAAGCAGGTACGGCAGGCGCCCGATCGGCGGGAAGGAGGTGCCGCCGAGGATCTCCACCGGCACGCGGCCATCGAACACGCCCAGGTCGAGCTCCACCGCCTGCAGCGTGCGCGACATGTTGGCCACGCACAGCACCTGCTCGTCCTCGTACTCGCGCAGATAGGCGAGGATCTTGCGGTTGCCCGGGAACAGGAACCGGATGCTGCCGCGCCCGAACGCCCGGTAACGCTTGCGCACGGCCAGCACGCGGCGGGTCCAGTTGAGCAGCGAATGCGGATCGCGCGCCTGCGCCTCGGCGTTGACGGCCTGGTAGCCGTACAGCGGATCCATGATCGGCGGCAGCACCAGCTTGGCCGGATCGGCCTTGGAGAAACCGCCGTTACGGTCCATCGACCATTGCATGGGCGTGCGCACGCCGTCGCGGTCGCCCAGGTGAATGTTGTCGCCCATGCCCAGCTCGTCGCCGTAGTACAGCACCGGCGTGCCGGGCATGGTGATGACCAGCGAGTTCATCAGCTCGATGCGTCGGCGGTCGCGCTCCAGCAGCGGCGACAGGCGACGGCGGATGCCCAGGTTGATGCGCGCGCGGCGGTCGGCCGCGTAGGTCTCCCACAGGTAGTCGCGCTCGGCGTCGGTGACCATTTCGAGCGTCAGCTCATCATGGTTGCGCAGGAAGATCGCCCACTGGCAGTTCTCCGGAATCGCCGGGGTCTGCCGCATGATGTCGGTGATCGGGAAGCGGTCCTCGCGCGCGATCGCCATGTACATGCGCGGCATCAGCGGAAAGTGGAACGCCATGTGGCATTCGTCGCCGTCGCCGAAATAGTCCTGGGTGTCTTCCGGCCACTGGTTGGCCTCGGCCAGCAGCATGCGATCGGGATAGTGCTCGTCGATCTCCTTGCGGATCAGTTTGAGGATGTCGTGCGTCTCGGGGAGGTTCTCGTTGTTGGTGCCCTCGCGTTCGATCAGGTACGGCACGGCGTCCAGCCGCAGGCCGTCGACGCCGATGTCCAGCCAGAAGCGCATCACGCCGAGCACGGCCTTGAGCACCGCCGGGTTGTCGAAGTTGAGATCCGGCTGGTGCGAGAAGAAGCGATGCCAGAAGTACTGGCCGGCGACCGCGTCCCAGGTCCAGTTCGACTTCTCGGTGTCGAGGAAGATGATGCGGGTGCCCGAATAGGCCTGGTCCGTGTCCGACCACACGTAGAAGTTGCGCGCGGCCGAACCGGGCTTGGCCAGTCGGGCGCGCTGGAACCACGGGTGCTGGTCGGAGGTGTGGTTGATGACCAGCTCGGTGATCACGCGCAAGCCGCGCGCATGCGCGGCGGCGATGAAGCGCTTGGCGTCGCCGAGCCGCCCGTAGTCCGGATGGACGTCCTTGTATTCGGAGATGTCGTAGCCGTCGTCGCGCCGCGGGCTGGGATAGAACGGCAGCAGCCAGAGCGTGTTGACGCCGAGCTCCGCGATGTAGTCGAGCTTGTCGATCAGGCCCTGGAAGTCACCCACGCCGTCGTCGTTGGAGTCGAAGAACGACTTGACGTGCACCTGGTAGATGATCGCGTCCTTGTACCAGAGCGGGTCGCTGGTGAAGCTGCGCTTGGGGGTTCTGGGATGGGCGCTCATGCGGGGTTCCTTCCGGTTCGCTGCCACCGGCTCCCGCGCTCAGGCAGCGCTGGTTCCCGAGACCGGCCGCCGGTGCAGGAGCGCCCTTGGGCGCGACTGCGGGGCACCGGCGTGGCGTGGCAGTCGCGTCCAAGGGCGCTCCTGCATGTGGCGGCGGGCTGACGGGCGTTCATGCCTCCACCCGCCAGATCGCATAGGGCATGCCCTGCCCCAGCCAAACCTGCTGCCGACCGCCGCGCCAGGTCAGCGTCGCGTCGTGGATCAGGTCCTCGACGGTTATCGGCGTGTCCTCGCCCACGCCCCAGTCGGCCAGCGGCAGGTGCAAATCGGTCGCCTGCGCGTGGTGCGGGTCGAGGTTGATCGCCACCAGCACGCGATCGCGTCCGCGTGCCGTCTTTTCGAAGAACAGCACATGGTCGTTGTCGGCGCGCAGGAAGCGCACGCCCAGGTGGCTCTGCAGCGCGGGCTGCTCGCGGCGGATCATGTTGAGCCGGGTGATCTCGGCAATGATGTTGCCGGGGGCTTCCCAGTCGCGTGGCTTGATCTCGTACTTCTCCGAGTCGAAGTATTCCTCCTTGCCCGGAACCGGGATCGACTCGCACAGCTCGAAACCCGAGTACATGCCCCACAGGCCCGACAGCGTGGTCGCCAGCGCCGCGCGGATCAGGAAACCGCTGCGGCCGGAATGCTGCAGGAAGTGGGGATTGATGTCCGGCGTGTTGACGAAGAAGTTGGGACGGAAGAAATCGCGCGGCGGACCCTGGGCCAGTTCGGTCAGGTACTCGGTGAATTCCTGCTTGGTGTGGCGCCAGGTGAAGTAGGTATAGGACTGGCTGAAGCCGAGCTTGGCCAGCCGGTACATCGGCTTGGGCCGGGTGAATGCCTCGGACAGGAACAGCGTGTCCGGGTACTGGCTGCGCACGCGGCCGATCATCCACTCCCAGAACGGGAACGGCTTGGTGTGCGGGTTGTCCACGCGGAAGACGCGCACGCCCTCGCCCGCCCAGTAAAGCACCACGTCACACAGCGCCTGCCACAGCGACGGGATCGCGCCCTCTTCGTAGAAGTCGACGTTGACGATGTCCTGGTATTTCTTCGGCGGGTTTTCGGCGTAGCGCAGGCTGCCGTCCGGGCGCCAGTCGAACCATTCGGGGTGTTCCGTGAGCCACGGATGATCGGGCGAGCACTGGATGGCGAAGTCGAGCGCCAGCTCCAGCCCGTGCTGTAGCGCGGCGTCCCGCAACGCGCGGAAATCCTCGATGGTGCCCAGTTCGGGATGGATGTCCGTATGCCCGCCTTCGGCCGAGCCGATGGCGTACGGGCTGCCCGGGTCGTGCTCGCCCGGCGTCAGCGTGTTGTTGCGGCCCTTGCGGAAGGCGCGTCCGATCGGATGGATCGGCGGGAAGTACAGCACGTCGAAACCCATCGCCTGGATCGCTGGCAATCGCCCGATGACGTCGCGGAAGGTGCCGTGGCGCGCGGGATCGTCGGTAATGGAACGCGGGAAGAGTTCGTACCAGCTGGCGAACTGCGCCGCGCGGCGATCGACTTCCAGCCGCAGCGGCGGATGTTCTGCGGCGAACGCGCGCAGGTCGCCGTCGGTCATCGCCCGGGCGGTGTCCTGCGCGATCATCAGCCGATAACGCGCCTCGTCGTCTTCGGCCTTGGCCAGGGCGGCGGCCAGGGCGCGCAGGGCTTTTCGTTTCGCCGGTGCGGTGCCGGCTGCGGTCTGCTCGACCAGGTGCTGGCCTTCGCGCATTTCCAGCGCGATCGGCACGCCGGCGTCGTGCTTGGCGACGATCTCGTGGCGATAGCTCGCGTATGCGTCGCGCCACGCCTGCACGGTGTACTCGTGGCGACCCATGCGGGTGGGTACGAAGTGGCCGCGGTAGCGGTCGTTGCCCAATGGCTCCATGCGTTGCTCGTGCCACTGCTTCTCGTCCAGCGCGCGCCAGCGCAGCGCCACGGCGAGCTTGTCGTGGCCGTCCATGAAGACGTCCGCCTCGACCTCGACGACGTCGCCGACCACGCGCTTGACCGCGAAGCGGCCGTCGTCCACGCAAGGGTTGATGGCTTCGATGGCGATGCGCGGCGCCTGCGTGGCCGCGGCGATGGCCTGCTTGTACGCGGCGGCGCTGCCGCGGATGGCGACCGGCTGCGTGCGCGTGCCCTCGAGGAGGCGCGCCTCGCCAGGGCCCAGCATGATCGGCCCGGCCATGGGCGCGCCATCGGGAGCCGTCCAGTCGCCATAGTCACTGGCCGCACCGCCGGCGATGGCGCCCAGGTCTACCGGCGTCGCGGCATCCAGCCGCGCGTTGAAGAGCGACAGCCACGCGCGTTCGTCCTGGCGCCGCAGCACGCCGACCCAGGCATCGTCGATGTGGATCGCCGCCGGCTCGCGCGCCTGCTCGCCGAGGTCCCGCAACCAGTCGTTGATGGCGCGGATCTCGCCCGTCACATCCAGTGCCTGTTGCTCGTCGCGCGCGAAGCCGGCCGGCATCAGCCAGCCGGTGGCGCAGGCCGCGGCAAACCAGGCAGCGCGGCGGCGATGGTGATCGGCATGGTCGCGCTCGCCGAAGCCCCGGTCGGCGTCGGGATCGCCAAAGGGCGCCGCGGCACAGGCCAGCGGTGGCGCCACCTCGGCCACGCGACGCAATTCGCGACCGAGCCAGCCGGCGCGGAAATCCCACCACTCGGCCGAGCAGAAGGCGTAGTCGAAGGCGACGTCGGTGAGGCCGGCGAGCTCGGCGGGCGCCAGGCCCTGTGTCCAACCCAGAAACCGCGCCTCGGGCGCCTTTCCGCGCAAACCATCGATCAGGTGCGCCCACCACGCGGCAGGCGCCGCGTCGAGCGACAGCAGCCGCAGTCCCGCCGCTCCGGCATGCAGTGCCTCGCGCAGGCGCTCGCACCACCAGGCCAGCGCCTCCGGCGCCACCGCATCGTCGTGGAAGCGCCAACGCACGCCGGCCTCCGCCGCGGGGCGGCGCGGGTCGGGCAGCACCGACGGATCGGGCAGCGCGTGGAACCAGTCCGGATGTTCGGCTCGCAGCGGTGCATCGGCCGGCATCGGTCGCGCCACGTCCACGTCGAGCAGCAAACCCAGCCCGTGGTCCCGGCAGATGCGGGCCAGGGTGCCGATCGCGCTGGCGCCTTCGTCGAGCAGGGTCACGGGCGCGAGCACATGGTTGAAGCCGAGCTCGGCGGCATGCGTCAGCCAGCGCGTGCGCGCGCCGCTGTCGGCGGCGAACCCGGCGGGAAGACTGAAGATGCAAGGCGGCGCGGCCGCGTGTGCCGACATGGTGGCTCCCGGATTCGAGGATGGGCCTGCCGCGGCGGTTGCCGGGCGGCGCTTGCGCTGACCGCGGGCGCCGGACTGGACGGGCACGTCCGCTGTCCCCTGGCGCCGGGCCATCAGTCGCCGCGTCGGCGGCTGGCGCCGCGCGGCCTGTCCGCATGGCTGGCCTGCGGCCGGTTGGTGTACTGGCGCACCGCCTGGGTGTTGGTGCCGACCACGGCGATCGCCTCGCGCAGGTCGCGCTCGGAAATACGCAGCTGCTTGGACCAGTACCGCATCGCGAACGGATCTCTGTCGTTGATCGTGCTCAGGGTCCGGTCGGACTGGCTCATGATTCACCCGTGGCCGCGCGGTGCTGCGGCAGCGCTTGCATCTTGGTCGTCGCGCATTGAAGGCGCCGTCACGGAAAGATGAGGCAGTCGTAAAGCGTTCCGTGAAACCTCGCGTGGGCGCGCCCTGCGCGCCACCGCGAGGCAAGGCCGTAGCGCGCGGTTGCACACCAGTGCGCTCCTGCAAACAGCCGTGCGGCGGCATACTTGCCGGCATGCACCCTGCCCCGCTCGCCGGTTTCATCGACACCCATCCTCGCCTTTTCGTGCTGACCGGCGCCGGCTGCAGCACGGACTCGGGGATCCCCGACTATCGCGACAGCGACGGTGCCTGGAAGCGCAGCCCACCGGTGACCTACCAGGCCTTCATGGGCGAGGAATGCACGCGCAAGCGGTACTGGGCGCGCAGCCTGGTCGGCTGGCGCCACTTCGGCCGCGCCCAGCCCAACGGCACCCACCACGCACTGCAGCGGCTGGAGGCGCAGGGGCGGCTCGAACTGCTGGTCACGCAGAACGTGGACGGACTGCACCAGCGTGCCGGCCAGCGCCAGGTGGTCGACCTGCACGGACGGCTGGATGAGGTGCGCTGCATGGGTTGCGCGTGGCGCCAGTCGCGCGAGGCGTTCCAGCAGGAACTCGACCATCTCAACCCGGGCTGGGCCGAGCTCGATGCCGTCGAAGCGCCGGACGGCGATGCCGACCTGGAAGCGGCGCACTTCGGCGATTTCGTGATACCGCCGTGCCCGGCCTGCGGCGGCGTGCTCAAGCCGGACGTGGTGTTCTTCGGCGAGAACGTGCCGCGCGAGCGGGTGGTGCAGGCGATGCAGGCGCTGGAAGTCGCCGACGCGGTGCTGGTCGTCGGTTCCTCGCTGATGGTGTTCTCCGGCTACCGCTTCGTGCATGCGGCGGCGCGCGCCGGCAAGCCGGTGGCGGCGGTGAATCTCGGAAGGACGCGCGCCGACCCGTTGCTGAGCCTGAAAGTGGAGCAGCCGTGCGCGGAGGCGTTGGCGTTCCTGCTGGCCTGAGCCTGGCAGGCTTGCAGGGTGGGCTTCGGCCTGCCGTTCCGGCACCGCGGCGGTCGGCTAAACCCACTTTACGGTCGCGTTTGAACTTATCGCCGCGAGCGGAAGAATTCGCGCAACATCGCGCCCGACTCGGCCGCCAGCAAGCCGCCCTGCACCAGCACGCGATGGTTGTGCCGATCGGACACCAGCGTGTCGAACACGCTGCCGGCGGCGCCGGTCTTGGGATCGGTCGCCGCATAGATCACGCGTCCGATCCGCGCATGCACCAGCGCCATGGCGCACATCGCACACGGCTCCAGCGTGACGTAAAGCGTGGCGCCGATGATGCGGTGGTTGGCCAATTTCTCGCCCGCCGCGCGCAAGGCCATGATCTCCGCGTGCGCGGTCGGATCATGCAGGGTGATGTTGCGGTTCCAGCCCAGTCCGACGATCTGGCCTTCGTGCACCAGCACGGCGCCTACCGGCACTTCGTTCTCCGCATCGCGCGCGTGCGCTGCCAGCTGCAGCGCGCGGCGCATGTGCTGGGTGTCCTCGTCGGTGAAGGACACGGACGGTAGTTCGCTGTTCATCCGGACCGGAGGCGCTGCCGCCTCACTCCCACTCGATGGTGGCCGGCGGCTTGCCGCTGATGTCGTAGACCACGCGCGAGACGCCGCGCAGTTCGTTGATGATGCGGTTGGACACCTTGCCGAGGAACTCGTACGGCAGGTGCGCCCAGTGCGCCGTCATGAAGTCGATGGTTTCCACGGCGCGTAGCGCGATCACCCATTCGTAGGCGCGAGCATCGCCCACCACGCCCACCGACTTCACCGGAAGGAACACGGCGAAGGCCTGGCTCGTCTTGTCGTAGAGGTCCGCCTTGCGCAGCTCTTCGATGAAGATCGCATCGGCGCGGGCGAGCAGTTCGGCGTACTCGCGCTTCACCTCACCCAGGATGCGGACGCCCAGGCCGGGCCCCGGGAACGGGTGGCGGTAGACCATCTCGCGCGGCAGGCCGAGCGCCACGCCGATGCGGCGCACCTCGTCCTTGAACAGCTCGCGCAGCGGCTCGATGAGGCCGAGCTTCATGTCCTCCGGCAGGCCGCCGACATTGTGATGACTCTTGATGACGTGCGCCTTGCCGGTCTTGCTGCCGGCCGATTCGATCACGTCCGGGTAGATGGTGCCCTGTGCCAGCCACTTGACCTGGCCGTGGCCGGCTTCGGTGACCTTGGCCGACTCCTCGTCGAAGATCTCCACGAACAGGCGACCGATGATCTTGCGCTTGGCCTCGGGATCGGCCACGCCCTCGAGCGACTTGAAGTAGCGGTCGGCGGCATCGACGCGGATCACCTTGACGCCCATGTGCTGCGCCATCGTGGCCATCACCTGGTCGCCTTCCTTGAAGCGCAGCAGGCCGGTGTCCACGAACACGCAGGTGAGCTGGTCGCCGATCGCCTTGTGCAGCAGTGCGGCGACGACCGACGAATCCACGCCTCCGGAGAGGCCCAGCAGCACGTAGTCGCTACCGACCTTCGCGCGCACGCGCTCGATCTGGTCCTCGATGATGTTGTCGGCGGTCCACAGCGTGGCGCAGTCGCAGATGTCGACCACGAAGCGCCGGAGCAGCGCGCTGCCCTGCTTCGTATGGGTGACTTCGGGATGGAACTGCACGCCGTACCAGCGCTTGTCCTCGTTCTCCATCACGGCGACCGGGATGCGATCGGTGGTGCCGGTGATGGCGAAGCCCGGCGGCGCCTTGCTGACGTGGTCGCCGTGACTCATCCACACGTCGAGCTTGTGCGCGCCGGCATGGTCGGTGAGGCCATCGAACAGCCGGCTGCCGCCGGCGATGTCCACCTGGGCGTGGCCGAATTCGCGCTGGTCGGCCGCCTCGGTGGCGCCGCCGAGCTGCGCGGCCAGCGTCTGCATGCCGTAGCAGATGCCCAGGATCGGCAGGCCCGAATCGAACACCTCCTGTGGCGCCGCGGGCGCGCCCGGCAGCGTCGTGGACTCGGGGCCGCCGGACAGGATGATGCCCTTGGCGCCGAAGCCGGCGATCTGCGAGGGGTCGTGATCCCACGCCCAGATCTCGCAGTAGACGCCGAGCTCGCGCACGCGGCGCGCGATCAGCTGGGTGTACTGCGCGCCGAAGTCGAGGATGAGGATCTTGTCGGAATGGATGTTCTGCATCGGACCGGACTCTTTGGGCTGTCGCCAGAAACGGGCCGGCGCCATTCCCGGGAGCGCGGGAATCCCCTACCGGGACGGAGTGGATTCCACCGCTGCGGAAACGGCGCCATGAAAAATCCGGGGCCCGATGCCGGGCCCCGTGTCATGTCACGAATTCAGCCGGTAATTCGGCGCTTCCTTGGTGATCTGGATGTCATGCGGGTGCGCCTCGGTCACGCCGGCGGAAGTCACCTTCACGAATTGCGCGTTCTGGCGCACGTCCTCGACCGTGGCGGCGCCAAGGTAGCCCATCGACGCGCGCAGGCCGCCGATCAGCTGGTGGATGATGTTGCGCAGCGGGCCGCGATACGGCACGCGGCCTTCGATGCCTTCGGGCACCAGCTTGTCCGCGTCGGCCTCTTCCTGGAAGTAGCGGTCCTTGGAGCCCAGCGCCATCGCCCCGAGCGAGCCCATGCCGCGATAGCTCTTGTAGGAGCGTCCCTGGAACAGTTCCACCTCGCCCGGCGATTCCTCGGTGCCGGCGAACATCGAGCCGAGCATCACGGTGGACGCACCGGCGGCCAGCGCCTTGGGAATGTCGCCCGAGTAGCGGATGCCGCCGTCGGCGATCAGCGGGATCTCGTCCTTGAGCGCGCTGGCGACCAGGTCGATCGCGGTGATCTGCGGCACACCGACGCCGGCGACCACGCGGGTGGTGCAGATGGAGCCGGGACCGACGCCCACCTTGACCGCGTCCACGCCGGCATCGAGCAGCGCGCGCGCCGCTTCGCCGGTGACGATGTTGCCGGCGATCACCTGCACCTGCGGGTAGCGCTTCTTGACCCACCCGGCGCGCTCGATCACGCCCTGCGAATGGCCGTGCGCGGTGTCGACCACCAGCACGTCCACGCCGGCGTCGACCAGCGCTTCGATGCGCTGCTCGGTGTCGCCGCCCACGCCGACCGCGGCGCCAACCACCAGGCGCTCGTGCGCATCCTTGGCGGCATGCGGGTTGTCGCGGGCCTTCTGGATGTCCTTGACGGTGATCAGACCGCGCAGCTGGAAGTCGTCGTTGACCACCAGAACCTTCTCGATGCGGAACTTGTGCAGCAGCTGCAGCACTTCGTCCTGGCTCGCGCCCTCGCGCACGGTCACGAGCTTGTCCTGGCGCGTCATGATGTTGCGCACCGGGTCTTCCAGCTTGCGCTCGAAGCGCAGGTCGCGGCTGGTGACGATGCCGATGAGCTTCTCGCCATCGACCACCGGCACGCCCGAGATGTTGTGCGCGCGAGTGAGCTGCAGCACTTCGCGGATGGAAGTGTTGGGGCCGACGCTGATCGGACTGCGGATCACGCCGGCCTCGAACTTCTTCACCAGGCGCACTTCGGCGGCCTGCTGCGCGGCGGTCATGTTCTTGTGGATGATGCCGATGCCGCCCTGCTGGGCCATCGTGATGGCCAGCCGCGCCTCGGTCACGGTGTCCATGGCGGCGGACACGATGGGGATGTTCAGGCGCAGGTTGCGGGTCAACCGCGTGGAGGTGTCGACGTCGCGTGGCAGGACGGCCGAATGGGCCGGAACGAGGTACACGTCGTCGTAGGTCAGAGCCTCGGCGAGGATGCGCATGCGGGTGGGTCTCGCTGCAAAGATGGGATTATACGCGCGTGGGTGTGGTGCTCGCCAGATGCGTCAATCCTGAAACCAGCAGGCGCCCTCTTGTAACCGATGTTCTTTGTTCGATACCGATCGGAGCCGGCCGTCGCCCACAAGTGGGCTGCTGCACGAGCTATGCGCGGGCTTCGGCCGCTTCGAGGGTGTTCTCGATCAGCGTGGCGACGGTCATGGGCCCCACGCCGCCGGGCACCGGCGTGATCCAGCTGGCGCGTTCGGCCGCGGGAGCGAACTCGACGTCGCCTACGAGGCGGCCGTCATCGAGCCGATTGATGCCCACATCGATGACTACCGCGCCTGGCTTGATCCACTCGCCCCTGACCAGGCCCGGCCGACCCACCGCGACGATCACGATGTCGGCCTGGCGCACGAACGATTCCAGGTCGCGGGTGAAGCGGTGGCAGCAGGTGGTCGTGCAGCCGGCGATCAGCAGTTCCAGCGCGAGCGGTCGTCCGACGTGGTTGGACACGCCCACGACCACCGCATGCTGGCCGCGTACCGGGCGGTCGGTGTGCCCGAGCAGCGTCATCACGCCCTTGGGCGTGCACGGCCGCAGGCCGAAACGGCGCAATGCCAGGCGACCCACGTTCACCGCCTGGAAACCATCCACGTCCTTGTTTGCATCGATGCGGTCGACCAGCGCCTCCTCGTCGATGTGCGGCGGCAGGGGCGATTGCACCAGGATGCCGTGCACGGCCGGGTCGGCGTTGAGCTTGTCGATCAGCGCGAACAGTTCCGCCTCCGTGGTGCTGGCAGGCAAGTCGTAATCGAAGGAACGGAACCCGACCTGGTGGCAGGCTTTGCGCTTGTTGCGCACGTACACAGACGACGCCGCATCCTCGCCCACCAGCACCACTGCCAGGCCCGGTTCGGGCAGGCCCTGCGCCCTGCGATCGGACACGCGCCGCCCTACCCGCTCCAGCAGTTCCTGCGCGATGCGTTTGCCGTCGAGGATGCGTGCGGTCATGGGGCTGCCTGCTCTGCAAAGGCGCCTATTATCCCGTCGCCACCGACCGTGCACAAACACGCCGGGCATCGTAGGGTGGGCTTCGGCCCCTCCTCGTTGGTCGTACCTGGCGTGGCGCGGCTGAAGCCCGCCCTACACAGCAAACACAAAGGAGGCGCCGTGGCTTTGCACGCCGACATGGAACTTGCCGAGGGCCCGTTGCTCTTGCGCGCGTGGCGAACGGATGACGCACCGGCGCTGCACATGGCAGTCCAGGAGTCGCTGGAAACCGTCGGCCGCTGGCTTCCCTGGTGCCACGCCGGCTACGACCTCGACGAGGCACAGGCGTGGATAGGTCACTGCCGCGAGGGCTGGGCAAAGGAAGAGCACTTCGCGTTCGGCGTGTTCGAACGGGCCAGCGGAACTTTGCTGGGCAGCGTCGGGCTGAACCAGCGCAATCGCATGCATCGCAGCGCGGCGCTGGGCTACTGGGTCCGCCAGTCGCGCCAGGGCGAGGGGATCGCGCGTCGGGCGGCCAAGCTTGCGGCAGGTTTCGGCTTCGAGACGCTTGGCCTGGTGCGCATCGAAATCGTCGCCCTAGTCGACAACCAGGCGAGCCGGCGGACCGCCGAGCAGGCCGGAGCACGGTTCGAATGCATCGCGCGACACCGACTGTGGATGCGCGACAAGGCCTGCGATGCGGCGGTGTACGCGCTGGTGCCTGGGGATCTGGTCGACAGCCAGGCCGTGGGCTGACTTCGATCCTAGCTACGGACGGAACCGAAGCGGCTACTTCTTGCGCTTCTTCATCTCGCGGATCATCCGCTGGCGCTTGCGCTGCTGGCCTTCGGTGAGGACGTTCTTGCGCCCGGCAAACGGGTTGTCGCCATCGCGGAAGTCGATTCGGATCGGCGTGCCTTCCAGCTTGTAGCGCTTGCGGAAGAAGTTCTCGAGGTAACGGCGGTAGGCCGGGGCGATGTGCTTGGTGCGGCTGCCGTGGATGACAATGGTCGGCGGGTTGGACCCGCCCGGATGCGCGAACCGGAGCTTGGGCGCGTGGCCGCGCACCAGCGGCGGCTGGTAGGCCTCGTAGGCCTTTTCCAGCGTGCGGGTGAGGTCGGAGGACCCCAGTTCATGGGTGGCCGAGGTGTGCGCGCGGACGACCGCGCGCATCAGCTCGCGCAGGCCCGAACCGTGCAACGCCGAAATGAAGACCGTCTTAGCCCAGTCGACGAAGACCAGCTTGCGCTCGAGCGTGCGCTGGCATTGCTCGCGCTGGTACGCGTCCATGCCGTCCCACTTGTTGACGGCGATCACCAGCGCGCGGCCTTCTTCGACCGCGTGGCCGATCAGGGTGAGGTCTTGGTCGGCCAGGTTCTCGCGGGCGTCGATCATCAGCACGACGACCTGGCTCGCGGCCATCGACTGCAGCGTCTTGATGACGCTGAACTTCTCCACGGCTTCTTCCACGCGCGCTCTGCGGCGCACGCCAGCGGTGTCGATCAGCGTGTAACTCTTGCCGTCACGCTCCAGCGGCACGCGGATGGGATCGCGCGTGGTGCCGGCGACGTCGGAGACGATCAGCCGGTTCTCGCCGAGCAGACGGTTGATCAGGGTGGACTTGCCGGCATTCGGGCGGCCGACGATGGCGACGCGGATGCTGTCGTCCTCGACGTGCGACTCGGATTCGTCCTCGTCCGGCGGCAACAACGGCAATGCCGCGGCGATCAACTCCTCGATGCCACGGTTGTGTGCGGCCGACAGCGGCAGCATCGCGGCAATGCCGAAACGGGCGAATTCGCCAAGGGCGTCCTGCTCTTCCAGGCCGTCGGTCTTGTTCACCGCCAGCAGGATAGGCTTGCCGCTGCGGCGCAGCTCGCCGAGGATGCCCTGGTCCTGCGGCAGCAGTCCGTCGCGCGCGTCGACCACGAACACCAGAACCTGCGCCTCATCGATCGCCAGGCGCACCTGCTGCGCGGTGAGTGCATCGAGGCCTTCCTCGACGCCGGACAGGCCGCCGGTGTCGACCACCACGAACGAGCGCGGACCGAGATGACACACGCCGTAGTGGCGATCGCGGGTGACGCCCGGCATGTCGGCCACCAGGGCGTCGCGGCTGCGCGTCATGGCATTGAAGAGGGTCGATTTACCGACGTTGGGGCGACCGACCAGGGCGACGACGGGCAGCATGATTCAGCATCTTCCTTGCGGGCGATCAGCGCGCGCCGCCGAGACGGTAGGCGCCGATGCGGCCCTCCACGTCTTCGACGTACACGACATCACCGACCACCAGCGGTTGGGCGCGGATGGCGTGCTTGGACAGCCGCTCGCGCGCGGCCAGCGCACCGTCTCCGGTCTGCAGCCAGTGCACGTAGCCTTCGATGTCCCCGACCACCACATAGTCGCCCTGCACCTCCGGCCCGGTCAGCCAGCGGTACTTGAGCTTGTCGTTCTTCCACATCTCGGCGCCGGAGCTCTTGTCGAACGCCCACGCCTGCGAGTCCTCATCCACCGCGTAGAGCGCGTTGCCCTTGGTCGCCAGCGAGGTGTAGGTGGAGAACGGATGCGCCCAGATCGGCCGGCCGGTGGGGCCGTCGATGGACACGAGGTTCCCGTGGTAGGCGCCGCCGTAGAGCGTGCGGCCATCGAGCAGGATCGAGCCGTCGGCGTCGTCCAGGCGCTCGATCTCGGTGCGGCCTTCGCCGCTGGCAAGATTCTGTTCCCACAGCTTCTCGCCGTTGTCCAGCCGCAGCGCGACCAGCTTGCCGCCGTCGCTGCCGAAGAACACGACGCCATTGGCCACCAGCAGCGGACCGTTGCCGCGCAGGCTGAGCAGCGGCACCTCACTCTGGTCGTAGACCCAGCGGCGCTCGCCCGTGGCGGCATCCAGGCCATAGACGCGCCCGTCGCCGGTGCGCACCACCACCAGGTTGCCCACGATCACCGGGGAGGCCAGCACCTCGGACTTGAGCGTCGCTTCCCAGCGCGGGCTGCCGTCTTTCGCGTTGACGCCGTAGACGTGGCCATCGAGCGTCCCGACGGCAAGCAGGTCGCCGCTGACCGCCGGGCCGCCGGCGTAGAAAGCGTCCTTGCGCTTCTTGTCGCCCCAGCCGAACCAACCGTGGGTGCGCGAACTCTTGGACCAGATCGTCTTGCCGGTATTGGCATCGAGCGCGACCAGCTTGCCGTCGGCGCTGTCGGCATAGAGCACGCCATCGACCACCGTCGGACGCAGGCGCACGCCGGTGTCCTTGGCGCCGTCGCCGATGGTCTCGTGCCACAGGCGGGTGACCTGCACCGTGGGCTTGAAGTCCTTGGACAGCGGCGTCGGCGGCTGGACGTTTTCCTTCTTGGCGTTATGGCAACCGGCCAACGCGACCAGGCCGACCAGCGCCACCATTACCGCCCGCTTCATGCCAATCACCTTCATGCGCCCTGCTTCCCGGCCACGGCCAGATCGTCGAGTTTGAGTTGCAAGGCAGCGCGCTGTGGCGCGTCTTCAGCCATGGCGGCCAGCGCCGCCTGGTAGGCCTTGCGCGCTTCGTCCGCGCGACCAAGCTTGACCAGCGCATCGCCGCGTAGTTCCTGGCGCAGCGCCTCGTAACCCTTCGCGGTGACCGCGTCGAGGGTGGCCAGCGCGTCCTTGGCCTTGTCGGCGGCCATCTGCACCTTGGCGGTGCGCAGTTCCACCAGCGGCTTGAGCGCGTTGTCGCCGACGTGGCTGCGCGCCCACTGGAGCGAGGCAAGCGCCTTGTCCAGCTGCTTGGCCTCGACCAGCCGCTGCGCCTGGTCGCTGGCGGCGAACACGGCATATGTGGACTTGGCGTAGTCCTTCTCCAGGCGATCGACCAGCTTGTCAGCCTCGCCGGTGTTGCCGGAGGCCAGCGCGGTCTGCAGTTGCTGGTAGAGGTTGGACGCCTCCATCTCGCGCGTGGCCTGGTGGTTGCGCCACTGCTGCCAGCCGAAGATCGCGACCAGGCCGATGACGATGCCGATGACGATGGACAGGCCGTTCTGGCGCAGCCATTGCTGTACGCGTTCGCCTTGCTCGTAATCGTCGTATGCGTCGAATGCCATGCATTTGTCCGTCAAAAGCGCGCGCCGCGACGGCATAAGCCGACCCGGCGCTGGGAAAAAGAAGATTGGAATGCCATGACCGCGGGTGCATCGCGGTCAATGGACAAGCATAACCGAAGCGCCGCGGGGACGGGCAAAATCCACAGGTCTTCATATGGAAACGCACCCGGCCCGACCGCCATGGCGTTCGCGCGCGGGTGCGCTCCTGCAACCGACGGCTGGATCAGGCGCCGCTGGGCGCGGGCTTGCCGTCCTGGACGCGGAAGTGCGCCACGTTGGCGCGGCGATAGGCATCCAGCGGCAGCGGCTGGCCGTCGATGCTGACCTGTGCGCCACCGGCGTTGCCGATGCGCACGTCCAGCGGTTGCGCGCTGTTCCAGGTCTTGCTGACGCCGGCCGGCAGCAGGCCGTATTCCAGGCGGGAACCGTCGGCGGCAACCACTTCGACCCAACTGGCTTCGTCCAGCGTCAGGCTAACGCTGTGCCCGCCAGGGCTGGCGACTACGGGGGCCGGCGCGGTGGTCGCGGCTTCAGGCTTGGCGACGCTCAGGCTGCCGCTGTCCAGACCCGGAAACGGTGCCATCGAGGCCAGCAACGGTTGCTCCTCGGCCGGCGCAGTGGCAGCCGCCTTGCGAGCAGGTGCCGCCACCGTGGTCTGGGCATTGTTGCTGGCGACGTGCGCCGGGGCGTCTTGTTGGGCAACCGGTGTGGCGTCCAGCGGCGCCAGGTGGCTCAGATCGCGGTCGAGCGTGCCGCGCACGCCCAGCCATACCATCGGCACCACGATCACCGCGGTCAGCACTACGTACGTCGCGGCGGTGGCATAGCGCTCGAGCAGGTAGCGCGAGTGCGACATGCCGCCCGTGGCCACCAACGTGGGCTCGGCGCGCTTGAGGCTCGCGAGTTCCGCCTGGATGGCGTCCTCGTCCACGCCCAGATGGCGCGCGTACTTGCTGATGTAGCTGGCCAGGTACACGGCGTAGTCGATGCCCTCGCGCTGGTTGCTCTCCAGCTGGCGCAACACGCGCGCCGGAAGCTTGAGGGCATGTGCGCAGGCGTCGATGTCGAGGCTGCGCGCTTCGCGGGCGGCGCGCAAACGGCTGCCGAAACTGGGGGACTGATCGTTCGACGGGCCATCCGTGATCGCCGCGACGGCGAACAGATCAATCGCACGATGGCCGGGATTGGACTGCTGGAAGGTCATGGGCTAGCGGGTGCGTCGAGGGCGCGGGCCTGATCCGAATCCGGGAACTGGCTCTGCAGTCGCCTGCGGTAGTTTTGGGCAGCGTCCGTGTTACCCAGGCGGGTTTCGATGTCGTGGCCGAGCTTGAGGGCGTCGGCGCTAGGCTGTCCCAGCGCGTCGAAGCGCTGGATGAACGCACGCGCGCGGAACGCGTCGTTGTTCAGGTACAGGGCTTTGGCCAAATGCAACAGGGCATCGCCGTTCTGCGGGTTGGCATCCAGCGCCTTGCGCAAAGTACCTTCGGCACCAGCCACGTCGTTCATGCGCAGCTGGCAGATGCCCTTGTTGGTCAGCGCGATGTCCGGGGTCTGGTAGAACGGGTCTTTCAGCGCGGTATCGAAGTACCTGAGCGCCTCGGCGCCCTTGCCGACGCGGCAGAGGAACGTGCCGAGGTTGTTGTTCGGCATGCCCTTGTCCGGCTCCAGCTGGACCGCGCGGCGGTAATGCTGCTCAGCCTGCTCCGGGCGATTGATGCGCTCGTCGAGGACGGCAATGACGGTGTGCGCCGGCGCATAGTCCTCGTCGAACTGCAGCGCCTTGTTGAGCTTGTCCAGCGCCGTCTTGAGGTCGCCGTTGGCCATGTACTGCTGGCCGAGCTCGGTATGGACGCGCGCGGCATCCTGTGCCTCCTGGCTCTGGCTCGAATGCGGCACCTTGCCGAGACTGCCTTCCTCGGTGGTCGTGGTGACGCACCCCGCGAGCACCAGCGCCAGCGCTGCCCCCATCCAGCGTTCAAGACGCATGCACGACTCCTTGTCCCTGATCAAGGCGTTTGCGGAACTCGGCCTGCCGGCGCGTGCGGTCCAGCACCTGGCCCTTCAACTGGCCACAGGCGGCATCGATGTCGTCGCCGCGCGTGCGGCGCAGCATGGTAAGGACGTTCGCGTTGAGCAGCTGCGTCTGGAACGCGCGGATGACCTCGGCGTCCGAGCGCTCGAAGCGCGTGCCCGGGAAGGGGTTGAACGGGATCAGGTTCACCTTCGCGCTGCCGGTGGGCAGCTTGCGCATCAGCTTGATCAGCTGCTTCGCATGCTCGGGCTGGTCGTTCACACCCTTCATCAGTGTGTATTCGAAGGTGATCGAAGTGCGCGGACGGCGCTCGATCCAACGCAGGCAGGCGCCCAGCAGTTCGGCGATCGGGTAGCGCTTGTTGAGCGGCACCAGTTCCGTGCGCAGCTCGTCGTTGGCCGCGTGCAGCGACACCGCCAGCGAGACGTCGATCGTTTCGGACAGCTTGTCGATCATCGGCACCAGGCCGGCGGTCGAGAGCGTCACGCGCTTGGACGCCAGGCCGAAGCCCAGGTCATCGCGCATCAGGCTCATCGCGGTGACCACGTTGTCGAAGTTCAGCAGCGGCTCGCCCATGCCCATCATCACCACGTTGGTGATGCGACGGTTCTGGTGCGTGACGTTGCCCAGGTGCTTGGCCGCCACCCACATCTGCCCGATGACTTCGGATGCAGCCAGGTTGCGGTTGAAGCCCTGCGTCGCGGTCGAGCAGAACTGGCAATTCAAGCCGCAGCCGACCTGCGAGGACACGCACAGCGTGCCGCGGGTCGGCTCGGGAATGTAGACCGCCTCGATGGCGTTGCCGCCATCCATGCCAAGCAGCCACTTGTGCGTGCCGTCGGCTGCAGCCTTGTCGAACAGCGTCTTCGGGGGACCGACGTAGCACGTGGCCTCGAGCTTGGCGCGCAGCGCCTTGCCCACGTCGGTCATCCTGCCGAAGTCGTCTTCCAGGCGGTGGTAGATCCACTTCATCACCTGCTCGGCGCGATAAGGCTTCTCGCCGAGCTGCGCCAAGAAATCACGCAGCCCCTGGCGATCGAAATCGAGCAGGTTGACCTTGTCGCTTGTGGCTTTCGGGTCGATGGAAGGGATGGCTACAACCTGGTTCACAACTTATCTCACCGCGGGGAGACTTCCGTCTCCGCAAAGAAGTAGGCAATTTCGACCTTGGCGGTCTCGGCGGCATCGGAGCCGTGCACCGCGTTGGCGTCGATCGAATCGGCGAAGTCGGCGCGGATCGTGCCCGGCGCAGCGTCCTTCGGGTTGGTGGCGCCCATCAGATCGCGATGCTTCAGCACGGCGTTCTCGCCCTGCAGCACCTGGATCATCACCGGACCGGAGATCATGAACTCCACCAGCGCGTTGAAGAACGGGCGCTCCTTGTGCACTGCATAGAAGCCCTCGGCTTCCTTGCGGGACAGCTGCTTCATCTTCGCGGCGATGACCTTCAGGCCGGCCTGCTCGAAACGGGAGTAGATCTGGCCGATCACGTTCTTGGCGACGGCGTCGGGCTTGATGATGGAAAGGGTGCGCTCCAGCGCCATGGGTCTGCTCCGGGAAAACTGGTATCTGAGTGGGCTATCGGCTGTCTTGCCGATCAATGTAGGGCTAAATCCGACACGAAATGCGGATTTAGCTCACGAAAGTTTGACAGATTCTAGCCTGATCGCAAGCGGACACGGCGTGAACCAAACGGCCGTTTGACGGGCCCGAAGCGCCCCGCGTATGCTCAAACGATCGTTTGATTCCTTCCCTGCGAGCGAGCCCAAGCGTGAACAGTTCCGCCTCGACCAAGGAACGCATCCTCTGTGCCGCCGAGGTGCTGTTCGCCCAGCGCGGCTTCGATGGCGCGTCGTTGCGACAGTTGACGGCCGCCGCCGGAGTCAACCTGGCCGCAGTGAACTACCACTTCGGATCCAAAGACAAGCTCGTCGAGGAGGTGTTCCGCCGCCGCCTCGATACGCTGAACGCACACCGACTGGGAGCCCTCTCGAAGGTCGCCGGCCAGCCCGGCACGACGCTCGAGGCCGTGCTCGACGCCTTCATCCGCCCTGCCCTGGCGCTCTCCGGCGACGGCAGCGGCTCGCTGTTCATGCGCGTGCTGGCACGCGCATTCGCGGAGCACGACGACCATTTGCGCCAGTTCATGTCCGAGAACTACGGCCATGTCATGCGCCAGTTCACCGCCGAGTTCGCCCGACTGCTGCCCGGGCTCAGCCGCGAGGAACTTTACTGGCGCATCGACCTGGTGACCGGTGCGCTGACCCATGCCATGTCCGGCTTCGGCATGATCCAGCGCAAGGGCGGCGTCAGCGAGGCCGCCCACCGCGAGCAGACGATCGCGCACCTAATCCGCTTCGCCAGCGCCGGCCTCAGCCACCCCTGAGCCCTTCCGAACTCACCGGCCAGCCACGGCTGGCTGCCTAGCCTCATTTCGTTTCGCTGTCCGCATCCCCTGGAGAAGCCAATGCCCGCAACACTCCGCATCCGCAAGGCCGCCGTGCTGGGCGCCGGCGTCATGGGCGCGCAGATCGCCGCGCACCTGACCAACGCCGGTGTCGAAACCGTGCTGTTCGACCTTCCCGCCAAGGAAGGTCCCAAGAGCGGCATCGCGATCAAGGCGATCGCCAACCTCGCCAAGCTCTCGCCTGCTCCACTGGCGGACAAGAATCTCGCCGCCGCGATCATCCCGGCCAACTACGACGAGGACCTCGATCATCTTAAGGAGGTCGACCTGGTCATCGAGGCGATCGCCGAGCGGATGGACTGGAAGCTCGATCTCTACAGGAAGATCGCCACGCACCTGTCGAAAACCGCGGTCATCGCGTCCAACACCTCCGGCCTGTCGATCAACACGCTGGCCGAAGCGCTCCCCGAAGAAATGCGCCACCGCTTCTGCGGCGTGCACTTCTTCAATCCCCCGCGTTACATGCACCTGGTCGAGCTGATCCCCACGCGCCTCACCGATGCCAGCGTGATCGAAGGCCTGGAAGCCTTCCTCGCCACCACGGTCGGCAAGGGCGTGGTGATCGCCAAGGACACCCCGAACTTCATCGGCAACCGCATCGGTGTGTTCTCGATGCTCGCGACCATGCACCACACGGAGCAGTTCAAGCTCGGCTTCGACACGGTCGACGCGCTGACCGGGCCTGCGATCGGCCGCCCCAAGAGCGCCACCTACCGCACCGCGGACGTGGTCGGCCTGGACACCATGGCGCACGTGATCAAGACCATGGGCGACACCTTGGCCGATGATCCGTGGCACAGGTATTTCAAGACACCGGCGGTGCTGCAGGGCCTGATCGACGCCGGCGCACTCGGCCAGAAGACCGGCGCCGGCTTCTACAAGAAGGTCGGCAAGGACATCCTTGTCCTGGACCCGGCCAGGCGCGACTACGTGCCTTCCGAACAGAAGGCGTCCGATGAAGTCGCCGCCATCCTCGCGATCAAGGACCCGGCCGAAAAGTTCACGAAACTGCGCGCGTCCAGCGATCCGCAGGCGCAGTTCCTGTGGGCGATCTTCCGCGACCTGTTCCACTACACCGCCTACCACCTGGCCGACATCGCCGACACCGCGCGCGACGTCGACTTCGCCATCCGCTGGGGCTACGGCTGGAAGCTCGGTCCCTTCGAAACCTGGCAGGCCGCCGGCTGGCAGCAAGTGGCGAACTGGATCGCCGAGGACATCAAGGCCGGCAAGGCGATGAGCGATGCGCCGCTGCCCGCCTGGGTCACCGACGGCCGCAACGGCGTGCACGGCAAGGCGGGCTCCTACTCGGCCGCGTCGAACACCGACAAGCCGCGCTCCACCCACGCCGTCTACGCGCGCCAGCTCTTCCCTGACGCGATCCTCGGCGAGAAGTTCGACCAGGGCACCACCGTGTGGGAGAACGAGGGCGTCCGCCTGTGGACGCTGGGCGACGACGGCGTCGGCATCCTCTCGTTCAAGACCAAGATGAACACGGTCAACGACCACGTGCTCGACGGCATCCAGCACGCCATCGGGGTGGCGGAGGAGAAGCTCAAGGCGGTGGTGATCTGGCAGACCGGCGAACCGTTCTCCGCCGGCGCGGACCTGAAGGGTGCGCTCGGCCTGCTGAAGGACGGCAAGTTCGACGCCTTCGAGTCGATGGTGGAAAACTTCCAGCGCACGAACATGCGCATCAAGCACTCGCTGGTGCCGGTCGTCGCCGCCGTGCGCGGCCTGTGCCTGGGTGGCGGCTGCGAATTCCAGATGCATTCGGCGCGCACCGTGGCCGCGCTGGAAAGCTACATCGGTCTCGTCGAAGCAGGCGTCGGCCTGTTGCCGGCCGGTGGCGGCCTGAAGGAGCTGGCGGTGCGTGCGGCGAACGCGAACCCGGCCGATCCGTTCGAATCGCTCAAGAAGGTGTTCGAGACGGTGGCCATGGCCAAGGTTTCCGCCAGCGCGTTCGAAGCGGAGCAGCTGGGCCTGCTGCGCGAGTCCGACGTCGTGGTGTTCAACGCCTACGAGTTGCTCTACGTGGCCAGGGAGGTCGCCTCGGCGCTTGCCGAGAGCGGCTGGCGCCCGCCCCTGCCCGCCCGCGCGATCCCGGTCGCCGGCGACACCGGCACGGCGACCTTCAAGGCGTCGCTGGTCAACCTGCAGGCCGGCTACTTCGCCTCCGAGCACGACGTGGCGATCGCCAGCCGCATCGCGGACACGCTGTGCGGCGGTGGCATCGAGCGCGGCTCGCTGGTCGATGAGGCCTGGCTGCTCAAGCTCGAGCGCAAGCACTTCGTGGAACTGGCCAAGACCGAGAAGACCCAGGCCCGCATCGCGCACACCATGACCACCGGCAAGCCGCTGCGCAACTGATCCGCGCGACAGGCCCACGAACGCAAACCACAACGCGTCGGCGCTTCAGACAAGCGCGACGCGACGGAGCAAAACGATGACCAAGCAAATCCAGGACGCCTACATCGTCGCCGCCACGCGCACGCCGGTCGGCAAGGCGCCGCGCGGCGTCTTCAGGAACACCCGCCCGGACGACATGCTCGCCCACGTGATCCGCGCCGTGATGGCGCAGGCGCCGGGCATCGACCCGCACCGCATCGGCGACGCCGTGATCGGCTGCGCCATGCCCGAGGCCGAGCAAGGCATGAACGTGGCGCGCATCGGCGTGCTGCTCGCCGGCCTGCCGCACACCGTGCCCGGCGTCACCATCAACCGCTTCTGCTCCTCGGGCCTGCAGGCCGTGGCCTACGCGGCGGACGCGATCCGCCTGGGCGAGGCCGACCTGATGCTCGCCGGCGGTACCGAGAGCATGAGCATGGTGCCGATGATGGGCCACAAGGTCGCGATGAACCCGGCGATCTTCGACAACGAGCACATCGGCATCGCCTACGGCATGGGCATCACCGCCGAGAACGTCGCCAAGCAATGGAAGGTCAGCCGCGAGGAGCAGGACGCCTTCGCCGCGCGCAGCCACGAGCGCGCGCTGGCCGCGCAGGCCGCCGGTGAGTTCAAGGACGAGATCACCCCGTTCCAGCTCGACGACCATTATCCAGACCTGGCCAATGACACGATCGTCACCGACAGCCGCGTCATCAGCCAGGACGAAGGCCCCCGCCCGGGCAGCACGCCCGACGTGCTGGCCAAGCTCAAGCCGGTCTTCCGCAACGGCCAGTTCGGTGGCAGCGTCACCGCGGGCAATTCCAGCCAGATGTCCGATGGCGCCGGCGCCGTGCTGATCGCCAGCGAGAAGGCCATCAAGGAATACAACCTGCAGCCGCTGGCCCGCTTCGTCGGCTTCGCCGTCGCCGGCGTGCCGCCGGAGGTGATGGGCATCGGTCCCAAGGAAGCGATCCCGCTGGCGCTCAAGCGCACCGGCATCAGTCGTGAGCAGCTCGACTGGATCGAGCTCAACGAAGCCTTCGCCGCCCAGGCGCTGGCCGTGATGAAGGATCTCGAGCTTGACCCGGCCAAGGTCAACCCGCTGGGCGGCGCCATCGCGCTCGGTCACCCGCTCGGTGCCACGGGTGCCGTGCGCGTGGCGACGCTGGTGCACGGCCTGCGCCGGCACAAGCAGAAGTACGGGATGGTCACCATGTGCATCGGCACCGGCATGGGCGCGGCGGGCATCTTCGAAGCGCTCTGACGGACTTCCCTCGCCGGGAGGAGCCGCCACCGTTGTAGGAGCGCTTGGCCGCGACCGCGGTTCGGGTGATCGCCACCTCGGACACTTGGTTCGCGCCCAAGGGCGCTTCTGACAAAAAAAGCCAGCGCCTTGCGGCGCTGGCTTTTCGTTTCGCCGGACGCCTGGACGCCCGGCTCGACGCCTTACTGCTGGCCGGTGGCCGACGCCTGACCGTCGAAGTCCACCTTGATGCCGCGACCCACCACCACCGGCACGTTGACGTGCTTGGCGACCGGCTGGCCGTTCTCCGACAGCGTCACCGTGTAGACGCCGATCGGCAGCGCACGGATCGCGTAGCGGCCCTTCTCGTCAGCCTGGACCTCGCGCTGGGTGCCGGTGGTCGTGCTCTTGGCCAGGACAGTGCTGCCGGCCGGCGCGTTGCCGAACACTTCGCCGGCCGTGGCCTGCGCGTGGACCGCGGCGGAACCCGCCATGCCGAACAATGCGACGGCGGCGGCCGCCACGAAGCCACGACGGATCGAACCCGTTTTGATCGAGTGGAGCTTGCTCATGGGTTTTTCCTTCTTTTCGTTATCGATGTGGGGAGAACCGCGGGCCGCCAGGGGTTTGGCGGTGTGCCCGCGGATCGTGCGGATGGCTTCGGCCGGCGCTCGACGAGCCACCAACCACACCCTCCGCAGCCGCGCACCAGGCATGCGCCTCCGTGCGGCGTGCGCAGCGTACTCGATTGCCGGGAGCGGCCGAAGGGTAAGAAGTCACCCCGGCGGAAGAAGATCCACCACAGGCTTGCACCGGCGCAGCCGTAGTGGACGGTGGCGTTCCCGCCCATTCCCGTGGAAAGAGCAGGCCAGGTCCATGCCGACGCCCGGTCGCATAAAAAAGCGCCCGGCGTTTCCGCGCCGGGCGCCAGATGCCTTGCGTATCGTCGACGCCCTTGCCGGGGCCCCTTCGTTAGTTCGCCGCGACCTCCGAGCACCGTCCATGGACACAACCAAAATCCACCCTGGAACCGGTGTCCACGAGCACCTGCACATTCGGGTGCATGACCGTAGGCTGGCCGTTGTCGAGCACCGTGACCGAATAGATGCCTACCGGCACCCAGCCCATCCGATAGAGGCCCCGGTCATTTGCGCGGATCGTGCGATGGATGCCGATCTCGGGACTGCTGACCAGCACGGTGGCACCCGCGGGCGCCCTGCCGAATACCCTGCCCGTCGTGATCTCGTTGGCCGAAACCGTAGCGGAGCCCAGTGCACCGAAGACGCCAACGACCGCCAGCGCCAAGGCCCCCGCCGCAAGGCGGCGGTGTATGCGGATTGCAGAGCATGCGTTCATGGGGATACCTGCTTCTCATCGACGTGGGGGACCCATGAGCGGCCAGGGGTTTGGCTTATCGCTCATGAGGTTTCGGACGGTCCGCCTGCCACACGCACGGATGATCGCCTGCCACAGGCACCGCCCACGGCCGTCCCATTGATGAAGGAGCCATCCATCAGACGGCGCGATCAGCGTATGCCGACCATGGCGATCGGATAGGGCCAGAGGTCATGCCGTGGAAGGGATTTTCGTCAAGGTCCGATCAAGGCAGCCGATCACCCGCCAGCGTGGCTGGGGTCCCCGCGGCACGCAAAGAAAAAGGCCCCGCCATGCGGGGCCTTCCTCTCTCACCGACCCGGCAGGATCAGCCGGCGTGCTTGTCCAGCCACGCATCGATTTCCGACAGGCGATCCTTGCGGATCATCATGCGGTACTTGATGTTCGCGACCACCTGCTCGGCCACGCGGCGCGAGGTCGGCGCGATGTATTTCTGCGCGTAGTCCTGGATCTTCTGGATCATCTCCGGCTTGGTCGAGCTCGCGCCCAGCACCGGGTAGTAGCGGCTGCTGGAGGTCGAATCGACCAGCTTGTTGACCTGCTCGCGGTGGGCCACGGCGAAGTCGAACGCCATCTCCGGATGGTAGAAGCCCACCGCACGGATCATGCCCGCGCTGTTGGTCGCACCCGGCTCGTCGGTGAGTGCCAGGTCGAGCGCACGCTGGGCCAGCGCATCGTTCTCGGGGATCGAGAGCATGCTGTAGAGCTGGTCCTTGATCAGCGGCGTGGTCTCGGACTTCGCCTGGGCGTGCAGCTGGTCCCAGGTCGACTGGTCCGCCTTCTGCGCGACGATCGCGGTGATGGTCTTGCGCAGCGCCACCGGCACGGCGTTCGGATCGGTCTTCTGCGCGGCGAAGCGGCGGCGGGCCTCGTTGATCACCTGCTCATCGCCCAGGTCCGCCATCACGCCGATCAGCGTCTGGCGCAGGTTGGCGGTCGGCGCGCTCTCGTCCGGCTTGGCCTCCCAGCCGATCTTGGCGAACACCGGCTGCAGCTGGCCCAGTGCAAACGTGCGCAGGCGCTGCTGGCGGGCCTGGTCGCCGCGGTAGTAGTTGTCCAGCGCCGAGAGGTAACCGGCCACCTCGGACCACACCTGCGGGTCGGCGTCGGCCGGGGTCGCGGTGATCAGCGCCAGCACGTTGGACACCGGCTCGTTGCCGGCCATGCCCAGCGCCCAGGTGTCGCCCAGCAGGCCGAGCTGGTCGATCGGCGCCAGCTTGGCAAACTGACCCTTCAAGGCGTCGAAGTTGTTCTGCGCGTAGAGCGTGCGGTAGTAGCCGGTCTGGCCGGCGTTGACCAGCACCGGGCCACATCCCGGCACAGTCATCGTGGCCTTGCCGTCGACAACCATGCGCACCGGCTCGCCGCCGACCGTCTGGGCGATCACCGGCACGTGCCAGCGAAGCGGCTTCTTCTCCGGCCGGTCACGGGTGAACTCGCCCTGGCGCAGCGCAATGCTGGTCTTGCCATTGGTGCACGCGGCCGCGCGCACCTCGAGCATCGGAATACCCGGCTGCAGCGTGAAGTCGTGCGCGATCTGCGTGATCGGCTTGCCGGCCGCGGCCTGCACCGACTTCCACAGGTCGTCCGACACCGTGTTGCCGTGCTCGTGCGCCTTGATGTAGTTGCGGACGCCGGTGCGCCAGGCCTCTTCGCCCACGTAGCCTTCCAGCATGTGGATCACCGCCTCGCCCTTGGAATAGGTGATCGCGTCGAACGCCTGGCTGGCCTGCTCCACCGTCTCCACGTGCTGCACCACCGGATGCGTGGTGACGACCGAATCCTGGCTCATCGCGCCTTCGCGCACGCCGACCGCGTCCAGCTCGGTGTGCCATTCCGGGTGCAGCTTCTGGGTGGTACGCGCCGCCATCCACGAGGCGAAGCCCTCGTTGAGCCACAGGTCGTCCCACCAGCTCATCGTCACCAGGTCGCCGAACCACTGGTGCGCCATCTCGTGCGCGGCGACATTGAACACGCGTTCCTTGTCCCGCTGCGTGGAGATATGCGGGTTCATCAGCAGCGAATACTCGAAGGTGAAGATCGCGCCCCAGTTCTCCATCGCCGAGAAGAACTGGCTCTGGCCCGGCGCCGCGATGTTGTCCAGCTTCGGCAGCGGGTACGGCACGCCGAAGTAGTCGTTGTATTCCTTCAGCACCAGCTTGGACGAATCCAGCGCGAACTGCGCCTGGTCGATCATGCCCTTCTGCGTGATCACGCCGATCTCGGTGCCTTCGGCGTCGAGCGTCGCGCGCTCGAAATCACCCAGGCCGAAGAACAGCAGGTACGTCGACATCTTGGGCGACTGGCCGAAGTGCACCTCGGTCATACCGTTGCCGAGGTCCTTCTTCGAAGCGATCGGCAGGTTGCTGACCGCCATCTCGCCGGTCGGCACGGTGGCAGTCAGGGTGAAGGTGGCCTTGTAGTTCGGCTCGTCCCACGACGGGATGAAGCGGCGCGCGTCGGAGTTCTCGAACTGCGTGTACAGCGCACGCTTCTTGCCGGCCTTGGTGTCGTAGTCCAGCGCGAACAGGCCGTTGGCCTGGGTGCCGATCTTGCCGGCGTAGGTCATCGCCAGGCGATAGGTGCCCGCGGGGATCGGATGGTCGAAGGTGAAGGTCGCGGTCTGCGCCTTCCCGTCCACCGCGATCTTCGGCGCGGCAAACGCCATCTTGCCCTTCTCCGCCGTCAGCGACGCCTTGGAGAAGGTCAGGTCCGCTGCATTGAGCGTGATCGAACTGGTCGGCTTGACCACCGTCAGGGTGATCGTCACCTGGCCATCGAACGTCATCTTCTCCGCATGCGGCGTCACCGCCACGTCGTAGTGCGACGGCACCACCCCTCGCGGCAACTGCGTCGTCGCCTCCCTCACCTCGGCCGCCGAAGCGACCCCCAACGGAGCCATGGAAAGCCCGGCCAGGGCCAGGCAGATTGCGGTGGAGAGGTGACGGCGCATAGGGGTCCTTGTGGGATGAGCGGAGCGACGGGGCGTACGAACGACACCCCAGGGGTGACGAACGGCACAGAGCCGCGCGAGTGTTGCCCGAGTGGGCGGCGGCGGGACACGGCCGGAAGTCATGGGGTGCGCCCTCGACCAGTTTCCCTGGGCCACTTTGCGGGGCGCTATGCTCGCCAGGCATTCAACCAAAGGACCAGGGGGTCAGGAATGAAGCTCATCTTCCCGGCAATTGCCGTACTCGTGCTTGGCGCATGTACCAGCGTCAAGGTCAAGCCAGTCGATAGTCATGCGGCAATGGATCACGTGTGCATCAGCAACAATCCGGCGGTCAAAGTGGACGACTTCGTCTTGGTGATGCAGGACGGATTTCAGCGGCATGGGGTCGCTGCCGAGGTCTTTCTGAATGACCCGCCCTCTTCGTGCGAATACATCGTGGACTACACCGCTTTGCGGTCGTGGGATTTCAAGCCGTATCTCTCCCATGCAGAGATCCGCATCACCCAGCACGGCCGCCTCGTCGCCTCGGCGACGTATCACCTGAACGGGAAAGGTGGGTTCGACATGGGCAAGTGGCGAGGAACCAAAGCAAAGATCGACCCGGTCATGGACGAGCTGCTCGCCGGATTCCACTCGTGAGCGCAGAGCTTGAAGCGCTGCAGAAAACCCTGCGCGCGTTCGCTAGGGAGCGCGACTGAGACCAGTTCCACTCGCCCAAGAATCTTGCCGCAGCCCTCTCCGTCGAGGCCGCAGGGCTGCTGGAACACTTCCAATGGACGAGCGAAGAACAAAGCCGGGCGCCGGGCGACCGATGGTGAACTGGTGTATGCAGCCGACCGCGTCTATCAATCGGATAAAGGATGCGCCACGGATATGCTTCGACGTTGGCTGACCGGTCTTGTGGCGGCTTCCCTTTCGCTGTCAGCTTCGGCGCAGTTCTGGCACGACCGCTCGGGCAAACCCATTCCGGAGACGGAGGCGATGAAGTCGCGTGACGGTCTGGGCGCGGCGCTTCTGATCACGCCCGACAAGGACTGGCAGGCCAAGTGGAACACGGCGCCCGAGACCACACCTCACTTCGATCAGACGCGGGAGGTACGGCCGGGCGGTGCACTGTTCATCCTTACGTTCGTGTCCAACGTGAAAGTGGATCCGGCCTCGGGGATGACCGACATCACCTGCGACTTTGCCGTGGTGCGGCCCGACGGAACGGATTCGGTCCGGCAGCAGGATCTGCCTGCCTGAAGATCCGACCCGGCGATCCTGGCAACGTCTATCTGTCGAACGCGTCGATGACGTACACGGATGATCCGGGTGACCCGCGCGGGGTCTGGCAGGTCACCGTCACGGTGAAAGATCACGTCCGCAACATATCCATTCCCCTGCACAGTTCTTTTGTCGTGCACTAGCCGATCGGCGGCCAGCGTCGCCTGCAAGGATCAACCGTCGGTACTGACGGCCGTGAGCACTACCGCGGCAGGCTTGATCGGCAGCAACACCTTGACGCCATGTCCGTACTCGCGGGGCATCGCCTGGACCGTTCCGCCCAGGTGCGAGGCGAGTAGTTGCACGAGCCGTGTGCCCAGGCCGTCCTTCTTTGAAGGCGGGACGCCCACGCCATCGTCTTCCACACTCAGGACAACGCCTGCGGCGGTCAATTCCAACGTGATCTGCACGGTGCCGCCCTGCCCGTCCGGAAAGGCGTACTTGAAGGCGTTGGTGACAAGCTCGTTGGCGATCAGGCCGATGGACACGGCCACCGGCGCATCCACGAACATGGGAGTGGCCAGGACGCGCACGCGGATCGGGCGCACGTCGCGCAGAAGTTCGGCCAGGCCGTGGCCGAGCGCCCGCAGGTAGGCGGCCACTTCCACCTCGCCGTGCTTGCCGGATTTGCGCAGGCGCTCCTGGGCTTCGGCGATCACGCGCACGCGCGCCACCGCTGACTCGAGCGCCTCACGCGCATGCGCGTCGGTCTGGCGCATCGCCTGCAGGTTGAGCACCGAGGAGATCATCATCAGGTCGTTGCGGGTGCGGTGCGCCAGTTCGTCCAGCAGCAGCGAGGTTTCCGCCTCCGCGTCGAGCAGCTTGCAGACGGCCGAGCGCAGCGCTTCGATCAGCCACGCGGTGGCGCAGCCGACCGAGACGTACAGGACGATGAAAAGCATCTCCGTCGGCTGCGGCGCGGATCCATCCCGCAGCAGGTCTATGACGTCGTCGCCAAGGGCGGCGCTAAGGAGCGTCGCGAAGAGCCCGGCGGGACGTCCGAAAAACAGCGCCGACACGAACACGACCGGCAGGAACGGCAGGTAGCGGTGCAGCGCGGGGCGATACATGTACTCGAACAGCAGGACCGCGAACACCAGCCCGAGCGTCACGACGTAGCCCACGGCGGCCGGAGGCCGCTTGCGGGACAGTACCCTGACGATCAGGTTTTCCATGCGCCGCCACCTACGTCACGACGCAAGGTATGTGACTTCAACGTTAGCCGTCCGCGCAGGATTCGTTAATAAATCGATAAAGCTCTTGGGGGGCCTTGCTACAGGCGGCAAGGTAGCGCGGGGTCCCGGTCGCTGCCGTTCCGGTACCGCGCCAGTGTCGGGCCCAGGAGGATCCGAACGCGTGCAAGATGTTCGTCACGCTCGCGGCGGACCATCGAATCCAGCGCACACATATCCGCCGCAGCGACGGGCGTAGCGTGCCCCTTCGCCTCAACAGCAGTTGCGAGGAGACGACGGTGAACGACGGACAGCGGATCCAGTATGCGCGTCTGCGTGGGAAGGTGATGGGCGCCGACCAGGCGGCACGCTTCATCGCGCCGGGCAGCGCGGTGGGGATGAGCGGTTTCACCGGTTCGGGCTATCCCAAGGCGGTGCCGATGGCGCTGGCGGCGCGCATCGAGGCCGAGCATGCGGCCGGGCGGCCGTTCCGCGTCCGGGTGTGGACCGGAGCGTCGACCGGGCCGGAACTGGACGGCGCGCTGGCGCGGGCCGAAGGCATCGAGTTCCGCCTGCCCTACAACTCCGATCCGCTGGTGCGCGAGCAGATTAATTCCGGACGCATGGAGTATTTCGACCTGCACCTGAGCCAGGTCGCGCCAATGGCTTGGCAGGGATTCCTGGGACCGCTGGACACGGCGGTGATCGAGGTCAGCGGCATCACGGCGGACGGGGCGCTGGTGCCCTCGTCCTCGGTGGGCAACAACAAGACCTGGATCGACCAGGCGCGCCAGGTGATCGTGGAGGTCAACCGCTGGCAGAGCGCGGCGCTCGATGGCATGCACGACATCTACTACGGGACCGCGCTGCCGCCCAACCGCGTACCCATTCCGATCGTCCGGCCGGGCGACCGCATCGGCGAGCCGTATCTGCGATGCGATCCGGACAAGGTGGTCGCCGTGGTGGAAACCGATGCGCCGGATCGCAACCTGCCCTTTCGGGCGCCGGACGCGGCTGCCCGCGCGATTGCCGGCCACCTGCTCGAATTCCTGCGCCACGAGGTGAAGGTCGGGCGGCTGCCTCCCGCGCTGCTGCCGATCCAGTCGGGCGTGGGCAACATTCCCAACGCGGTGCTGGGAGGCCTGCTCGAGAGCCCGTTCGAGCGCATGAATGCCTATACCGAGGTGATCCAGGACGGCATGCTCGACCTGCTGGCGGCCGGCCGGCTGGGCGTGATCTCGGCAACCGGTTTCTCGCTCAGCCCGGAGGCGGCGGCCAGCTTCAACGCGAACGTGGCCCGCTATCGCGACCACATCCTGCTGCGGCCGCAGGAGATCAGCAATCACCCGGAGGTGATCCGCCGGCTCGGTTGCCTGGCGATGAACGGGCTGATCGAGGCGGACATCTACGGCGCGGTCAACTCCACCCACGTGATGGGCTCGCGCATCCAGAACGGCATCGGCGGCTCGGGCGATTTCGCACGCAACGCCTACATCTCGATCTTCATGACGCCTTCGACCGCCAAGGATGGGCGCATCTCCGCGATCGTGCCGCAGGCCAGCCACGTCGACCACATCCCGCAGGACGTGCAGGTGATCGTCACCGAGCAGGGGTTGGCCGACCTGCGCGGCCTCTCGCCCAAGCAGCGTGCGCGCTTGATCATCGACCGCTGTGCGCACCCCGACTATCGCCCCGCGCTGGCCGATTACTTCGAGCGCGCACGGGCGCATGCCTATGGACAGCAGTCACCCTCGCTGCTGACCGAGGCACTGTCCTGGCATCAGCGCTACCTGGACACCGGCAGCATGCGGGCCTAGCGCCAGCGCCCGCGAGGCCAGCGCTCCGGCGCGCGTATCACATACCGGTGGGGTGGTCGCAGCGTAATGTCCTCGACTACCCAGAGGAGGCCTGCCGTCGGAAGGATCACCCCTCCAGCGTGCCCACAGTGATGGCGGCGGAGGCGGACGGCATAAGCTCCTCCAGCGCGGCCGCGATGTCGGCCTGGCGGAAAGGCTTGGCCAGGCGCGACAGCCCGCGGGTGTCGTCCGCATGACCGCTGTAGCCGGTGATGAGCAGGACGGGCAAGGCCGGTTGCACGCGGCGCAGTCGGCGCGCGAGTTCCGCGCCATCCATGCGCGGCATCTTGTAGTCGGTCACGACCACGTCGATCTGCAGGCCATCCTGGAGTTTTTCGAGAGCTTCGCCTGCGCCGCCGACCTCCACCACGCGGTGGCCGAGTTCACGCAGCATCGCAGCCGTGCCATCGCGCACCAGCTGTTCGTCGTCGACGAGGAGCACATTGAGGGCACGAGTAGGCGTACGGAGTCGTTCCGGCTGCGTCTCGCGCCTGATCGATGCCGTGGCTCCGGATGCCTTGGGCAGCCACAACTCCACGCGAGTGCCCTTGCCGGGCGTACTGGAGATGGCAAAGTGCCCACCGAGCTGACCGGCCAGCCCGTGCACCATCGACAGGCCCAGGCCGGTGCCGCGGCCGGTTTCCTTGGTCGAGAAGAACGGCTCGATGGCACGCGCCAGGGTCTGCTGGTCCATGCCGGTGCCCGTATCGGTCACGGACACGCGCACGTATTCACGCTGGGGCAGTTCCGACTGTTCCGGGCCCGGCGCCACCACATCGGCCGCAATGGTGAGCGTGCCGCCCTTGGGCATGGCGTCGCGCGCGTTGACGCAGAGGTTGAGCAGCGCCAGCTCCAACTGGTTGGGATCGGCCACGGCCTGTGGCAGGTGGGACGGGCAGACCGTGTGCAATTCGATGGTCGATCCGACCGAACTCCTGATCAGGTCGTGCATGCCCTCCAGCAGCCTCTCCAGATCGACGGCCTGCGTCTGCAGGGTCTGGCGCCGCGCAAAACCCAGCAGCCGCTGCACCAGGGTCTTCGCACGCTCGGCCGATTGCAGGGCGCCGTCGATCAACCGGCCGGCACGAGCGTCCGCATCGGCGAAGCGCCGCTGCAGCAGGTCCAGCGCGCCGGTGATCGGCATCAAGAGATTGTTGAAGTCGTGCGCGACGCCGCCGGTGAGCTGGCCGATGGTTTCCAGCTTCTGCGCTTCGTGCAGCTTGACCAGCGCTTCCTGGCGGGCGGCGGTTTCTTCGCGCACGCGCTGCTCGAGTGTCGCGGTGAGCTCGCGAAGGGAGTGCTCCGTCGCCCGCTGCTCGGTCACGTCGGTATGCACGCCGACCCATTCGTGGATCACGCCTTCGCGGTCGAATGTCGGGATCGCCCTTACGCTGAATGTCCGCCAGTCTCCATTGCGCACGCGCACGCGCTGTTCGCAACGGTAGGCCCGCTTTTCGGCGACCGCAGCCGCCCAGGCGCCGAGCGTCGGATGCACGTCGTCCGGGTGCAGGGCCGCGGCCCATCCGTTGCCGACATAATCGACCAACGTCTGCCCGGTCAACGCGCTCCATC